>NZ_JBGLRL010000023.1:0-58321 GCF_041402505.1 Aeromonas sp. S2(2024)
ATCATTTTTTCTTTCTATTTCAAGAAAGTGGTGGTCGTTACTGGGCTCGAACCAGTGACCCCCTCCTTGTAAGGGAGGTGCTCTCCCAGCTGAGCTAAACGACCTGGGATACTCTGTGTTCAAGATTGGTGGGTCGTGTAGGGATCGAACCTACGACCAATTGATTAAGAGTCAACTGCTCTACCGACTGAGCTAACGACCCATCTTGAACCTGTCACCAACCGCATGTGGCGGGCAGTGTTAAAACATGGTGGTCGTTACTGGGCTCGAACCAGTGACCCCCTCCTTGTAAGGGAGGTGCTCTCCCAGCTGAGCTAAACGACCTGGGGTATTCTTTGTTCAAGATTGGTGGGTCGTGCTGGGTTCGAACCAGCGACCAATTGATTAAGAGTCAACTGCTCTACCAACTGAGCTAACGACCCACACCTTGAACCTGTCACTGCCTGCCGTGGCAGACCGTGTTAAAACTGGTGGTCGTTACTGGGCTCGAACCAGTGACCCCCTCCTTGTAAGGGAGGTGCTCTCCCAGCTGAGCTAAACGACCTGGGAATTCTGTCTTCACCCATTGTGAAGAAATGGTGGGTCGTGCTGGATTCGAACCAGCGACCAATTGATTAAAAGTCAACTGCTCTACCGACTGAGCTAACGACCCTCACCACGACCAGCTCCGAGCGCACTGCTGCACCGGCTCTGACGGCGGCCTATATTACGGATTTATCATCCTGGCGCAATAGAAAAATCTTAAATTAAATCTGTTTGTTCACTGCGCATACAAAGCAGAGGCATATTTACAAGACTGTTACGAAAACAGTGACATGCAGCAATGTTACAACTTGCTCAGGCTCTGCTTGGCCAACTGGGCCGGAGAGGTATTGGGGTAACCCTTGATCACCTGCTCATAGAAGGCCTTGGCTTCTGCTTTCTTGCCATCAAGCTGCGCCAGCATACCGAGTTTCAGCAGGGCATCGGCCCGTTTGGGCGACTTGCTGTACTTGTTCGCCACAGTGGAGAACTGGCTGGCGGCACCGGCTCTGTCACCCTTGTTGAACATCAGCTGGCCGAGCCAGTAGTGCGCATTGGGAACATAGCTGGAGCTTGGGAACTGCTTGATGAACCCTTCGAAGGCAGGAATGGCCTTGTCGTAATTCTTCTCCTTGAGCACCATGTTCACGGCGGCGTCATAGGCCTGGTTCTCGTCCTGATTGGTCGAGTAGTTGGCCGCGGCGGCAGGTGTCGTGGCGCCGGCTGCCGGGGTCGCGGGCGCTGCGGCGGCAGGTTGGCTGTTGGCCACCTTGTCGAGCTCCTGATAGAGCTGGCGCTGACGCTCTTGCGACTGCTCCATCTGGTAAGTCTGCTGCTCCAGCTGACCACGCAGTTCGGAGACTTCCCCTTGCAGAGAGTCGACCTGTTGCTGCAGCTCGGCCTGCAAGCGCAGACGGGCATTCAGGGTGCGCTCCAGCAGGGCGACCCTGTCCTCCAGGCTACCGGTAGGCACGATAGCGCCGTTGTTGCCGCTAAGGACAACCCCACCACCCGAGTCACCGCCCAGATCGCTGACAGGAGCCGCCGCATGCGCATTCAGAGCAACCAATACGGCCAGCGCAACAACAGCTTGCTTGTACACAGATTTCATTCGGATCAAACCTTAGCGTTTAGTGCAAATAAAACGGCCAGCGCCATAGTCGCTCGCTTATACAGATTTCATTCGGATCAAACCTTGGCGTTTAGTGCAAATAAAACGGCCATCGAAATGGCCGCTTGCATATAAACGAACTTCGTTCGGTTCAAACCTTAGTAAACCAGGACCGCACGGCGGTTTTTGGCAAAGGCATCCTCGGTGTGGGACAGATCCAGCGGCTTCTCTTCGCCATAGCTGACGATGGAGAGCTGCTCAGCCTGCACACCCAGGGTTTGCAGATACTTGGCAACGGCCTTGGCACGACGCTCACCCAGGGCGATGTTGTATTCCGGAGTACCGCGCTCATCGGCGTGGCCTTCGATCAATACCTTGACGCTCGGACGCTCACGCAGGTAGCTGGCGTGGGCATCCAGCAGGTCGGCGTACTGACCTTGAATGTCGTAACCATCGTACGGGAAGTAGATCACGTTATCGCGCTGCAGAGCTTCGAACTTCTGACGCATCTGCTCTTCCGGGGACAACATGCCGTTGGCGCCACCGGTTTGTACACCGCCCATGCCGTCGGTCATGCCAGACTCGGCGCCAGCGGCGTCGGAGTCGGAAGAAGAACTACAGGCAGCCAGGGTGAACAGTGGCAGTGCGATGGCCAGACCCTTGAGCAGTTTATTGAGTTGCATGCTATTTCCTTAAACCTTTATAACAAAACAAAAAACAATCGATTTTTTTATCAATTCAAGAAGGGCGACCAAGCTGGTGCACGAATTTCACCGCTACTGGTCGGAAGCACTGCCTTGAAGCGACCATCGGTCGACACCAAAGCAAGACTCTTACGACCCTGATAGATGGTGGCATAAATGATCATGCTGCCATTGGGTGCCACACTTGGCGACTCATCCAGAGCACTCTGAGTCAGTACCAACATGGCTCCGTTCTCCATATCCTGGCGAGCGATGCGATATTGTCCCTGAACCCGGGTCACCACCACCATGGACTTGCCGTCCGGCGTGATGGATGCCCCCTGGTTGGAATCCCCTTCCCAGGTCATCCGGCGAGTGACGCCAGTCGCCAAATTTACGCTATAAATCTGGGGTTTGCCACCACGTTCAGAGGTGAACAGCAAAGTTTGACCGTCCGGCATCCAGGAGGGTTCGGTGTCGATGGTACGGTTATTTGTGACTCGAGTGAGTTGCTTGCTAGCAACATCAACAACATAGAGATCAGGCTGCCCATCTTTGGACAAAACAATAGCCAAACGGCGACCATCTGGTGACCACTCGGGGGCACCGTTGATGCCGCGGAAACTGGTGATCAGGCTGCGTTGCTGGGTATAGATGTCCTGCACATAGATCTCGGACTTCTGGTTCTCGAAGCTCACATAGGCCAGCTTGCTGCCATCCGGCGACCAGGCCGGTGACATCAGCGGCTCGCGGGAGCGCAGCAGGGTCTTCTCGTTGTAGCCATCGTAATCTGAGATCCGCAGCTGGTACGGGAACTGGGTCCCCTGCTGGACGGAGACATAGGCCAGACGGGTCAGGAAGGCGCCACGCTCACCGGTCAGACGCTCGTAGACGATGTCGGAGATGCGGTGGGCGAACTGGCGCATCTGGGCACCCGGTATGGTCGCCATGCGGCTGTCGAGGATGTAGCCGTTCGCTTCCCCGCCTTGGGTCTTGGCCAGCTGGCCCTTCAGCACGTCGACCAGCTCGAAGTTGATCTTGTAGGTGCCATCACCGACCGCCGCGATGGAACCGACCACCACGGCCTCCACACCCTGGGACGCCCAGGGGGCGAAGTTGATCTCGCCGCTGGTGCTCGGGGTCTGTGGCATCTGGCCACGGGCCAGCGGCTTGAACTTGCCGCTGCGCATCAGGTCGTTGGAGACCACCTCTGCGATGTCCTGTGGCAGTTGGCCATTGCCCTCCCACTTGAAAGGAGCGATGGCGATGGGGCGCGCACTGTCAATACCGCCGGTGATGACGATGTCCAAGGCCGCCTGAGCGCTCTGGCCTAGCAGAAGGCAGCCAACCAAAGCAAAAAACACTTTTCTTATCATGGCTTAAATACTCTGTTCCAATAAAAATGAGAGGTGAAATTCCTTTATCAGCAGATGCTGCCAACCACGGTCAATGACCCCGTTTTATCACGTCTAGATGCTCGGTTCTAACTTGAGGTTAAGTTCCTTCAACTGCTCGAATACCGCCGGATCCTTCGGCACCGGCAACTGATTCGCCTTCAAGACCGCCGCCTTGCCGGAGCGGCAGACCGCCGGGTCACCCTGGCCGTTGTCCACCGAGATGACGAAGCCGGTACTGGCCAATTTGACACCGATAGTACAGGTTTTGCCCCGCATGGTGGGATCCAAAATCATATAGCGCTCCACCGTGGCGGCGATGAGGGCGGCATATTTCTGGGCTTCCCCCTGAGCGGCAGCCGATGCGGCCTGGCTGCGGGAACTGGCCTCAGCCTCCAGCTGCTGCTGCATCATGGCTTCCATCTCTTTCTGCAGCTTGGCCTCCTCGGCCGCCTTGCGCTTGCGCTCCGCCTCTATCTTGGCCTTCTTGTCAGCCTCGGCCTTCGCCTTCTTCTCTGCGTCAGCTTTTGCCTTCTTTGCGGCTTCATCTGCAGCCTTTTTCTCTGCCTCAGCCTTGGCCTTCTTCTCGGCTTCCGCCTTGGCTTTCTTCTCAGCCTCGGCCTTGGCCTTCTTGTCGGCTTCAGCCTTCTTGGCCGCATCCGCCTTCGCCTTGGCTTTCTCTTCGGCCTGCTTCTTCTCCAGCTCTTCTTTCTTTTTCTTGAGCGCCAGCGCCTTGGCGAGTTCCTCTTCCTGGCGCTTGGCTTCAGCCTGCTTGGTCTTCTGCGCCTCCAGCTTGCGGGCCTCCTCGGCCTTCTGGGCCTGCTCTTCCGCCTGCTTCTGCTCGGCTACCTTCTTCTGCTTCTCGGTCTCGGCCTTGCGGGTGGCCTCTTCGGCCTCCTTGCGCTTGGTCTCGGCGATGCGCAGACGCTCCTGCTCCTTCGCCAGCTCGCGCCGGGCCTGATCGGCGTCTTCCTTGTCCTTCTCTTTCTGCTGCTGGGCAGCCTTGGGCTGAGCTTTCTGCTGCTGGATCTGCTGTGCCTGTTGCTCCAGGAACTCGCTGTCCAGCATCACTGCATTGACGATCTGTCCCTTCGACTCGGGGCGCTTGGGCTTGCTGAAGTCGACCCCGACCAGCAGAATGATGCCGATGATCAGATGCAGCAGCAGCGACGCGACGAGATAACCGGAAATACCACGCTTCACATCCATCTCCGTCAGTTCACCGGATCCGTCATCAGGCCAACCTGAGGCACACCGGCTTTCTTGAGGGCCACCATCAGCAGGATCACCTCTTCGTAACGCACGGACTTGTCACCCGCTACCACCACGGGCGCGTTCTGGTTGATGGCCAGATAGCCCATGGCCTTCTCGGTGATGTATTGCTGCATCGCCTCGGGCGTGCCGCTTGGCACTGGCTCGTCATCCGCCTCACCGGCCTTGATGACATACTCACCCTCGGTGTTGACGCTGACGATGAAGGGGGGCTTGGCATCCTCGGGCAGTTGCTCGGACTCCGCCTGGGGCAGATCTACCTTGACCCCTTGCGTGATCACCGGCGTCACCGCCATGAAGATGATGAGCAGCACCAGCATGACGTCGATATAGGGCACCACGTTGATCTCGGCGACCTTCTTGCGCCGGATCCGCTGATAGGTTTGCATTTACTTCTCACCCTGCTGCTGTGCAATCTGACGGTTCAGTATGGTGGTGAACTCGTCCATGAAGTTGGCGTAGGCGTTCTCCAACTTCTCTACCTTGTTGGTGAACCGGTTGTAGAAGATGACCGCAGGAATGGCCGCAAACAGCCCCATGGCGGTGGCGATCAGCGCCTCCGCGATGCCCGGTGCCACCATCTGCAGCGTCGCCTGCTGCACCTGACCCAGGGCAATAAAGGCGTTCATGATGCCCCATACGGTACCAAACAGGCCGATATAGGGGCTGATGGAGCCGACGGTCGCCAGCACTGGCAGGTTGGATTCCAGCTCGTCCACCGCACGGGACAGAGAGACGCGCATGGCGCGGTAAGTACCGTCCATCACCGCATCCTGGCCACGGGCGCCGGCCTTGAGCAGGCGGGCATACTCCTTGAAGCCGGAATAGAAGATGTCTTCCATGCCTTCGATGTCATCGCGGCGGGAAGAGGACTCCTGATAGAGACGGTTGAGGTCGACGCCGGACCAGAATCTGTCTTCAAACTGCTCCGAGGCGAGGTTGGCCGCCTTGATGATCTTGGAACGCTGGATGATCAGCGCCCAGGAGACGACCGACATGCCCATCAGGGTCATCATGACCAGTTTCACCAGCAGACTGGCTTGCCAGAACAGACCAATAAACGAAATTTCAGCGTGCACTTAACAGCACTCCCTTGATTTTTTCAGGTATTGCAACAGGTTTCATTTGCGGATGACTGACACAGGCAATCTGTACCATGGCCTGGGTGATCAGTCGTCCATCAGCCGCCAGGATCTGCTGTGAAAAGCGCATGGAGGCACGTTTCACTTCAGTCACTTGCGTCAATACGGTCAGCAGTTCATTGAAGCGGGCCGCGGAGCGGAAATCGATCTCGGTGCGACTCACCACGAAGGCGATCCCCGCCTGCAACAGGACATCTTGCTCGATGTCGCCGGCGCGCAGGAACTCGGTGCGAGCCCGTTCCATAAACTTGAGATAATTGGCGTTGTAGACGATGCCTCCGGCGTCTGTGTCTTCGTAGTAGACACGTACCGGAAACTCAGAGACTTCCCCCATAAAAATCTGTGATCCATTCGACAGTCAGATGGGGGGCTATCATAGCGCAGGGCTGAATAGGAAAGAAGCAGGGGGAGACAGGGAAATCCCATCTCCCCCTGTTTTTTATGGCAGGCAATAACGACCGATCCGCCGGGGGCAAAACCACAGCCACGCTGCGGGGTACAAAAGCAGAGGGAGGCAGAAAATGTCTGGCCTCCCTCGGTGTTTATGGCAGGTAATAACTGCTGGTCAGCCAGAGCCCGTACAACAGGCTTGGCCAGGCGAGCCAGGGGAAAAACAGCACGCGCCCGACCAGGCTGCGGGGGTGGAACCCCAGTCCGTGCATGACGCCACAGCAGACCGCCCACATCAGCCAAGGGGCCAGCCAGAGACCGTGGTCACTGGTGTTGGCGGCGATCAGATTCGGTGCCTGCAAGATGGCGACGCCCAGCAGGGCAGCCGCCAGCAACATCAGACCTTGCCATGGCTGGCGCTCCAGGGGAGCGGCCAGCCGGGCTAGCCTGTCACTTGTCTTCATCGATCTGACGATCCAGGTTCTCGGTGTGCTCCAGCCAGAGCGCATTGATGATCCCAAACGCACAGGCCAGCAACAGCCCCAGGATCCAGGTGAAATACCACATATCAGGGCACCTTCTTAGTAGAGCGATTGTTGGTTGTCTTCGATGTGCTTGTTGCTCACCCGGCCAAACATCTTGATGTAGGTCCAGATGGTGTAAGCCAGCACTGTCGGTACGAAGACGACTGCGACTACCGTCATCACCTTGAGGGTGTTGAAGGAGGCGGTGGCATCCCACATGGTCAGGCTCTGGGACGGCTCCAGGCTGGAGGGCATCACGAACGGGAACATGGAGAAGCCCGCGGTCAGGATGATGCCGGCAATGGCCAGGGAGGAGAACAGGAACGCCATCCAGCCCTTGCCCAGCTTGGCCGCAAGGGCGGTCAGCAGGCTCATCACCAGACCCAGCACGGGGGCGGCAATCATCCAGGGATAGAGGTTGTAGTTCTGCATCCAGGCACCGGCCTGCACCACCACTTCCTTGTGAAGCGGGTTGGTGACGGCATCGGTGGCAACGGCGCCCACGATCACATAGCCATCCATGCCGCTCACCCAGACACCGGCCAGGGCAAACAGCACCAGGGTCAGCAGGGAGAAGATCATGGCGGCGGTGCGGGAGCGGGCCAGCACTTCACCTTCGGTCTTCATCATCAGCCAGGCAGCACCCTGGGTCACTATCATGAACAGGCTCACCAGACCGGCCAGCAGACCGAACGGGTTGAGCAGGCCGAAGAAGTTGCCGTGGTAGGTCAGCATCAGGAACTGGTTGAAGCTGAACGGAACCCCTTGCAGCAGGTTGCCGAAGGCCACCCCGAAGATGACGGGGGGAATCGCACTACCGGCGAACAGCGCCCAGTCCCAGCTGGTGCGCCACTGGGCACCTTCCTGCAGGGAGCGGTACTTGAAGCCGACCGGACGGAAGAAGAGCGCCATCAGGGTCAGGATCATGGCGATGTAGAAGCCGGAGAAGGCCGCCGCATAGACCATGGGCCAGGCCGCGAACAGGGCACCGCCCGCGGTGACCAGCCAGACCTGGTTGCCTTCCCAGTGCGGCCCCATGGTGTTGAGCATCACCCGACGCTCCACATCCTTCTTGCCGACGAAGGGGAGCAGGGCACCGACCCCCATATCGAAGCCGTCGGTGATGGCGAAGCCGATCAGCAGCACGCCGACCAACACCCACCAGACCAGACGCAACATTTCGTAATCAAACATGGGTTACTCTCCTTATGCCTTGCTCTGTTCGAAATGGTACTTGCCCGTCTTCAGGCTGCTTGGGCCCAGACGCGCATACTTGAACATCAGGTACATCTCGATGATCAGCAGTACGGTGTAGAACAGGCAGATCCCGATCAGGGAGAACCAGATCTCGGACGCAGGGATATTGGATGCGGAGACTGAGGTCGGCAGCATCTCGGCGATGGTCCAGGGTTGGCGACCGTACTCGGCGACAAACCAGCCTGCCTCGATGGCGATCCAGGGCAGCGGGATGCCGTACAGCAACGCCTTGAGCAACCACTTGCGCTCACCGATCTTGTGGCGAGTGCTGTCATAGAAGGCCAGACCGATCAGCACCAGCATCAACATGCCGCAGGCAACCATGATGCGGAAGGCGAAGAACAGCGGCAGCACCTGCGGGATGGAGTCATCCACGGCGGCCTTGATCTGATCGTCGGTCGCGTCGGTCACGTTGGCGGTGTAACGCTTGAGCAGCAGACCGTAGCCCAGATCCTGCTTCACCTCGTCGAAGCGAGCGCGGGTCTCGTCTGACTTGTCGCCGGATTGCAGCTTGGTCAGCAGATCGTAGGCGGTCATGCCGCTGCGCACGCGCAGTTCATGCTCGCTCTTCAGATCCTTGAGACCGGTCACCTGACCGTCCAGGGAACGGGTCGCTATGATGCCGAGGGCGTAGGGGATCTTGATGGCGTAGTCGGTGCGCATCTCTTCCTGGTTCGGGATGCCGAACAGGGTGAAGGATGCGGGAGCCGGCTCGGTGTTCCACTCGGCCTCGATGGCCGCCAGCTTCACCTTCTGCACTTCCCCGGTCTCGTAGCCGGACTCGTCACCCAGGATCAGCACGGAGAGGATGGAGGCCATGCCGAACGCGGCCGCGATGGCGAAGGAGCGACGGGCGAAGGCCACATCACGATTCTTCAGCAGGTAGTAGGAGGAGATGCCCAGCACGAACATGGCGCCCGTGGTGTAGCCCGCCGCCACCGTGTGGACGAACTTGACCTGGGCCACCGGGTTGAACACCAGCTCCGCGAAGCTCACCATCTCCATCCGCATGGATTCGAAGTTGAACTCGGCACCGACCGGGTTCTGCATCCAGCCGTTGGCGACCAGGATCCAGAGGGCGGAGAGGTTGGTCCCGAGTGCCATCAGCCAGGTTGCCGCCAGATGCTGGCGCTTGCTGAGGCGATCCCAGCCGAAGAAGAACATGCCGACGAAGGTGGACTCCAGGAAGAAGGCCATCAAGCCTTCGATGGCCAGCGGGGCCCCGAAGATGTCGCCGACATAGTGGGAGTAATAAGCCCAGTTGGTACCGAACTGAAACTCCATGGTGAGCCCGGTGGTGACCCCAAGGGCGAAGTTGATACCAAACAACTTGCCCCAGAACTTGGTCATGTCCCGGTACACAGTGTTGTTGGTCATCACATAGACAGACTCCATGATCGCCAGAATGAAGGCCATTCCCAGCGTCAGGGGTACAAACAGGAAGTGATAAAGGGCCGTCGCAGCGAATTGGAACCGCGATAGGTCTACCACATGCTCAGCAATCATGATGTTTCCTCACCGATTATTGGCACGGCTATTTTAAGTTTTAAGGACAAAGCTTCCATTGGAAGTCCCCGAACGGTCGGTCACGCCTCGCGGACCGATCGGATTCGACTGCCACCACATTAACAACAAGGCAATATACGAGAACAAAAAAAGCTAATGTTTAACATCTTTAAAACAATAACTGCGGTTCTATTCTCGCCTATAATGATCGCTGTTTTATATCACCTTTATTTGATTGAAATCAATGTAAAACCATCATCAATACATGCCTTTTCAAGGTAACTTAAGAGCCGACAAATATTAATTGTGCGAGCCTCATCACAAAAAGAATAAACACATAAATTATTGATTTAAATCAATTTTAAAAAGAAACCAAATGGTTTCAATTCTGTTAATGAAATAGTGAACGCCATAAGCAGCGCGCTCATTATTCCATAATTTAAAAAATGGCCCGCCTCATCAAGAAAGCAATTTAAAACCAACAAAAACACATCTTTATGCGAGTAATTCACTTCCGTTAATTCATTACTTTATCTAATCAAAAGCCCATAGATTTTCTTGTTTGTTCCACCCGACAAGAGCTCCTACAATGCGCCTCGCAGTGAGGGCATACCTCTGGATACAGGCCGGTCATTCCGGGTTCCCGGTACGTATTCGATGAACATTTCGAACCTGTTTGTTGGGATTAATGATGAAAAAGTTTGTTGCCAAGACCATCCGCTACTACAAGCTTTCGTTCGTTCAACTCTATCAAATGAACCGACTCTGAGGCCTCGCGACGGCTCCTTTGTTTTTTTCCGACCGGTCTGCAGACGCACTCACTGTCTGTGAACATCCATCCTGAATTGTCTTTGCCCACCGCATCCGCCGTGGGCTTTTTTTTACCCGGATAATAAAAAACCGCCCTTGGGGCGGTTTGTCGTTCAAAGGCTGCTTTTACTGCTCATCTGGCCGTTGCAGGCCAAAGTGAACATAAGCTCTCGGTGTCGCGATCCGCCCTCTGGGTGTACGTTGCAGATAGCCTTGCTGGATCAGATAAGGCTCCAGCACGTCCTCTATGGTGTCCTTCTCCTCACCGATGGCGGCGGCCAGGTTGTCGAGGCCCACGGGTCCCCCCATAAACTTGTCGATGACGGCCAACAATAGCTTGCGGTCCATGAAGTCGAACCCCTCATTGTCAACGTCCAGCATGTCCATGGCTCGGGCAGCTATGGGTCCATCAATACGCCCATCGGACTTCACCTGAGCAAAATCCCGCACCCGTCTTAACAAGCGGTTAGCAATCCGCGGGGTTCCACGGGAGCGGCGAGCGACCTCCAGCGCACCATCCCCCGACATGTCGAGCCCGAGACAGCGGGCGCTGCGGGAGACGATGTCGGTGAGATCCTTGACGTTGTAGAACTCCAGCCGCTGGACGATACCGAAACGATCCCGCAGCGGGCTCGTCAGGGAGCCGGCCCGGGTGGTGGCTCCAATCAGGGTGAAGGGGGGGAGGTCCAGCTTGATGGAACGGGCGGCAGGCCCTTCCCCTATCATGATGTCGAGCTGATAATCCTCCATGGCCGGATAGAGCACCTCCTCCACCACGGGGCTGAGGCGGTGAATTTCATCGATGAAGAGCACATCGTTCGGTTCGAGGTTGGTGAGCAGGGCCGCGAGATCCCCCGCCTTTTCCAGCACGGGCCCCGAGGTGGTCTTGATGCTGACCCCCATCTCGTTGGCGACGATGTTGGCCAGCGTGGTCTTGCCGAGCCCGGGCGGGCCGAAGATCAGCAGATGATCGAGGGCCTCCCCGCGCTGGCGGGCGGCCTCGATGAAGATCTCCATCTGGTCACAGACGTGATCCTGGCCGGTGTAATCCGCCAGCTTCCTGGGCCGGATGGCCCGATCGATGACTTCGTCCTCGCGGGCGGCGCCGGCCGAGATAAGACGATCCGCTTCAATCATGGGCTACCTCACGCTCTGTGTCCCCACTGCCACCGTCGAGTGATGCAGGATGATCCGCTTGCTTCATTGTCATTCTCACACCAGGCTGCGCAGGGATTCGCGGATGATGGCTTCGACCGACATGCCTTCACTGGCCACCTTGGCCACGATCTGGCTCGCCTGCTGGGGTTTGTAACCGAGCGCCACCAGAGCGCTGGCCGCTTCTTCGCTCGCATCGGGCGCACGCAGCTGGCTCTCCTGGACAGGCAGGGTGATTTCCGCAGGGGAGAAGAGATCGTGGCTGACCCAGCCTTTGAGCCTGTCTTTCATCTCCACCACCAGCCGCTCGGCGGTCTTCTTGCCCACCCCGGGCAGCTTGACCAGAGAGCTTATTTCCTCGCGCTCCACACTCAGCACGAACTGGGTGGCGGTCATGCCGGAGAGGATGGCCAGCGCCAGCTTGGGACCGACCCCGTTGGTCTTGATCAGCTCGCGAAACAGCGCCCGCTCCTGCTTGTGGTTGAAGCCATACAGCAGTTGAGCATCTTCGCGTACCACGAAGTGGGTGTGAATGACTGCTTCCTTCCCGAGTTCGGGCAGATCATAGAAGCAGCTCATGGGCATATGCACCTCATAACCCAACCCCCCCACTTCGATCAGGACCTCAGGGGGTTGTTTCTCGATGATGACGCCTCTCAAGCGACCGATCATGTTCTCTTCCTCGCCACGCAGACTCTTGCAAATTGGGTCATAGCATAAAGAATAACTGGATAAGTATCCAGCATAGGGCTTGCCCCGCGATCTCCCGTTCGCCCTCCCCTGCCCGGGCTCCAGGGCCCGTGCCAAAGCGGCCCCTTTCCCTCCGCCTGGCTGAATTTAGCCCTTGGGCCACGGGGCTCAGCCTGTTAAAATTCCGCACTTGAAATTTTCCAGGGCCAAGGGCCCGAACTAGCGAAGGTCTACCGCGATGCGTACCAGCCAATATCTGCTTTCCACTCTCAAGGAAACCCCCTCCGACGCTGAAGTCATCAGCCACCAGCTGATGCTGCGCGCCGGCATGATCCGCAAACTGGCCTCCGGCATGTACGCCTGGCTGCCAACCGGTCTGCGGGTTCTGAAAAAAATCGAGAACATTGTTCGCGAAGAGATGAACAATGCTGGTGCCATCGAAGTCTCCATGCCGGTGGTGCAACCCGCCGAGCTGTGGCAGGAATCCGGCCGCTGGGATGACTACGGTCCCGAGCTGTGCCGTCTGACCGACCGCCACAACCGTCCCTTCGTGCTGGGCCCGACCCACGAAGAGGTGATCACCTCGCTGATCCGTTACGAAGTGAACAGCTACAAGCAGCTGCCGCTCAACCTCTACCAGATCCAGACCAAGTTCCGCGACGAAGTACGCCCCCGTTTCGGCGTGATGCGTGGCCGTGAATTCCTGATGAAGGATGCCTACTCCTTCCACATCGACAAAGAGTCTCTGGTCGATACCTACGAGAAGATGCACGCCGCCTACTGCAAGGCGTTCACCCGCATGGGTCTGAACTTCCGTCCGGTGCAGGCCGATACCGGCTCCATCGGGGGTACCGGTTCCCACGAATTCCAGGTGCTGGCCGAGAGCGGTGAAGACCTGATCGCCTTCTCCGACAGCTCTGATTATGCCGCCAACATCGAGATGGCCGAAGCGCTGGCGCCGGCTGGTGAGCGCGCAGCTGCTACCGCGGCCCTGACCAAGGTTGCTACCCCGAATGTTCACACCATCGACGAAGTGGCCGCCTTCCTGAACGTGGCACCGACCGCCATCGCCAAGACCCTGCTGGTACTGGCAGAGGAAGACGATCACGGCAAACAGGCCGTCATCGCGCTGGTACTGCGTGGCGACCACGAGCTGAACGAAATCAAGGCCGAGAAACTGGCTGGCGTTGCCAACCCGCTGACCTTCGCCAACGACGAGCAGATCAAAGCTGCCGCCGGTTGCGATGCAGGCTCCATCGGCCCGGTCGGCTTTGCCGGTCGCATCATCGTCGATCGCAGCGCCGCCCAGCTGAGCGATTTTGTTTGCGGTGCCAACGAGACCGGCTTCCACCTGACCGGTGCCAACTGGGATCGCGATATCGCTTCTTACGAAGTTGCCGACCTGCGCAACGTGGTGGAAGGCGACCCGAGCCCGTGCGGCCAGGGCAAGCTGCTGCTCAAGCGCGGTATCGAAGTGGGCCACATCTTCCAGTTGGGTACCAAGTACTCCGAAGCGATGAAGGCGAGCGTGCTGAACGAAGGCGGCAAGTCCGTCACCATGGAGATGGGTTGCTACGGTATCGGGGTTTCCCGTCTGGTGGCTGCGGCCATCGAGCAGAACAACGACCAGTACGGCATCATCTGGCCGGACGCCATCGCCCCGTTCGAAGTGGCCATAGTGCCGATGAACATGCACAAATCCGAGCGCGTGGCCGAGCAGGCACAGCAGTTCTACGCCGAGCTGAAAGCCGCCGGTGTGGATGTGCTGTTCGATGACCGTAAAGAGCGCCCGGGCGTGATGTTCGCCGACATGGAGCTGCTGGGCATCCCGCACGCCATCGTCATCGGCGATCGCGGTCTGGACAACGGTGTGGTGGAGTACAAGTGCCGCCGCTCCGGCGAGAAGCAGGAAGTGGCGATCACAGACATCGTCGCCCTGCTCAAGGCCAAGCTGGGCCGTTAATTCCGCCTCCTTGCCTGAATAGAAAAGCGCGCCATTTGGCGCGCTTTTTGTTTCTGTATTCTGACGATAGCAACCGGATGATGGAGTAGCTCCTCAGGCGTTGCGACCGATAAAGAGATCGGTCACATGGCAGCTGCTTCTCGCTTCCAGTGCGTCGAGCATGTAGGCCGCCGCATCTTCCGGGGTCATGAAGCCGCTGCTGTCCACGTGATCCGAGTTGTCCCAGAATTCGCTGCGGATCCCACTCGGATAGAGGTTCACCAGCCGTAGCGGCGAGCCTTTCAGCTCGGCCCGCAACGACTCCAGAAAACCGCGCATGCCCCATTTGGAGGCGCAGTAGAGGCTCTCGTTGGCCTTGCCCACCTGGGCGGCGGAGGAGAGCACATTGGCCAGCACGCCGCCCTTGTCGCCAATGAGCCGCACCGTCTGCTGGGCCACCAGAATGGTGGAGATGAGATTGCTCTCCACCACCCGGCGGATCTGCTCGGCGGTATAGACACCAACCGGGCCGAATTCGCCGACTCCGGCGCAGTGGATCACCATGTCGGGCAGGCCGCCCCACTCCACCGCTGCGGCGAAGGCAACGTCGACCTCTTCATGGTGCGCCAGATCGGCAGCGATGCCGATCACCGCGCTGCCGAGCAGTTGTTCCTGCTCCTGCAGTCGCTGATAACGGCGCCCCATCATGGAGACGCGATGACCGCGTTCTACCAGTCCGATGGTCAGAGCACGCCCAAGGCCGGAGCCCGCGCCAGTCACTATGATATGGCCCATATCCTTACCCCTTGGCAATGGACGGTTCTGTCGACGTACCCATCATGGGCTTATTCCAGCCGCTGGGCACGGCTCAGGCCGGAACATACGCCCGTCACCAGAGATGTGCCACACGTTCGCTGTCCTTAACCGTGCCGCCTTTAGAAGCGGAACGCGCCGCCGATGAACCAGCCTTCTATCCCCTGATCCATATCGGCGATGTCGATGGCGGCATCACGCCAGCCGGCACGGATCTGCACCGGGATGGAGGAGAACTGATAAGCCGCTCCAAGACGGTAGTCATAGTGATCGCCGTTCTCGATGCGAGCGTCGCCGAAGAAGGAGAAACCTGTGCCCGGCAGCATCACTTCGGCGCCGGTATAAGCCATCAGCTCACCCTCGTCGTAGGATTCGTTCAGGGTGTGGAACTTGCCGTCGTATTGACGACCGGTCAGGCCCAGATCGATCTTGAACAGGTCGTTGTTCAGCAGACGATAGTAGAGGGTCAGATCATAGGCTTCGAGATCGTTGTTGAATGAACCGCCACTGGTGCTGAAATCGGTGATCTCGAACTTGGCGTTCGGTAGCAGGAAGATGTCGTGCTCGACTTGCAGGTAGCCAGTCCAGTTGTACTGGTCATCATAGCTGCCGTTGGCATCCACACCATGGATGCTGCCGCTGCCCTGGGAGTTCCAGCTATCGACACCCGCCGCGAAACGCCAGTCATCGGCAGCCATGGCGGCTTGACTGAAGAGGGCCAGCAGGCTGGCGGCAATCAAAGTCTTTTTCATCATATCGTTCCCTTGTGGACTGGAAAGGCCATCATTTTACCCGGTGAGCAAGGAATACCTAGAGTAAAAAGCTGAACAAGCGTCCATTAATGTCAGTGCTGCATGCCTTTCATCGGCTCGACCGGCTTCACCGGCAGACTCAGACTGAGGGTTTGACCATCATCCAGGGTCAGCGTCAGCGGGAAGGGCGTGTCCTGGGAGAGCTCACGCACGTCGAACAGCATGATGTGGAGACTGCCTGGTTTGAGAACGGCCTCACCCCTGGCCGGGATCTCGATGCTCTCGACCTGGCGCATCTTCATGACGCCATTTTCGTGCAGATGGGTGTGCAGCTCGGCACGGCCAGCGTCAGGGGAGGCAACCGCAGTCAGGGCCACCGGCTTGTCCCCGTCATTCTTGAGCACCATGAAGGCAGCGGTGTTGGGTGAACCCGGGGGGAGCAAGCGCACATAACCGTCGACGGCCTCGACCTTGGCCAGTGCGGGGGCTGCCAGGAGCAGGGCCAGGGTGGAATAAAACGCACGTTTAAACATGGTTGAAATCCTTTTATGATGTTGTTAAACGACGCAAAGCTTACCCCTGTGGCAAGCTTTTGACAGCCCCCGAACACAAGGATTCAGACATGGCCCTCACAATTCTGGCCGAGCAGCAGGATGGCTTGCTCCTGCTGACCCTCAACCGGCCGGACAAGCGCAATGCCCTCAACACCGACATGTACCTGGCCCTCACCGAGGCCTTTCAGCAGGCTGCCCAGGACGAGAGCGTGCATGTGGTGTTGCTGCAAGGGCAGCAGGAGTGCTTCACCGCGGGCAATGATCTCGCGGACTTCATGGGCAAGAGCAGCCTGGAAGCGGATGACCCCATCCTGCAGTTCCTCCACACCCTGGCCGACTTCCCCAAGCCGGTGATCGCCGCCGTGGGCGGCCCTGCGGTGGGTATAGGCACCACCCTGCTGCTGCACTGCGATCTGGTCTATCTGGGGGACAACGCCAGGCTGCAACTGCCCTTCGTCGAGCTCGGACTGGTGCCGGAGTTTGCCTCCAGCCTGCTGCTGCCCCGTGCCGTGGGCCATCTGAAGGCGGCAGAGCTGTTGTTGCTGGCGGAGGCCATCGACGCCGGAGAGGCGCTGCGGCTCGGGCTCGCCAACCGGGTGGTGGCCGCCGATACGTTGCTCGCGTTTGCCCGCGAACAGGGGCTGAAGCTCGCGGCCAAAGCGCCCAAGGCGCTGCAAAAGAGCAAGGCGCTGCTCAAGCAGGAGCTCAGGCAGGCGGTGCATTTCGTCATCGATCTGGAGGCCCGCGCCTTCTCCCTCGCCCTGCAAGGGGAGGAAGCACAGAGCCGCATCGCACGGCGGCTCGGGCGCACAGCCGCTAGTTGAGGCGGAACCGGCCTATCAGCTCGCAGCCCTGCACCTTGTCCTGCACCTGGATCAACCTGGCGATCTCGGGGTTGGGGTGGCGCTTCAAGAAGGAGAGCAGGGCGGCGCGGCAGCAGCCAAGCTCGCTAACGAGAGATTCGCACGCCCGGTTCGGGCACTGGGGCACCAGCGCCGTCACCAGCTCGGAGGCCAGCTTGAGATAGCGCAGCTCATAGGCGGGCTCCTCCATGGCGCGCCAGAAGTCAGCCATGCGGTGGCAGGTGGCGACCCGCATGCTGGCCAGTTCGTCCAGATCCCCGGACGCCAGCTCATACACCTCCCCCAGGGCCTGCTGATAGAGGCAGATGGCCGTGCCCAGTGCTCCTATGCCAAGGGCATTCTCCGCCTCCAGCATGTAACGCTGCCAGTTCTGATTCGTCATGGTCCTCTCTCCTGCCGATACGAGTGGAGCCCATATCATGGCCAATCGAGAATAAATATCAACCAGACGCTTTGTGCAGGTTTTGACCAGACTATCCCCCTCCCCTTGGCATAATCCCTCCTATCCCTTACCATCTGGCCTCTTCTGCCAGGAGCCCTTCTTCATGCAACGACCCCGTTCATCCCAGGCGCTGGGCTGCTCCACCCTGTGCGTGCCCCGCCTGCTGGTCTGGATCTATTAGCTGCGCCAAACCGCGCATCCAATCCAGATCCATTCAACGAGGAACACAGCCATGACCATCTGCCAACATTGGTCGCAGGTCGAATACCTGCACCTGACGGTGACCAATCCCAACATCTGCCTCAAGGGGCTACACAGCTACTACTCAGGCGCCTGGGACGGCCTGTTCGAAGAGAAAGTCGTCCGCTATCTCCATGGCGACAGCTTTAGCCGTGACCCCGACACCGGCTGGGATCCGCTCTGGCATATCGACCAGCTTCACATCGGCGACTATGTGCAAATCGCCGCCGGGGTGAAGATCCTGATGGGGGGCAACCACACCCACAACACCGACTTCATCAGCACCTATCCGTTTGCCGAGGTGGAGGCGCTCAAGCGCAGCTATAGACCCGCGGGTGATACCCGCATCGGCAATGACGTCTGGATAGGCATGGAAGCCATGATCATGCCGGGCGTCACCATCGGCGATGGCGCCATCATAGCGGCGCGCACCCTGGTGAATCAGGATGTGCCGCCCTATGCCATGGTGGCCGGAACGCCCGCCAAAGTGCTGCGGATGCGCTTTGGCGACGACGACATCGCCCGGCTGCGGGCGCTCGCCTGGTGGGATTGGCCGGATGACAAGGTGCAGGCCCTGCTGCCGCTGATCCAGCAAGGAGAGGTGGCTCTGCTGGAACAGGCCGCCGCCCGCTGGCAAGGAGCCAGCCAGGAAGAGTGACGAGGGGGCGCCTGGGCGCCCCTTCTTGATCCCGCGTCAGCTGCCGCTGCGTGGCGGGTTGAGGCGACACTGCTTGCCGGGATAGCCGGGCAAGGCACTGGCCTTGCTGTTGCAGGCCAGGCGCTTGGCCTCGGCGAGGCGATCCGCCAGATTGGCGGCATTGACCGGCTGCCACGCCATCTGCTGGCCGAGCCAGCTGGCCCAGGCGAACTCGACGAAGTAGACCTGATCCTGCTTGCTGAAGTAGCCCGCGTCCTGCAGCAGGCCCGCCAGGGTACGGTAGGGATAATCCGGCAGCTCACCGATATGGCCGGGCAGCTGTTCCGGAGTGAGCGGCTGACCCCGCTCATTCTTCAGCCAGGCCCAGTGGTTGTTCTGCATCTGACTCCAGAAACTGCTCCTGTCCTGCAAACGGGCGATCACCTTGACCCTCACCGCCTTCACCCCCTGTTGCCACAGCGCCTTGGTCAGGTGGTGCCTGTCGACCAGCCAGTAGCCGCCATCGGGGGCGATGACGATGGGGATCTCTTTCTTTTTCATCAGCTTGTCGAGCTGCTTCTCGCTCTTGTCCGCCAGTTCCCGCACCGTGGTGTCGACCTGCAACTGCCCCACCCCGCCCTGAGTCGGATGCAGTTGATCTATGCTCACCTCGCACCAGCTCCCCACCTGGCTGCCCTTCTCGCAAGGGGCCAGCGCCCAGGCACCCTGGCTCAGCACACAGGCCAATAACATCCATACTCTCATCGTTTGCTCCTCTTGCCCGCGCTCGGGGCGGACGCACATAGGGTTGCCGTCCCGGATATGATGGGACTCACTCTGGCGGTCTGACCAGCAAAGGGGATATCATGATTCCCCGTCTGCCGGCGATGAATTCTCGCCGAGTTTTCTCCTCGCTTCACACAATTTGAAGGATTCGCCATGAAAGGATGGAGCCCCCTGCTGGCCCTGCTGGGCTGTGCCTGTGTCCAGGCCGCCGATGTACCGGCTGGTACCCAACTCGCCACCGAACAGGCCGTCGTGCGTCATCTCAAGGACGAACCGACCAGCCTGAGTCCGCTCAAGCTGGTCGGCCTGCCCGAGCTGCAAGTGCTCAGAGACCTCTATGAGGGGCTGCTGACTCAGGGGGCGGACGGCAAGGTGCTGCCCGGTGTGGCAGCAAGCTGGGAGAACAAGGACAACCGGCAGTTCACGTTCCATCTGCGGCCGGATGCCCGCTGGTCCAACGGGGATCCGGTACGCGCCGCCGACTTCGTCTACGGCTGGCGCAAGCTGGTGGATCCCAAGGAGGCGGCCACCTTCGCCTGGTTTGCCCAGCTGGCCCACTTCGACAAGGTGGACGAGATAGTCGAGGGCAAGCTGCCTCCCGAAGCGCTCGGGGTGCAAGCCGTGGATGACCATACCCTGCAGGTGACGCTTTCCCAGCCAGTGCCCTACCTCCTGAGCCTGTTGACCCACCCCAGCCTGTCTCCCCTGCACAGGGCCAGCATGGAACAATATGGCAACCAGTGGACCCAGCCCGGCAAGCTGGTGGGCAACGGCGCCTTCGTACTGAGCCACCGGGTAGTGAACGAGAAGCTGGAGCTGACTCCGAACCCCTACTACTGGGATCGCGCCCATACGGTGCTGACCCGCGTCACCTTCGTCCCCATCAACCAGGAGAGTGCCGCCACCCACCGCTATCTGGCCGGGGATCTGCACATCACCGAATCCTTCCCCAAGGAGCAGTACCAAAGCCTGATGGCCCAGATCCCGGGAGAGGTCTATACCCCGGAGCAACTCGGTACCTACTACTACGCCTTCAATACCCAGCGCCCGCCCCTGAATGACGTGCGGGTCCGCCGGGCGCTCTCCTACACCATCGACCGGGCGCTCATCGCCGACAAGGTGCTGGGCACGGGGGAAAAACCCGCCTATCACTTCACCCCGGATGTGACCGCCGGGTTTGTTCCAAAGCCCAACCTGCTCTCCACCAGCAGTCAGCAGACGCTGGACGAGAAGGCCAGGGCGCTGCTGAAAGAGGCAGGCTATGGCCCGGACAAACCCCTTGAGCTGACCCTGCTCTACAACACGGCGGAAATTCACAAGAAGATGGCGCTGGCCATCGCCAACCTGTGGAAGCAGAAGCTGGGGGCTCGGGTCGAGCTCACCAATCAGGAGTGGAAGACCTACCTCGACAGCCGCCAGAGCGGCCAGTTCGAGGTGATCCGCTCCTCCTGGGTCGCCGACTACAATGACCCTTCCGCCTTCCTCGGTCTGTGGGGCTCCCACCACAGCGGCAACATGGCCCGCTTCGCCAACCCCGGTTACGACGCCTTGCTGACCCGGGCGGCCAGCAGCCGGGATGAGGGTGAACGGGCACGCCTGTTCGACGAGGCCGAAACCATCTTGCAGGAGGAGGCACCGATCGCCCCCATCTACCAATACACCAACGCCCGTCTGATCAAGCCCTGGCTCAAGGGCTACCCCATCAACAACCCGGAAGACGTGGCCTACAGCCGCCAGCTCTACCTCGTCAAGCACTGAGTCAGAGGGGGCCGGCGCGACTGGCCCCCTCTTCGCACTGTTCCAATTCAAGTTCCCGGCATAAAATGCCGCCTCTTTTCGTCCATCAGCCCGTTGAATCGATCTCCCTATGCGTTGTCTGCTCCTGCTTGCCCTGTTCTCTGCCCTCCCTGCCAAGGCCGCCAATGAAACCGAATGCCGCCAGGCCTTCCTCGAATGGATGTTGAGCCAGCAGAAGCAGTTCAGCGATCGCAAGGCCAGCAAGATGGAACGGCGCAACGCCGAGCGGGCCATCGATCAGGCCCGTGACGAGTTCGCCAAGCAGGAGAGCTTCTGCCAGGCCATGGCCTGGGTCTCCCGTGATCAGGGTCGGGATCCCCGCTTCCAACCCAGGACGGGAGAGATCCACGACTTCACCCCCCGCAGTTGACCTCGCGCTGAAGTCGCCCCCCATCTACTACTTTTTTCAGTCGTCATAGTGTTGATTTATTGACCCAAGCCAAGATAACCACTTGGGTCGCCCCTACAATGAAGCCGTAACGACAACACACAATAAAAATAAATTTATCAGTTACTTGGCTCATTCAGGATGCGCACATGACCACCACCCGGCAAGAAGGGGAGATCCGTTTCCCCGACCACATATCATTGATTTCGACCACGGACCCCACCAGCCACATCACCTATGCCAATCAGCACTTCTGCGACGTGGCTGGCTACAGCGCCGCCGAGATGGAAGGGGTCCCCCACAACCTGGTTCGCCACCCCGACATGCCCAGGGCCGCCTTCGCCGATATGTGGCAGCGACTGCAGCAAGGCAAGAGCTGGATGGGACTGGTGAAGAACCGCGCCAAGAGCGGCCAGTTCTACTGGGTCAATGCCTATGTCACCCCCATCCTCAACGAACGGCAGCAGATCATCGAATACCAGTCGGTCCGCACCCGCCCCCAGGATCACGACATCGCCTGGGCGGAACGACTCTATGCCCGGATCCGGGCGGGCAAGGCACTGCCCTGGCAGAGTCGCGTCACCCTGGAGCCGGGGCAACTCAGTCTGCTGCTCTCGGGCACAGCCCTGGTCGGCATGGGGGCCAGCCTGATGACGGGCCAGGCCGGATGGGGTGGCCTCACTCTGCTCTGTCTGCTGGCCCAGATGGGGCATGGCTGGCACCTGCAACGGCGACTGGCCCGGCTGCAGGCCATGGCGGGCGAAGAACTGGGCACCCCCCTCTGTCAGGTGCTCTACGCCAGACGGCGGGACAGCCTGGCGGCCCTCGAACTCGTGCTGCGCATGAAGAAGGCCGAGCTCAGGGCCGTGGTGGGGCGCAGCGCCGACACCAACCAGCAGATACTGCAGGCGGCGGAGGATGACAGGGGACACATCCAGACCATAGACACCCACCTGCAACAGCAACGGGCCCAGAGCGAGCAGCTGGCTGCCGCCATCACCCAGATGAGCCAGTCGATCCGCGACGTGGCCGACAACGCCCATCAGGCCAACGCCCTGGTGAGCGAGGTGCAGCAGGTGTCGGCCAGCGGCCAGCAGGCGCTGGCGACCACCCGCGCCTCGGTCAACCGACTCCACCAGGAGCTGGATGCCAGTCAGGGCGTGCTGGCGCGCCTGACCCAGGACAGCCAGAAAATAAGCGGGATCCTGGAGGTGATCGGGCAGATTGCGGATCAGACCAACCTGCTCTCCCTCAACGCGGCCATAGAGGCAGCCCGGGCCGGCGAGCAGGGGCGCGGCTTTGCTGTGGTGGCCGACGAGATCCGGGCGCTGGCCCAAAAGACCCGCAGCTCCACCGGCGAGATCAGCGACATGATAGGGGCGCTGCAACAGAGTACCCGGCAGCTCTCCGATGGCATGACCCAGGGCGCCCAGACCTCGGTTCTCTGTCAGCAGCACATGGGGGCAACCGCCGAGGTGCTCGACCAGATCAACCAGATGCTGGCTCAGGTGACCCACACCAGTGACGAGATAGCCCAGGCCGTCAGCCAGCAGGCGGACGTGACCAGCACCCTGGATCAGGGGATCCACCAGATCCACCAGCTGGCCAGCCACACCGCCGACAACAGCAGACAAGCCCTCGATGGCATCACCCTGCTGGTGGAGCGGCTGCAGAACCTCTCCCGCCTGATCAACCAGTTCCACGACTGAGATTGCCCTCCGTGTAGCCAGGCGCGTCCTTGGACGCGCTGTGATGACGCTGCCACCATCCCCTGATGCCCGACGCCAGCCCTATCCGGTTGCGCTCCCTCCCCCCAGGTTTTTCCTCCCCATATGGGGCCTTTCATTTACTTGTAACAAAAATGTAAATGAAATAACCCCGACGTCCGCCATAACAGTCAGTTTCCATCGTGCCTCAACCAAAAGGACTTCATGATGCACAAGCCCCTCAGCTATGCCGCCCTGCTGCTGGCCAGCCAGTTTCCGTTGCAGGCGCTGGCCGATACCGATGTCTACCTCACCAACAACGGCCCCGAGCCCTTGCAACTGACGATCCACCAGAGCGGCTCCGGCGAGCTGCAGGCGGGCAGCCAGTGGACTCAGCACAGGACGGAACTGGGCCCCTGGGAGAGCGCCATGGTGCTCAGCTTCAACCGCTACGAGGGGGTGAAGGCGGGCAAGAGCTATCTGTTCGAAACCCGGGTCACCACTGCCGGGGGCGACACCTATCGTCTCAACCAGCTGATGGAGGGCACCTGGTGGAACAGCACCCTGCAACACGGCGGCGAGACGCCGGCAGACGGCTCCGGCTGGCAGAGCGATCGCGCCATCCATCGCCTGGCGGGCCCGCAGGAGCTGGCCTTCGCCGCCAAGTTCACCGGCCGCTACGACGATCTGCACTATATGCTCACTCCACCACAAAGGCGGGAGCAGCCGGAGCCGGCGGAGGACAAGCTCAAGGTCGCCAGCTACAACGTCTGGGCCCTGCCGGTGATCGCCGCCAGCATCGGCGAGCGGCTGACCCTGCTGCCCGAGTACCTCAAGGGCTATGACGCCCTGTTGCTGCAGGAGGTGTTCGACGGCCGCCGCGAGGGCTTCCTGCAGGCGCTGACCAAGGAGTACCCGTACCAGACCAGGGTGCTCGACAAGCCGGGGGTCAACATCCACGACGGCGGCGTGGTGATCGTCAGCCGCTATCCCATAGTGCGGGAGGCCCAGCTGGTCTATCCCCAGTGCACCGGCACCGACTGCTTCGCCGACAAGGGGGTGATGTACGCAGAGGTGATCAAGGGGGGCAAGGCCTGGCATCTGTTCGCCACCCACACCGCCAGCTTCGACACCGACGAGGCGAGACGGCTGCGCCAGATCCAGTTCGGCCAGATCCGCACCCTGGCCGCCAGCCTCGAGATCCCGGCCAGCGACACCGTCATCTACGGCGGTGACTTCAACGTCAACAAGCGCAAGTTCGCCGACGACTACGCCGGTATGCTGGCGAACCTCGACGCCGATGAGCCGGCCTATGGCGGCTACACCGAGGCCACCTTCGATCCCAGGCTCCATCCCTACGCCGGCGGGCCCCTCTCGGGCGGTGCCAACGTCGAGTACCTCGACTATCTGGTGGTGAGCCGGGAGTACGGTGCCGCACGCCACAACCTCAACAGCGTCTGGATCCCGCGCAGCAGCGATGGCAACCTCTGGCCCGCCAGCAACCTCTCCGATCACTTCCCGGTCAAGGGAGAGATCAGCCGATGAAGCGCCGCTACGGCTTTCTGGCCCTGGCGGTGCTGGCGCTGTTGCTGCTCAACCTCGGCGGGCAGGATGATCCGGACCAGCCAGTGCCAGCAAGCGGGCCAAGCCCTGTCACCGCTGCCTCTTCGCCACAGGCATCGGCACCGCGGCTGCCCGCTGCCGGCCAGACTGCCGCCGCCTCAGGGCCCGTCACAACCGAGCCACTGCACGCCAGCTGGCGGGCCATGCCGGACGAAATGAGCCACCAGCTCGCCAGCGAGATAACGGACAGCGATCAGCCGCTGAGCGAGCGGCTGGCCAATCTGGAGGCGATGGAGACTGGATGGATGAGCGAGGGGGAGAGTCTGTTTCGGCTGCAAGGGCGCTACGCCCAGGCACTCGAGCAGCTGGCGCAGAAGAACGAGCAGTTACCGCTGGCCGAGCGGCTGGCGGCCCTGACCCGGCTGCAGGATGAGTGGGTGGCGGATCACCCGGATCTGGCGGCGGATCTGTTCAACCCGGATGCCCGCCTGCAGCAGGCGCGCCAGCTGTGGGGGGACGAGGAGCTGGAGACATTGGCCCGCCACTTCCTGCCGACCGGGCAGGCCGAAGCGACCGTGCAGTTTGCCGCCACCCGCCAGCAGCAGCTGGATCAACGCGGCCACTACCAGCAGCAGTTGGCCGAGCTGGAGCTGCAGCTGGCGGCCCGTCAGGGGGCCATGACCCCCGAACGCTGGCAGCAGTACAGAGAGGAGGTGCTCGGTCAGTTCAGGCGCGACTTCTTCGCCCAGACGCAAGACCAGCCCTGAGCAGACAACGGCTTGGGGAAGCTGAGATTGAAAAGAAAAGGGCCCGCCAGGGCCCTTCGCATTTCCCCGGCATCAGGCCAGCGGATAGCTGGCGGCCAGATCGTTCTCGCAATGCCAGTTGACCCACAGCTTGTTGTCGCTACCCATCTGCAGGGTGGCGAAGTTGCGGGTGCGCAGATAGACAGGAGCACCAAACGGCTTGAGCAGCTCGGCACGGACCAGCCGGCTCTCGTCGAGGTATTCGGGAGCGTCGTTGGTCATGGCGAGGATCCCCGTCCACTGGAACTGGGTGGGGCAGGGATGGACTATGCCGGAGGAGACCAACTGGTGCACATTCATCACCCCCTCCCCCCGCCGGTCCTGGATCACCCCGAGGCAACCCACGTGCACATCCCCTGACAGGATCAGGGTCTTGGGGAGCACCTGATCCTCTCCCTTGACGGCCTGGCGCCGCAGCCTGGCATTGTCCAGCAGCCGCATGATGAGGCGGGCCCGCTCCCCCTGGTGTGACTTGGCGCGCCAGTGATCCTTGAGATCGTCGGTCAGCTCCTCCTCCCAGGGGGTCGCATCGAACGCCGCCTCGGTGAAGGAGAAATCCCGATAGACCACGGGCACCCCGGTCATGACCAACAGGTGTCCCTCACCGCAATCGGCCAGCGCCCCGTTGATCTGATCCCACTGCTCCCGGCTCATCACCTGGTTCTGGCTGCGGGTCGCCCGGTTGTCCAACGCCAGGATCTGGTAGCCCCGAAAACGCAATCGCCAGGAGTGATGGGTCAGGTGCACCGGATCCAGCAGGGAGACATTGGCAGCGGAGCGCAGCTGGAACAGCCTGAAATACTTGGCGGCGGCGGCATAGATGGCCTGATAGACCTCGCAGTCCTGCAAGTCGGCGGGATAGCTGCCCCAGCCATCGAAGATGTCGTGATCGTCCCACATCATGACGCTCGGCACCCGGGCCAACATGGTGGCCACCTCGGGGCGGCTCCACTGCCGGCAGTAGAGTTCGCAATAGAAGCGATCGAGCTGTTCCACCATGGTCCGGGTCGCCTTGCGTTTGACCTTGTCCACCCGATCCAGCTCGTTCCAGGCCTTCAGGGTCGGAACCGAGGTCCAGAGGGAGTCGGCATAGACCTGATCGCCCCCCATCAGCAGCAGCGACAAGGGGTGATCCCTGTGCTCGGCGGCCAGCCTGTCCCACATTACGTAAGGCTGGGTTGTGGAGGTGAGCAGCTTGAAGTCGGAGAAACCGTTGCAGGAGGCATACCCGATGCGCACCCGTTCCTCCTGCCCCGGCAGATGAAACTGCCACTGGCTGGCCCCGGCCAGATCCCGGGCGGACACACCGTCCAGCAGGATCTCGTAATCGACCGTGCTGGCCAGGGCCTTGGGGGTCGCCGACCAGACGGCGCGCCAGAACACCCCTCTGGGGGTATCCGCCTGCTTGCTGGCGCTCAGCAGCTTGCCATTGATCTTGACGCTGGCCCCTTTGAAGCCCGCCACCGCCAGGAAACAGATGCTGTATTGTGTCTCCGATTCGAGCCCCAGCAGGGGCCCCATTACCAGGGTCGTCATCCGCTATCCTCCATGGTCCATTCCATGGAGCATACCGAAACAGGCGCTCTTTGATACTGCCCAACCGGGCAGCGTCGCCCCTAGGCCTTACCCTTGAACTGCCTGACGCTGCGCTTGGCCTGGGTGCGGCGGTTGGCCTGCTTGTCCCGGGGGGCCCGCTTGCCCTCCCCGCTCGCAGGCAGGTCGGTCACCGGGAAGCCCTCAAGCCCCTCCAGCGGTAGTGCGCGACCGGTCAGGGTGCGGATGGCCGCCAGCGTCTCGGCCTCCCCATGGCAGACCAGGGAGAGGGCGAGGCCTTTCTGCCCGGCGCGGGCGGTGCGGCCGATGCGATGCACATAGACGGGGGCATTGGCAGGCAAATCCAGGTTGATCACCACGGGCAGCGCCTCCACGTGGATGCCCCGCGCCATCAGATCCGTGGCCACCAGCACCCGTACCTTGCCCCCCTTGAAATCGGCAAGCGCCTGCTCCCGCGCCCCTTGATCCTTCTCGCCGTGCAGGGCGGCCACCGCGATGCCCGCCTTGGCCAGCTTTCTGGCCACCCCGTCGGCATCGTCCCTGGCGCTGATAAACACCAGCACCTGGGGCCAGTCTTGCGCCTTGAGCAGGCTGATCAGTGCAGGCACCTTGCTGCTCTTGTTGACCAGATGGAGCCGCTCCTCAATCTCGCTCACCAGACTGTTGAGCGGATTGGCCTCGATCCGGATCGGGTTCGTCAGTAGATCGGTAGCCAGGCTCTCCAGCTCGAGGGGCAGGGTAGCGGAGAACAGCAGGGTCTGTCGCGCCGTCGGTATGGCATTCAACAACCACTGGATATCGGGCCAGAAGCCCATCTCCAGCAGGCGATCCGCCTCATCCAGCACCAGGGTGCGCAAGTTGCTTAAGCCCAGCCGCCGCTGGGCCAGCAAGTCCCGCAGTCGCCCCGGTGTCGCCACCAGCAGTTGCGGCCCCAGGGCCAGCTCGGCCTGTTGCTGCTCCTGTGGCACGCCGCCACACAGGGTCAGAGTGCGCAGCCCCAGCGCCTCGGCCACCCCTTGCAGCGCTGCGCTCACCTGGGTAGCCAGCTCCCGGGTCGGCACCAGCACCAGCCCCTGTACCCGATCGGAGGCCGCGTCCAGCCCCTGCAGCAGTGGCAGGCCGAACGCCAGAGTCTTGCCACTGCCGGTCTGGGCCAGCGCCAGCAGATCCTGGCCCGCCAATGCCACCGGGATTGCAAGCTGCTGGATGCGGGTCGGGGTATGCAGCTCGGCAGGAAGTGCGGCCAGCAGGGTGGGATGGAGGGAGAGTTCGCTAAAGGTCATGGGGCTACGCGGCAAGAAGAAGTGGGAGGCGAAGTCTAGCCAGCCTGACCCCATAAGTAAAAGGCCGGTGAGAAGAAGCAGGGGAATATGGGCCAGCGAGTCTGATCACCTCAACCTTGAGGGTCACTGCGCCCGCAATAAAAACGGCCTGCATCAGCAGGCCGTCGGCAATCAGCGCAAGACGAAACTTACAGAGCGGCCAGGGCGGCGGCGTAGTTCGGCTCGTCGGCCACTTCGGCCACCAGCTCGCTGTGCAGCACCTTGTCGTGCTCATCCAGCACCACGATGGCACGGGCAGCCAGGCCCACCAGGGGACCGGAGGAGAAGGCCACGCCATAGTCCTGCAGGAAGGGGACGCCACGCAGGGTGGAGAGGTTCACTACCTTGTCCAGACCCTCGGCGCCGCAGAAACGGGCCTGGGCGAACGGCAGATCGGCGGAGATGCACAGCACCACGGTGTTGCTCAGGGCGCTGGCCTGCTCGTTGAACTTGCGTACGGAAGTGGCGCAGGTCGGGGTGTCGACGCTCGGGAAGATGTTCAGGATCTTGCGCTTGCCGGCGAAGGTCGCCAGGGTCGCATCGGACAGATCGCCAGCAACCAGGGAGAAGGGCTTGGCCTGCTCACCGGCAACGGGGAAGTGGCCGGAGACGGAGACGGGGTTGCCTTGCAGGGTGACGGTATTGCTCATGTTAGGTCCTTGATTATCGATGGGGGATCCAGGGTTCCCAGTATAGGCCCAGCGGCAGGGGACAAACACCCGCTAACAAGAGGGATTTGTTGCGGCCCTGTCTCGCCTGTCCCGCTGAGGTGGGAAAGAGAAGGGCTTGACCTTGGACTTAACACCAAGGTTTACACTGGGCTCAGACATAGGCGATCCCGCAGGGGCGGGATCCACTCAAGAGGGACTCATCATGAGCAAATCCTGCTGCAACCATTCCCATGCCGCCCCCATCAAGGCCATCGGCAAGGCCACCCCCCATCAGCACAGGCACGACAGCCACTGCTGCGACAAGGTCGCATCTGCCAGCGGTTGCGCCAACCCGGCGCCCCAGGATCACCAGGCGCACGGGGTCGACGAGGGACCCGGGGATGAAGACCCCCCCAGGGGCCGTGACGCCGGAGGCAAGCCTTCCCATCCACACGACCATGATCATCGCGCCCATGGAGCAGTGACCGAGGGGCCTCTGCCCGCCCCGACCCGCGACAGTCGCCGCCACAGCTGGCAGGTGCTGGGGATGGACTGCCCCAGCTGCGCCCGCAAGATAGAGACGGCCGTCAACCGGGTCGAAGGTGTCACCCAGGCTCGCGTGCTGTTCGCCACCGAGAAGCTGGTGGTGGATCTCGCCCCCGGCCTCTCCCCCGACCCTGTCACCGCCGCCGTGCTGGCTGCAGGCTTCCGGCTCAAGGGGGCAATTCAACCCGGGGACGACAGCGCCAAACGCCGCAGCCCACAGATGGCCATGCTCACCAGATATTGGCAGCCTCTGTCGCTGGCCGGCCTGATGGGGGTGGCCGCCCTGCTGCCGGCCCAGCTCGGCCAGCCGCTCTTTACCCTGGCGACACTCTGGGGGCTCTGGCCCGTCGCCCGCAAGGCGTGGGCATTGACCCGAAGCGGCTCCCCCTTCGCCATCGAGACCCTGATGACGGTGGCGGCGCTCGGCGCCCTCTTCCTCGGGGAGACCGCCGAGGCGGCCATGGTGCTGCTGCTCTTCATGCTGGGGGAACACCTGGAGGCCTACGCCGCCGGTCGCGCCCGCGCCGGGGTCACCGCCCTGATGGCCCTGGTGCCCGACAAGGCGCTGCGCATTCGTACCACAGCAGAAGGTGACGTACGGGAAGAGGTTGCCGCCGAGATGCTACGCCCCGGCGACATCATCGAAATCGCCCCGGGCGCCCGCTTGGCCGCAGATGCCCGCCTGCTCGATGAGCTCGGTGCGTTTGACGAGAGCGCCCTGACCGGCGAGTCCATCCCGGTGGAGCGCCGTCAGGGGGACAAGGTGCCCGCCGGCAGTCTGGCGGCGGATCGGGTGCTGCGCCTGGAGGTGGTCTCCGAGCCCGGCAACAACGCCATCGACCGCATCCTGCACCTCATCGAGGAGGCCGAGAGCCAGCGCGCCCCCATCGAGCGCTTCATCGACCGCTTCAGCCGCTGGTACACCCCGGCCATGATGCTGGTCGCCCTGCTGGTGATGCTGGTGCCACCGCTAGCCTTCGGCCAGAGCTGGGACGAGTGGATCTATCGCGCCCTGGCGCTGCTGCTCATCGGCTGCCCCTGCGCCTTGGTGATCTCCACCCCGGCGGCGGTTACCTCGGCCCTGGCGGCGGCAACCCGGCAGGGGGCCCTGATCAAGGGCGGTGCGGCCCTGGAGCGGCTGGCCCACATCGATACAGTGGCCTTTGACAAGACCGGCACCCTGACCCTGGGCAAGCCGCAGCTGACCGACTTCATCAGCCTCAATGGCCAGCCACAGACCGAACTGCTGGCGCTGGCCGCCGCCATCGAGCAGGGCTCCCACCACCCCTTGGCCCGCGCCGTGGTGGCGGCAGCGAGCGAACAGGGGCTGAGCTTGGCCACAGCAAGCGATCTGCGCGCCCTGCCCGGCATGGGGGTGGAGGGGCGCGTCGAAGGCACCCTCTGGCAACTGCTGGCCCCGAGCCGGATTGACTCGCTGGACAATGACCTCAATGCCCGGATCGCCACCCTGGAGCACCAGGGCAAGACGGTGGTGGTGCTCGGTCAGCCTGATGCCGCCCCGACGGCCCTGCTGGCGCTACGCGACCAGATCCGGCCAGACGCCGCGGCAGCGCTGCGCGAGCTCAAGGAACTGGGGTTAAGCAGCATCATGCTGACCGGCGACAACCCGCGCGCCGCCGAGGCGATCGCCACCGAGCTGGGCATGGACTGGCGCGCGGGCCTGCTGCCGGAAGGCAAGGTAGAGGAGATTGGTCTGCTCGCCAGCAGCCGCAAGGTAGCCATGATCGGCGACGGCATCAACGACGCGCCGGCCATGAAGCGGGCCAGCATCGGCATCGCCATGGGGGGCGGCACCGACGTGGCGCTGGAGACCGCCGATGCGGCCCTGACCCACAACCAGCTCGGCGGCCTGGCCGCCATGATCCGGCTGTCGCGGGCGGCACTGGCCAATATCCACCAGAACATAGCGCTGGCGCTGGGGCTCAAGGCCATCTTTCTGGTCACCAGCCTGCTCGGCATCACAGGCCTGTGGATAGCCGTGCTCGCCGATACCGGCGCCACCGCCCTGGTCACCGCCAACGCCCTGCGCCTGCTGCGCAAGCGCTAAGCCGGCCGTTAACGGTACAACCAACAGCCGCCCCAGCAGGGCGGCTTTTTTATTGCCTCGCCCACCACGACAAAGAAAAAGCGCGGCTGCCGGTCGGCAGTCGCGCTTTGCTTACTCTCTCGGAGTTATCCCACCCTTGGCGAGGTGGAATTCAACCCTGGGGTGCCGAGTCAGCCCAGGGCTCGATGGGGTTGCTTACTTGGCGCTGCACTCCTGGACGATGACGGTACCCACCTCGCCAGAGGTCTTGGTCGGATCGACCTTGACCAGGAAGCTCCACAGGCCCTGGGCCAGAGTCATGCTGTTGTTGCCCATGCCGCCATCGCCGTGCTGCAGCGGATAGGACTGCTCAGGCTCCAGGGCGATCAGGGTGCCGCCGGCATCCTTGACGAAGAACTGCTTGCTCCAGTTGCCGTCGTCGTTGGCAAACTTGAAGTCGAAGCTGCCCGCGTAGTTGAAGGCGGCCTGATAGATGGCGAGATTGCCCTCCATCCCCTTGTAGTTCAGCTGATAGGTCGGCTGTGCGTTCCAGTCGCTCAGGCTGCCGCGCACATAGAGCGGGAAGCCGAGCGGATTACCGGCGACGGTATCCAGCACCTTGCAGCTCTGCACCGGCTCGGTGTAGCTGACGCTCAAGGTCGGCTTGTCCTTGTTCATGGCGGTGAAGACGAACTTGTAGCTGCCCGCCTTGTCAACATTGAACGGCAGATCCCCGCCATTGGCACAGAGCGCACTGACCTGGCCGGTCGCCAGCTGGTCGGTATCACTGCACTTGCCGTAGTTGACGGGACCACCCCAGTCGCTACCGGCGATCTTCACCTGAGTCGTTCCCAGCTGATCCGTCGTCACGTCGGTGGTGAACTCATAGGTATAGTTGCCACTGAAGTTCATCTTGTTGACCGGATCCCAGGCCCCCAGGAAACCGCGGACAAACACCTCGGTATCACCGAAGGGAGGCAGGGTGCTCAGATCCGTCTTCTTGCTCACCGGCAGGCCTGCGCCCTGGGCGCCGTTCTGCGGCTTGACGAAGACGGCAGCAGACCAGGCTCCCAGGGTCAGCTCACCGTTACCCACGGCAGCGCCACTGGCGATGCTGTCGACCCCGCGATGCTTACCACTCAGCACCATGCCGGAGAGGTCGATGGGCTGATCGTCGCCGTCACGGAAGTCGCCGATGGTCTGGCTCTGGCTGGTGGCGTTGATCATCACCACCAGACCGTCGATGGCCGGATCCAGATCCGCGCCAGCCTTGCTGCCATCATCCACCGTCATCACGATGAGGCCCGGGGTCTGATCCGGCCCGGTGTTGCGGAAGTCGACCCGCTTGATCACCTCGGCACCGCTGCCCAGACGCAGCAGGCGGGAGGATTGACGCAACTCGGACAGCTCCTGGTAGAAGCTGACCATCTGCTGCATCTCGGCCGAGCCCGGCTTGGCGTGCTGGCCGAGCACCTGCTCGATCAAGGGGTAGTTGTCGCCGTCTTTATCCTTGCGTGGTAAGCCTTTGTCGAAGTTGTTGTCGCCGAGGGTGTAGTCGACCCGGTTGTACCAGTCACCGGAGTCATAGCTGTCCCGCTCCATGGACTTGGAGCGCAGCAGTTCGACCCCGGCATGGGTGAAGGGAATGCCCTGCCCCAGCATGGCGGTGGCCAGCGATACCCCTTGCATCCGCACCAGATCGGCCCCTGCTGGCGCCTTGTAAACCAGGTTGTCGAACAGGGTCTGGTTGTCGTGCTTGTCGACGTAGTTCTGGATTTCGGTCGGATCCTGGGCATAGCCCGCGCTCTGACCGTTGTAGTCGATGTCGGCCCCCTTCTTCGGCACGCCATCCTTGTCGGTCAGCACGAACTCCTTGAGGTTGCCCGCCATGCCGAGGCGCACCAGGTCGGACTGGTGCAGGGCGGTGGCGAGATCGACGCCGTCCACCTCGTTGGCATCCACCAGGGCGCCGTTGCCGAAGCCCTGGGTCTTGCGGATGGCGTCACCGCCGTCGAACGGGCTGCCGCCACGCACCGCATCCCGCAGCCGGTCGGAGAAGGAGCCGATACCGGTGCCAGCCAGGTGCTTCTGGGTCGCCTGCACGAAGCGCTTGTCATCCTGCACTTCGCCGAAGTTCCACCCCTCGCCGTAGAAGTACATGTCCGGGTTGACCTTCTTCACCTCGGCCAGGGCCTGCACCATCTGATCTTTCGGGTGGTGGCCCATCAGGTCGAAGCGGAAGGCATCGATCTTGTAGTCCCGCGCCCAGGTGACCAGGGAGTCATCCATCAGCTTGGCGAACATGGCGTGTTCCGGCGCCGTGTTGGAGCAGCAGGTGGAGTTCTCCACCGAGCCGGTCTCCGGGTTCAGACGCTGGTAGTACCAGGGCACTATCTTGTCGAGCACGGATTTCGGGCCGAGGCCGGCCTCGTTGGTGTGGTTGTAGACCACGTCCATCACCACGTTCATGCCGATGTTCTGCTTGATGGCCATGACCATCTCGCGGAACTCCTTGATCCGGGCCGTCCCTTCCGCATTGGTGGCGTAGGAGCCTTCCGGGGTGGTGTAGTGGTAAGGGTCATAACCCCAGTTGAAGGAGTCCACCCCGCGCAGATAGCCATACAGCTCCTGCACCACAGGGTTCTCCTTGCTGTCGCTGGCTTGCAGATCTTCCAGCACCGCCGCGATGGTCTCACCGCCGCCGCAGTGGCTGGCGAACTTGGAGTTCTTGACCTCGGCGTTGACCTCGCACAGCTTGCTGAAGTCATCGCTGATGTTCGCCACCTTGGCCGGATCCTCGTTGACGGTAGCGATGTCGAACACCGGCAGCAGGTGCAGGTGGCTGACGCCGCTCTTGGCCAGGGATTTGAGGTGAGTGACGGGGACGCTGTCGGGCTGGGTCAGCCCGAGGAATTTGCCACGCTTCTCTTCATCGGTCGAGGGGTCATTGCCGGTCAGATCCCGGACATGGGCCTCATAGATGGTGATGTCGGCGGGATTCTGCTGGCTGTGGGGCGCCTTCAGGCTGTCCCAGCCATCGGGCTTCAGGGCAGGATCGTCGAGATCCACCACCTGACTGAACTCGGAGTTCATGGCCAGGCTCAGGGAGTAGGGGTCGGTCACCTGGTAGGATTCCAGCTTGCGGCTGACCGGATGATAGACCTGGATGTCGTAGCGATAGTATTTGCCCACCAGATCGCTGCCACCCTGCACGCTCCAGCTGCCGCTGGCCTCGTCTTGTGTCATGGCGCGCTCGCCGATGGCGTTGTGCTGCTCGTCGAACAGCGCCAGTTTGACCGACTTCGCAGTCGGTGCCCACAGCCGGAAGGTGACATTGCCTCCCTCCACGATGGCGCCGTAAGTCAGCTTGGTGGCCGCTTCGCTGTAGAGGGCATCGAGGGCACCGGCGCTCTGCACCAGGGTCGCCCCCTGCAAAATACCGTCGGCATCGGTGCCGATGGCCACCAGTTCTCCCTTGAGCAGGGGCTTGAGGTCTTTCCCTGACGGCAGGGCAAAAGCGGCGGCATCCTTGAGGTGCGGATACTTGGCCTGCTGTTCGGCACTGAGGCTGGTCGGGGTCAGCTTGAGGTAGGGGAAGTCGAATACCCCTTCGCCGTTGGCGGCTATGGTGCCGGATTCGGTGTAATAGAGACGGACATGGGGCTTGTCCTTGCCCCCTTGCCAGATCAGGGTGTTGCCGTCGATCAGGTGGGCACTGGCTCCCGCCACGCCGAAGGCGGCGGTGAAGGCCTCGGCACGGCTGCCGAAGATCTCGTTCTTGCCCGCGACGATGGCCACGGTGCGATCCGGGTGCTCGCTGAAGATGACCTTCATGTCGCTGCCGGTCAGGTTCGCCAGATCGCCGTTGCGGGCAATGAAGTTGATGCAGCCTTCCATCTTGCTGAGCGGCACCACCCAGGCCGGGCCGAAGCTGTCTGCCGCTGACGGCGTCTTGCTCTTGTCATCCCAGCCGGTATTGAGACCTGCCTCTGCCGTTGCGTTGCAGGCATCGTTGTTCCACAGGTGCAGGCTGTGGCCCGCGAAGGGACCGTCGACGCCACGGGCCGCACTGCTCTGGGTGTCGACCAGGGCGATCACCGCCTGATTGGGGCCGGCCACCAGTTGCTCGGCCGGAGGTTGCACATTGGGAAGACGAGCGACGGGCTCATCCTGGGGAGTCGGAGGGGTGGAGGGTGAAGAACTGTTGTCGTTACAGCCTGACAAAAGCGCGAGCAGTGAGGCTGTTACCAGCGCCACCTTGGTCTTTTTCATATCCATTTTTTTATAATTCCCGCTGTAGTTGGTCTCGATACTCGAGGTACCCGGTCGTAACCGAGCGATGCCATATTAATCAGCGGAGATTGTTGTAAATGTGAGCGGCCGGGCAAAAAAAACCAACCCGTTTCAACAAGATAACGTTTTCATAACGAAAATTGGATCGCGCTCACAGACCCGCCCCCGCTTTGGGCCCATACCAGCAGAGCGACGGGTTCATGCCGGAAAAAATCAATTTCCGATCAAATGGATAGCAAGGAGTCATGACCGATGAAACGGATCGAGGAGCAGGCGAAGCGGCTGGATCAGGAGTATCAGGGGATTGCCCAGCTGTTTCACCAATTCTGTCAGCAGGCCGGGGGACTCGCCGAGCAGTATCACTTCTTCAGCTGGCCCGATTACGAAGAGACGCCGCCCCTCTGCCGGGCCTTCACCCTGCTGGGTGAGCCGCGCGAACTGCGGCTTCGCTGTCAGCCCGGTGAGCGGGGAACCCTGATCGGCATCATCCAGATCCTGGATGACGAGGGAGCGACCCACGCCAGCCTGGGCTTTCGCGCAGACGGTCACCTGCTGCTGGAACCCGGTCGGCTGCTGGATGACCCACCAGGGCTGCTGCTCAAACTGATGCTGGGCTCGCTCTGGCAGGATCAAGCCAAAGGGGAGAACGAACGCCCGCCGCACTGAATCAAGGCCCTGGGATAGGCACCGGGCGCCATCCTATTTCCTATCCCTGAGCGATTTCGATGGTCAGGTGCACCAGCTCCTCGTGGATGGCGAGCCGTTCACGGATCGCCTGTGCCGGGATGGGGACCGCCATCCGCAAGGAGAGCACGGCCGCATATTGCACCTGCCCCACCCGCCAGACGTGCAGATCGCGGATCTCGGCGTCAGGCAGCTCGGCTATCACCTCGCGGATCTCCGCCACCAGGGGGGCGTCCATCTCCGCATCCAGCAACACGCGACCCGTGTCCCTCAGCAACCCCCGGGCCCAGACCGCCACCAGCACGGCCCCCACTATGCCCATCAGGGGATCCAGCCAGTCGGCTCCCCACAGCATGCCCCCCACCAGCGCGAAGATGGCCAGCACAGAGGTGGCCGCATCCGCCAGCACGTGAAGATAGGCGGCACGCAGGTTCAGATCCTGATGGCCGTGGTGATGGTGACCATGATGGTCATGGTGGTCATGATGATGGCCGTGACCGTGGTGATGACCGTGATCGTCCTTGAGCAACCAGGCGCAGGCCAGGTTTACCAACAGGCCGCCGATGGCGATGCCGATGGCCTGCTGATAGTGGATAGGGCTGGGATCCAGCAGCCGGGCCACCGACTCGAACAGCATCAGACCCGCCACCCCCACCAGCAGCAGGGCGCTGCTGAAGCCTCCCAGCACCTCTATCTTCCAGGTACCGAAGCTGAATCTGTGATCCCGGGCGAAGTGACGGGCGGCACGATAGGCCACGACGGAGAGGCCGAGGGCCAGGGCGTGGGAGCTCATGTGCCAGCCATCCGCCAGCAGCGCCATGGAGTTGTAGAACCAGCCACCGCCGATTTCCGCCACCATCATGATGAGGGTGAGCAGCACGGCCCAACGGGTTTTCTGTTCGGCCAGCGGATTCCCTTCATGAACGACGGGTTGCTGGCAGTGGGATGAAGCGAGGGATGACATGAATTTCTCCTGAGAGCGACAATGCAATATACTATACCCCAGTATAGTTTTAATGCGCGAGAGGATCCTGTATGTCACACACGGTTCACGACAAGAAGAAGCTGCTGGCACGGGTCAGACGCATCAAGGGACAGACCGGCGCCCTGGAGAGTGCCCTGGAGCAGGAGACGGACTGCGCCGCCATCTTGCAGCAGATTGCCGCCATCCGCGGTGCCGTCAACGGCCTGATGCTGGAGGTGCTGGAAGGCCACATGCGCGAGCATCTGGGGGCGGCGGAAGCGACCCCGGCCGAGCGGCTGGAAGATCTGGATCAGGTGGTGAGGGTGCTGCGCTCCTATCTGAAATAACGCCGGCAGGTGCGGGGCAGATAAGCTGCCCCCACTCTGCAGCACACCACCCTCTTTACAGCAGAGTGGCTCCAGTCCACCGCTCTCCGCCCCTTTCAGACTTGAGCCCTCGCCCGCTTTACGCCATCATGACCGCCGATCATTGATCGCCATACTCTGGATTCCACTTCGCAAGGACCCCCCATGTTTGAACACGTCGATGCCTATGCTGGCGACCCCATACTGACGCTCGTCGAAACCTTCCACAAAGACACCCGCGAGCAGAAGGTGAACCTGGGGATCGGCCTCTATTACGACGAGCAGGGCCGCATTCCGCTGCTGCCCTCGGTGCAGCAGGCCGAAGCCCAGCGTGCCGCCGCCCCCGCGCCGCGCCCCTATCAGCCGATGGAAGGGGCCGCCAACTACCGCAGCGCGGTGCAGCACCTGCTGTTTGGCGCCGACCACGAAGCGGTCAGGGCGGGCCGCATCGCCACCATCCAGACCATCGGCGGCTCCGGCGCGCTGAAGATCGGCGCCGATCTGCTCAAGCGCTACTTCCCGACCTCGGAGGTGTGGGTCAGCAATCCCACCTGGGACAACCACAAGGCGATGTTCGAGGGCGCCGGCATCAAGGTGCACGACTACCCCTACTACGATGCGGCCACCGGCGGCGTGCAGTTTGACGCCATGATCGACTGCCTGAGCAGCCTGCCGGCGAAAAGCATCGTGCTGCTTCACCCCTGCTGCCACAACCCGACCGGGGTGGATCTCTCCCGTGCCCAGTGGGACCAGGTGATCGCGCTGGTGGTCGAGAAGAACCTGATCCCCTTCATGGACATCGCCTATCAGGGCTTCGGCGACGGGCTGGAAGAGGATGCCTACGCCATTCGCGCCATGGTGGCCGCCGGCGTCAGCTTCTTCGTCAGCAACTCGTTTTCCAAGAACCTCTCCTTCTACGGCGAGCGTTGTGGCGGACTGTCGGTCATCTGCCAGGATGCCGAAGAGGCGAGCCGGGTGCTGGGCCAGATGAAGGCCACCGTGCGCCGCAACTACTCCAGCCCGCCCACCCACGGCGGCCAGATCACCGCGGCCGTGATGAACGATGCCAGCCTGTACGCCATGTGGGTTGGCGAGGTGACCGAGATGCGCACCCGCATCAAGGCGATGCGCGAGAAGCTGTTCGAGGTGCTGAGCGCCAAGGTGCCGGGCCGCGACTTCAGCTACTTCATCAGCCAGCGCGGCATGTTCAGCTACACCGGCTTCACCCCGGAGCAGGTGGATCGCCTGCGTGAGGAGTTCGCCGTCTATCTGGTGCGCTCCGGTCGCATGTGCGTGGCGGGCCTCAACAGCCGCAACGTCGACTACGTGGCCGACGCCATGGCCGCCGTGCTAAAGGGGTAATCCCCATGCCCCGCTCAAGCGGGGCTTTTTGTTTGTTCCGTCTGGAGGGGCAATCCCGGCTGCCAGACGTTCCCCTCATCCTCGCCCGCACGGGCTTCATCCCGGGAGGTTTTATGGATCTCATCGCGCTCTCACGCCTCGGCGGCCGTCATCTGGTGACCCTGCACCTGCTGCTGGATACCCAGAGCGTCACCCGCAGCGCCGAGCGGCTCTGCACCACCCCCTCCACCGTCAGCAAGACCCTCAACCAGTTGCGGGATCTGCTCGGCGATCAGCTGCTCTATCGCCAGGGCAACCAGCTGTTGCTGACCCCGTTCGCCGAGCGGCTTGGACCCAGCCTGCGCCGGCTGCTGAGCGAGCTGAACGGCCTCACCAGTCCGGAGGGCTTCAACCCCGCCAGCTGGCAGGGGGAGCTGAATCTGGCGATGCGGGAAAGCAGCATGATCTGGCCCATGGGGCCCGTGCTGGGGAAGTTGATGCAGGAAGTGCCCGGGCTGGTGCCCGTCATCTGGAACAAGGATCAGCAGGGACTGGCGGCGCTGGCGGCAGGCAAGCTCGACTTCGTGATCCTGCCCCATGACCAGAGCCAGCCCCTGCCCAGCCAGCCTGGCCTGGTATGGGAGACGTTGCGGGAAGACAAGCTGGTCTGCCTGCTGCGGGACGATCACCCGGCGTTGGCCGGGCCCTGGGATCTGGATGCTTACTTAAGCTGGCGCCATGTCGTCATTCGCGACAGCGAGCTGGCCGACCCCTTCTTCGAGCAGAGCCTGGCCCAGCGTCAGGTTCGACGCCAGATCGGTGCCACCCTGCCGGACTTTGGCAGTGCGGCCGCCCTGCTGCGCCAGAGCGATCTCATCCTCACCGCCATCGACGGCTGGGCCGGACAGGCCAGGCCGTCCGGGCTGGTGAGCCGGCCCGTCCCGTTCGACTACGGCGCCGTGACCCACAGTCTGGTGTGGTACGGCCCCCTGGGAGAAGATCCCGCCCTGCACTGGTTCCGCCAGCGGATCCTGCAGCTCGCACGGGAGCTGAGTACCTAGTACCCGGACGGCTCAGGGCTTCTTGGTGTAGATGGGGCTCGGGAAGGAGGCGACGTTGCTGCCCAGATCCGTGATGCGGGCAGCCCCCTGCTTGCGCACCTGATCGATGCGCAGCACCTGGTGCATGGGGATCAGGGTGCGGTTGACGTCGGCAAACTCACTCTTGAGCTTCTCATGGCTGGGATCGACGATGAGCGCCGTGTGGTTGTCCCACACGAAGTTCGCGATCTCGATAAAGCCGAACAGCTGGCCCTGATTCACGTCCTTGACATAGACCTCGTAACGCTCGTTGTGACAAATAAACTGCACTCGATATAAGGCGTTGGTTTCACTCATGGGTATCTGTTGATGATGGGCGGTTTTCCCATTCTAGCCGCCACTTTCCGCGCACCAAATAGACAGACATCACAGTTGCGTCATATCGGGACTCAGGAGGAAAAACATGCCGGCCTCGTCACAATGGCGGCAGGGAGATTGGGCCAAATCCTTTCACCTTCAATGCGTTGGACAGCCCATCCAGCTCGTCCATGGCGGCCTCCTGCCAGGCCAGCGCCTCCCCGCACACCCCGTGGTGGCGAAACCCGTTGAGACGAATGGGGACGGGTCCCAGGCTCTGCAGAAAGCTGACCAGGCCCGCCTCCAGCTTGCCATCGGCATCGATGAAATCAGTGCGCCCCGGTACATGGAGCAACCGTAATTCCGCCAGCTTGCCCACTCGTGCAAGCAGTTGCAGCGAGGCCAGCACCCGCTCTCGGCCCTGGCCGGTGAGCGCATGATGCACCGACTCACGCCACCCCTTGAGATCGATCATGGCACCGTCGAGTACCGGCAGCAGCCGCTGCCAGCCCGCCTCACCAAGGGATCCGTTGCTGTCCAGCAGGCAGCTCAGATGGACCAGATCCGGCGCGGCCTTGATGGCCGTAAACAGGTCGGTCACGAACGGCAGCTGGGTGGTCGCCTCGCCGCCGGAGACTGTGATGCCGGTTAGCAGCGGGCCGTAGCGGCGCAGCAGGGCCAGCACCTCGGCCACCGACATCTGGTGGGTCTTGGGGCTGGCCCTGCGGAGACAGGCATCCAGGCAGCGGTCGCAGTCGGTGCAGAGCGACGCCTGCCAGCGCACTCGGCTCTCGCCAGGGCGGCCCTCGACGAGCGTCAGGGCCCCGCTTGGGCAGCCGGGTACGCAGTCGCCACAGTGATCGCACAGCCCTATGGTGTGCGGGTTGTGGCAACCAGGGCAACGAAAGTTGCACCCTTGCAGGAAGAGCACCAGCCGATTGCCCGGCCCGTCCACGCAGGAGAAGGGCAACCAGCGACTGACCGTCGCGGTGCGCGCCCCCTTGTCACTGTCAGTGGTCACACTGGGTCGCCTCAAGGGCGACCACCCGCGGCGCCCGCTGGCGGATCCCGGTCAGCTCGCTCGCCTCGGCGCCGAGGCAGGTGGTCTGCAACCGCGACCCTTCGGCGGCGAAGCGGGCCAGGTCGCTCTTGCGGATCATGTAGCCGGTCACCCGCACCAGGTCGCTGTCCACCACGTTGGCACTGAATTCGCGCATGCCGAGGGCGAAAGCCCCCTTGCAGAGCTGCAGCAGCGCCTGCGGGTTCTGGCGTATGGTGGGATCCAGGGTGAGGATCTCGCTGATCCCGGAGTGGTAGTAGCCGTGGTGCGGGGCCAGGGCCAGCAGGTGGCTGGCGGGATCCGGCTCCTCCCCATAAGGGATGCGCACCCCGGGGGTGACCCCCTGGTCCAGGCTGAGCCCGCCCTGGGAGTGCAGCAGGGCACGCCCGCCCCAGGCATGGGGCTGGGGCCGGGCCGTCACCCAGGCCGAAAGCCGGGCCGAGATGCGATGGCCGAGCTGGTTGGCCCCCTCGTCGTGGCCATAGCGCCCGGGCAACCCCGCCTTATCCATCAGCAGGTTCACCGCCTCTGCCATGCCAAAGATGCCGAACATGGGGACGAAACGCGCCTCCTCGATCAGCCCCTCCTCCACCAGGAAGCTGGCGAAGAAACCGGACTCCTGGTGCAGGAAGGCGGCCCTTGCCTCGATGAGGCGGGAGGCCTGCTCGCAATAGTGGGGCAGCCAGCGCGTCATGAACTCCTCGAGGTCGGCGCTCTGCTCGGCCATTCCCTTGAGGGAGAGGCGCACCAGGGTATTGGCGCCGCCTCCGAGCGGCAGGGCGTTGTAGCAGCTGACGATGCCAAAGCCCCGCTCATCGAAGGTCTCCCTGTGGATCGGGTAGTTGACTATGTGGGGCTTGCCGCACAGGGCTATGTTCTGCACCCCCTGCATCAGCAGACTGTCCGGGATCGATGCAGGATCGTGAAACAGGCTGAGGTTCGGCGCCACCTGCTTGAGTTCGCCGTCGATGCGCAGGAGCAGGCGGCAGATCCTGTTGTCATCCGGGCCTATGTTGACGTGCATGAAGGCATCCGGCAGCACCCTGTCCAGGTAGATCCAGAACCCCTTCAGCTTGCGGTACAGCGTCTCGTCATCCAGCTCCCCGACGAAGGGCAGCAGCAGGTGATCGAGGCGCCCCAACCAGACCGGCATGCCAGTGACCGAGGGCACATGGTGATAGAGGATGCGCAGGGCATCGAGTGCCTCGTCGAAATCCTGTGGCGGCGCCAGCTCCAGCCAGGAAGAGCCCTGGCGCAGGAACTTCTCGTAGTCCGGCAGCACATAGCGTGGCTTGTAGGGGGCATGTCCCTCGAACATGTCGCACAGCACCCCTTGCGCCATCGCCTCGGTCACCTCGGCAGGCAGCGCGGGATAGGGCAGTGCATTCTCGGCGGCGAGCGCCAGGGCATGGCTCTTCTGAGCGGGTGAGAGCAGGGGGTCGCGCACTATGCGCTGACAGGTTTCGGTGAAAGACATGGGGAGCTCCTTGGCGGACAGTCCCTAAATCCTCACACTTGAGAGGTCTTTTTTAAAGTGACATTCACAACATAACGGATGTTTGATAGAGACATCCGTTATGTTGGATCACGACTCAACCCAACCAGGGCAGCAGCGCCGCCAGTCCCCCCTGCCAACGCAACAGGAAAAAGCACCCCATACCGACCACCACCACCACCAGGGTCGGCAGGCGCAGCAGGGTCAGCGCGGTCACCAGCAGGGTGGCGGCCAGGTAGTCCGGATCCCAGTCCAGCCCCTTGCCTGGCTTATAGCTGAAGACGATGGGCAGCCAGATGGCGGTCAGCACCGACTGGGCCGAGAAGCTGAGGAAGGCCCCCATCTCGGCACCGGGCTGATAGCGGGTCAGCCGCGAGAAGAAGGCGAAGCGGTTGAAAAAGGTGATCAGGGCCAGCAGGCCAATCATCAGCCAGCCCATGGTCATCTCCTCATCCGGTGCAATACATAGCCCACCACCATGCCGGCCAGGGCCGAGATGATGATGTGGATCTCCGCCAGCAGCGGCTTGGTGAGCAGTGCTGTGCCGCCGCTCACCACAGTCGCCGCCACCATGGGCAGGTTCTTCATGGCGGGGATCGTCATGGCGATGAAGGTGGCGGCGATGGCAAAGTCCAGCCCCATCTTGTCCAGCCCCTCGATGTACTGGCCGGCGGCGATGCCGAGCAGGGTCGCCAGGTTCCAGAACAGGTAGAACACGAAGCCCGCGATCAGGGCATAGGCGGGGTTGAAGACGCCGTGGCGCTCCCTGTCTTTCAGTGCCACCGCGAACATCTCGTCGGTCAGGAAGAAGGCGAGGCTGGCGCGCCAGCGCAGAGAGAGCGGCAGCACGTCCCGGCGGAAGGTGAAGCCGTAGAGCAGATGCTGGGAGGTGATGACCATGGTGGAACCCATGATGGGCAGCAGGGGAGTGCCCGCCCCGAACAAGGTGGTGGCCGAGAGCTGGGCGGCACCTGCATAGACCAGCAGCGACATCAGCTGGGCCTGCACCGGGCTCAGGCCCGCCTGCAACGCCAGGGCGCCACACAGTATCCCCCAGGGGATCACGGAAATGGAGAGTGGGAGAATATCCAGGGTGGCGCGCCACCAGAGCACACCCGTGCGCTCGGGCACGGGGAGGCTCGTTCCTGACATCATGGGATCATCCTTGTGACTGCCAACGCGAACCGGAAAAACTAGCACGGTGCGGGATGGACTGTCACGCCATCCAGGGAGGAAATAAAACGCCCGCTGGGCAGCGGGCGTGAGGGGCGAGGATCAGGGCTCGATGATGATGGGGGTGCCGGGCTCGACGGCGTTCCAGATCTCGTCCATCTCGTGGTTGAGCACGGCGATGCAACCATTGGTCCAGTTGGACGGCTGCACCCTGCGATCCCCCATACGGTTGAGCTGACCGTGGATCATGATCATGCCGCCCGGGCGCACTCCCAGCTCATTGGCACGCTTGATGTCGTCCAGATTCGGGTAGTTGATGTGGATAGCCTTGTAGAAGCCGGAATTGCTCTTCTTGTAGTCGAGGGTGTAGCGCCCTTCCGGGGTACGCTGATCCCCTTCCTGCAGCTTGTGCCCCTTGGGAGCCGGACCCAGGGCGACCCAATAGCGTTTGACCGGCTTGCCATCCTTCATCAGGGTCAGGCTATAACTCGACTTCTTGACCACCACCATGTCGGCGGACAGAGTGGCAAAACTCAATGCGGGCCACAGCCCCAGCAAACACAACAATACGGCTCTCAATTTCCATCCCTCGACAAGCCTTCAGGGCTTTGTATTTAGCTAATCATCTGAATGTCGCCACTCTCTGGCGGCGAGCGAGCGCCATGATATGGGATCGCCGTGAATACTCAATATATCCAGAGAAACATATCTGTGACCCGCCTCGCCAGCGCTCAGCCAAAGCCTCTGCGCATCACCATAATTAATAGTCAAAACAGATAGATGGCGCAAAAAACAGGCACATCTTGCGCCGCGGCAAAGATCCCGCCCCACCTGACCAAGCTTGCTTCCTGCTGAAATGAACAAGCCCTGCCGAGGGGCAGGGCTTGATGGTGGAGGAGCGCCTCACAGGGCGGCGGCGGACTCACGCTGATAATGCTGGCGGATCCAGGTCTCGAAGTCGGCCAGCATGCGGCCCTCCGACTCGCGGTTGTCGGCAATCAGCTCGGCGCCGTGCATCACCCGGATGTGGGCGTCGAGCGGCGTCCCCTCTCCTGCCGGTGGGCGCTGGCGCGCCGCCGCCATGCAGGCTGCGGCCGTCGCCCACGCCTGCGCCACACTCTGGTTGCACGCCTCGGCTAGGGGAACGGCACTGAAGCCTTCGCCAGTGAGGCTCTGCAGCGTCTCGTCATGGGTCATGCCGTTGCCCGGCCCCCAGTAATGGGCGGCCAGATCCGGCCCGATGCGCGGGTTGTCGGTGAGGTAGCCGTCGCGCCCCAGGAAGTAGGCACGGGTCTGCTCCACCGCCATCAGCGCCAGCAGGTAGCCGTGATAGGCGCAGGCCGACTCCTGGTTGAGCAGGTGCGGGATCGCCAGCAGCGGGCGCGGGCTCTCCACACCCAGGATGGTGCGCTCCCAGCGCCGGGCCAGCGCCAGCACCGCCTCGGGAGTGCGCTCACTGTCTGCCATGGCGTAGAGATCCCGCTCGAAGTAGGCCACCAGCGCAATCTGGCGCTCGTTGAAGGCGCGAAACGGCTGGCGCGCCTCGATCATCGCCTTGATGAGCTCGTCGGGAATCGCCTCCCCCTCCCCATTCCTGGCATAGCGCTTGAGCCAGTCCGCGTCGTCCAGCAGGCTGTCGCAGAACATGGACTGGGTCTCGGCATAGGCCATGGAAGTGGGGGGAAACTCCTGGGAGAAGCAGGGGGCGTTGCCGGTGACATTGGCAAAGTGCGCCGCGTGGCCTCCCTCGTGGAACAGGGTGTTGAGGCCGCTCCAGCCGCTGCCCACCTGGGCCGGATCCGCCAGGCTGGTGAAGTTGACCACCGCCGGCACCCACTCCCCCTCCTGCCAGAAGCTCGGCACAGGGCCGTGGCAGAAACCGTTCTCGTATTTCCCCTCCCGGGTCAGCAGATCCAGGGTGAGGGTGGCTCCGCGATACTGGATGCCGAGGCGGCGGAAGCTCTGTACCCAATCCTGCAGCGCCCGCGAGAAGGGCACGTAAGGGTCAAGCTGGCGGGTCACATCGCCACTCACGCTGTAGCGCAGGTTGTGGGGCAGCAGGGCCGCCTCCCCCTTGGCGGCTTTCAGCTCCGCCAGACTCTGGTGCACCCGCTGCTCGGTGCGGACGATAAAGTCATCGAGCACGGCGAACAGCTGCTCCGGGCTCATCTGCTCGTTCTTGTGCACCTTGTAGTCGAAGTAGTCCCGATAACCCATGGCGCGGGCGAAGCGGTTGCGCAGGGCCACTACCTCGAGGAAGCCGTTGCCGACCACCCACTGCTCCAGGGTGTGGAACATGGCGAGCGCACTCTGGCGCACCGCCTCGTCGGCACTGGCGGCCAGCGCCGTGCTGGCGGCGGGCAGACTGCCGGCCACCTGGCGGCCCTGCTCGTCCAGCAAAGTCAGCTTCAACCCCTTGCGGCGGGCAAAGAGATCCGCCTCGGCGACCACCAGCTCGTCCATCAGGGCAGCGGCGGCCGGCTCCTCGATGACGTTGCACTCGAAGAAGGCCACCCAGCCCGCCAGGCCGCGCCTGAGAGCGGGCTCCTCGGCCTGGGCCTGCATCTCCCGCAATGCGGGCAGCCTGGCCGGATCGGCGCAGAACGCCTTGTAGGCCTGCTCGGCGGCGGTGAAACCGGCCTGATCGTCGCTGGTACCCATGTAGGTGGACCAGAACAGATCCTCCTTGCGCCTGTGTACTCTCAGGTAGTCGGCGTTGAGCTGGTTCAAGTAATTCCTGGCAATGGAACTCATAAATTCCCTCTTGTTATGGGGTCACCCACAGGGGTGCCCACTCCTTTTTGGTGAAATGCCAACTCATTCACACTTCCTGCAAATAGGGCCGGCAAATGGTGCGCCGGGATGCGCCAGACCACGCTATCAAAAGCGAGGGTTCCTGTCTGCTGGCTATACTGGTTGCCAAAAAACTCAATTGGTGGTCAATCATCACAACCCATTGAAAGTTAAATAAATGTTAATCAAAAACAGTCGAGGCCAGCCAACTGACTGGCCCTCACCAGATCCGCACGGGAAAGAAGGAAAAGACTATGTTCAAGCTCGGTGATATCGCCGTGAGTCGCAAACTGATGCTGCTGCTCTCGGTGGCGCTGGTCGGCTTCATCGCACTGCTGCTCATCTCGGCCAGTGCCCTGCATCGCAACCTGATGAGTGAGCGGGAAGCCCGATTACAGGCGGTGCTGGATCTCGCCATGAGCCGGATCCAGACCCTCGCCGCCACCCTGCCCGCCCCAGAGGCGCAGGCCGAGGCCAAGGCCATGCTCGACAGCATGCGCTTCGATGGCGACAACTATCTGTTCGTACTGGATGAGAATCGCCGTGTGGTGGTGCACCCTGCCAAGCCCGAGCTGGTCGGCCAGCAGATGGGCGCGCCCGACGCCGCCCCCGCCGACGCCCACTGGCAACGCATGGTGGATCTGGGCAAGGGAGGCCATCAGGGTCGTCTTGAATACCAATGGATCTCCCCCTCCGGCGAGGTGGCCCAGAAGATGTCACTGGTGGCTGGCTACCAGCCCTGGGGCTGGATCCTGGGCTCCGGTCTCTTGCTGCAAGACATCGAGGCCACCATCTGGTCCCAGTATGAGCTGATGGGAGGGGCCACCCTGCTGGTGATCCTGCTGATGGGATGGCTGGGGATGGCCATCAGCCGCTCCATCGTCAAGCCACTGGCCGAGATCAAGGGGGCCATGGCCCAGGTGGCGGCCGGGGATCTGGTGGTGAGCATCCCGGTGCATGGCAAGGATGAGCTGGGGGCCGTCGCCACCAGCACCAATAAGGGGCTGGACGCCATTCGCCGCGCCCTGCTGGAAGCCAGCCAGGGAGCCCGCAACGTGGCGGATGCCGCCCTGCGCATCGCCGCCTCCGCCGAGCAGACCAACCAGGCGGTCAACAGCCAGCGGGATCAGCTGGCCCAGCTCGCCACCGCCATGAACGAGATGAGCGCCACCATCTCGGATGTGGCGGGTCACGCCGAGAACACGGCTCGCGACACCCAGGACGCCACCAGCGAGGCCGGACTCGGCAACGAAGACGTCCACGCCAGCGTGCACGGCATCCAGGCACTCGCCACCGAGGTGGAGCAGGCCACCCATCAGGTCAATCGGCTCAAGGAGGGGGTGATGCAGATAGGCGAGGTGACGGCCGTCATCAGCGCCATCTCGGATCAGACCAATCTGCTGGCCCTCAACGCCGCCATCGAGGCGGCCCGCGCCGGCGAGCAGGGTCGCGGCTTCGCCGTGGTGGCCGACGAGGTGCGCCAGCTGGCCAGCCGCACCCGCCACTCCACCGAGGAGATCCAGAGCACCATCACCCAGTTGCAGCAGCGGGCGATGACCGCCGCCAGCGCCATGGACGCCAGCCGCAAGCTGGCGGAGAGCAGCGTCGGCCAGTCCGAAAAGGCGGGGCAGGATCTCTCCCTCATCGTCAATCACATCCAGCACGTGAGCGACATGGCGACCCAAATCGCCACTGCGGCGGAGCAGCAGAGCATGGTGGCCGAGGACATGAACCGCAACGTCAGCGGCATCAATGACTCGGCCCTGGAGATGTCCCAGGCCGCGTCCCAGCTGGCCCGGGAGAGCGAGCTGCTGGCCGGACTCTCCCGCAGCCTGGACGAGCGGCTGGCGGTGTTCAGGCTCGATAATGGCCTATCCCGGGATCTGTCGCCCGGTCAGGCTCCGCGCCCCTCGCCCTCCCGCCGCACAGACCAGAACCCGCACCACTGACCACCTGACCCAGTCCCATTCCCTGCCGGCCCCGCCGACAGGGGATTTTTTCATCAATGAAAAATGTCACCACCTCGCATCTTTTCAACAAAATGGGCGAACTAACCCCAACTTGATGGATTAAATATAAATTTAAAAACAATGAGTTAAGTTATTGCTCTACTCCGATGAGATCAAGTTGCAAAGATTCATACTTAATAATTTAATCAAAAAAAGCCATCATGACTGTGTCGTCATCAAAGGCGGCACCCTGACCCTTTATGTAGTCATTTGGCAAACTGGTTGAAAGGCCAGGACGCAAAGCCTCCGGTCTAAAGACATGTCGTCCAGGATAGCGGGGTTGCCACACTCAGGTGTGTCACGGGGAATTCCCCTGCCAACTTGACTGCCCACATCACCGAACAGAGGAATGTATGGCAGCAAAATTCAAACTCAATCATGTGGCCACCGCGCTGGCGCTGCTCGCCAGTGGCGGCGTGCTCGCCCACGGCTACATCAGCCAGCCGGAAGGGCGCAACTATCTGTGCAAGACCGGCGGCAACAGCCAGTGCGGCGCCATTCAATGGGAGCCACAGAGCCTGGAGGCGCCGTCTGGCTTCCCCAATGGCGGCCCCGCCGACGGCCAGATCGCCTCGGCCGGTCATCCACAATTCGCTGAGCTCAACGCCCAGACCAGCGATCGCTGGACCAAGCGACAGGTGCAGGCCGGCCCCTTCGCCATCGGCTGGACCTTCACCGCCAACCATGTCACCCGCAACTGGCGCTACTACCTCACCAAGCAGGAGTGGAATCCGAACCAGCCGCTGACCAGGGACTCCTTCGATCTCAATCCGTTCTGTGTCATCGACGGGGGCATGGTGCAACCGCCCAAACAGGTCACCCATCAGTGCACTCTGCCGGCGCGCACCGGTCATCAGGTCATCCTCGGCGTCTGGGAAGTGGGAGATACCGCCAACAGCTTCTACAACCTGATCGATGTCCAGTTCGACGGCGGCACCCAGCCACCGCTGACCTGGAGCCAGGGCGGGACCATCTACCCCTCCACCGATCTGGTTGCCGGCGACAAGGCCAAGACCCGGGTATTCGACGCCAACGGCGAGCGCACCGATCTCCAGACAGTGCTGACCATAGGTTCCGCCGAGCAGGGTCAAAAGAACAACTGGGCCCACGATCTGGCCGCCAAGATCAACGCCGAGCAGAGCCAGATCCGCGCTGGTCAGCAAGGCTCCGATGGCCAGTTCAACCCGGTCTACGGCCAGAATCCCGTCTACCTGAAGGCAGGCAGCAACCTGCAGCGGGTCGAGGTCCAGCTCGAGCAGCAGCAACCCCCGGTGAATGACGGCATCAGCGTGAGCGGGCTGGAGAACGAATACCTGCTCGACAACGGCAAGGTCACCCTCAACTTCACCGTCACGGCCGAGGGGGATCTCGCGGTCACCAACACCCTGTATGACCACGGTGGCGCCGCCAAGGGTCAAACCAGTGCCGACATCAAGGACAGCAGCCAGAGCTTCACCATGGAGGTCAGCGGTCTGAGCGCCGGTCACCACCAACTGGTGATCGAGGGCAAGCCGAAGGCGGGCGGCGCCCCTCTGCAGCAGACCGTGGATCTGATGTTCAAGGATCCGGCCAGCGGCGGTGACTACCAGTACAGTTTCCCGGAGGGGCTCAAATCCTATGCGGCAGGCACCAAGGTACTGCAGCCGAAAGATGGCAAGATCTATCAGTGCAAGCCCTACCCCTACAGCGGCTGGTGCACCATCTGGACGAGCACTGCGACCCAGTATGAGCCCGGTGTGGGCACCAACTGGCAGGATGCCTGGACCCTGGTGAACTGATCCCCGCAATCAGAAGAGGCCCGAGCGGCCTCTTTTTTGTGCCTGTCATCCGGGTTCCCGGTGCCTTGCAGCACCCTGGACCCCAGTCGGAAAAATCCCATGACGAAAGACTACTATGACCCCCTGAGCCGCCTGCTGCACTGGTTGATGGCCGCCGTCATCCTCTACGCCACCCTGGCGGGCTACCTGATGCACCTGGTGATCGACAGCCACCCCAGGCTGTTTCAGTTTCTGTCGGTGTTGAACATGTCGATGGCGACCCTGATCACCCCGCTCTTCCTGCTACGCTGGGGCTGGCGGCACTGGCGCACACCCCTGCCCGAAGATAAGGCCGAGCCTCACCATCCCGCCGCCAGGCTGGCTCACGCCCTGCTCTACGGCCTGATGTGCATCGTGCTGTTGAGCGGCTTCCTGATGCTGGAGCAGGGTTATTCCCTGTTTTGGCTCTACCCGGTCGGCAACCCCATCGATGTACCTGAGGTCAACGCCTTCTTCTTCGGCGTGCATCGCCTCGGCTGCCTGTTACTGGCGGCGCTGGTCCTGCTGCACGTGGCCGCCGCCCTCTACTATCACAGGATCAAGGGGGATCGCACCCTGTATCGCATGTTGGGTCCCCAGAGCGGGCGCTAACCAATGAGTGAGGCTCTGGGCCTGGCTGAAGAGCCGAATAAGCAACAGGGAGCCATCGGCTCCCTGTTTTTTCAGACCATGCGCCACATTCAGATCTGGTAATCGAGCAGCGGCTCGTTGCTCATGGCCCTGGCCTGGATCTCCGCCAGCGCCAGCTCGGGGTTGCAGAGCTGGATGAACTGCCAGGTGAAGTTGTGCTGGAACTGCCCCTGCTTGAGGCCTATCCAGGCGGTGTGCGGCGCAAACAACCGGCTGCCGTCGAGCTGCACCAGCCCCTTGTCCCGCTGGGGATCGAACGCCATGTCAGCCAGTATGCCCACCCCCATCTCCAGCTCGACATAGGTCTTGATGACGTCGGAGTCCTGGGCGGTCAGCAGGATCTGCGGATGTATCCCCGCCTCGGCGAAGGCCTCATCCACCCGCACCCGCCCAGTCAGACCGGCCTGATAGGTCACTATGGGCCAGTGGGCCAGGGCCGCCAGGGTGAGCTCCCGCTCGGCGGTGAGGGGGTGCTGCTCCGGCACCACTATATTGTGGTGCCAGCGGTAGTAGGGAAAGGCCACCACGCCTTCGCTCTTGTCGAGCTGTTCGCTGCTGATGCCGATGTCCACCTCGCCGGTCTGCACCAGCCGCACTATCTCCTCCGGGCTGCCCTGGCGCAGCTCCAGCTGCACCAGGGGGAACTGCTCGCGAAACGCCTTCACCACACGGGGCAGGGCATAGCGCGCCTGGGTGTGAGTGGTCGCTACCAGCAGCCGCCCCGAATCCCGGTTGGCGAAGGTGCTGGCCAATTTGCGGATATTGTCGGCGTCCCCCAGGATGCGCTCGGCGATCACCAGCAGCTCCTTGCCCGGCTCCGTCATGCCGAGCAGCCGCTTGCCGTAACGGATGAAGAGTGCGAGCCCCAGCTCCTCCTCCAGCTCGCGGATATGGCGGCTGACCCCGGACTGGGAGGTAAAGAGGGCATTGGCCACCTCGGTCAGGTTGTAATCCCGCCGCGATGCCTCCCGGATAATGCGTAATTGCTGAAAATTCACCTCATCGCCTCCTGCGCTGAGTGGCGGTGGATGCTGCCACCGTCCTCTTATTATTGGATGGCCGGATCAGGATCCGGCTGCAAGCCTGAAAAGAGTCTCGTCTTGGGCCCTCGCCCTCAAATCTGGTAGTCGGGATAGAGCTGCGCATGTCGGGCCACCAGACGCACCCCCTGGCCGGGAGCGAAGGCACGGGCGGCCTCCTTGCTCAGCTCGGCCTCGTAGTGAGCCCCCCTGGTCTCGCCATCCCCGCGCAACTCCACCCGGATCCGCGGCCCCATGGGCAGCAGACGGGTGATGGTGGCGCTGATGCCACCCGGTGCATCCGCCGGCAGTATCTCCAGCTCGTGGGGGCGCACATAGGCGATGGCCGCACTGCCCTGTGCCAGCTGGGAGCTGATGGGGCCGCCCAGCTGCTGCTCACCTATGCCAAGCCCCTGCCCGGCCACCCGACCGCGAAACAGGTTCACGCTGCCGAGGAAGCTGTGCACGAAGGCGGTGGCGGGCTGGTCATAGACCTCGGCCGGGGTGCCGATCTGCTCGACCCGCCCTGCGTTCATCAGCACCACCCGATCCGCCACCTCCAGGGCCTCCTCCTGATCGTGGGTCACGAACAGGCTGGTGACGTGCAGCTCGTCGTGCAGCTCCCGCAGCCAGCGGCGCAGCTCCTTGCGCACCTGGGCGTCGAGGGCGCCGAAAGGCTCGTCCAGCAGCAGTACCTTGGGCTGCACTGCCAGAGCACGCGCCAGGGCGACCCTTTGGCGCTGACCACCGGAAAGCTGGGTCGGATAGCGTCCGGCCACGTGGCTGAGCTGCACCAGATCCAGCAACTCCTTGACCCGGGCGCGGATGCTGGCTTCATTCGGCCGATCGGAACGCGGCTTGACCCTGAGGCCAAACGCCACGTTCTCGAACACCGTCATGTGCCTGAACAGGGCATAGTGCTGGAACACGAATCCGACGTTGCGCTCGCGCACGTGGAGATCCGAGGCATCCTCGCCGCGGATGATGACGTTGCCGCTGTCGGCCTGCTCCAGCCCGGCGATGATCCGCAGCAGTGTGGTCTTGCCGCAACCGGAGGGGCCGAGCAGCGCCACCAGTTCACCGTCGTGAAAATCGAGGTTGATGTCGGCCAGGGCCGCGTACTGATTGAAATGCTTGTTGAGTCGTTGAACCTGAATGCTCATGGCTGCCTCTCTAAACCGTTAAACCGGATTCATGGTTATCCGGGCTGGCCTGCCAGCAGGCAGACCAGGCCATATCAATGGGACTGGGTGGGCTGAGCGCGCAGCCGGGCCAGCAGGGTCTCTCCCAACAGGGTGAAGATCCCGAACAGGGCCAGCAGGCTCGCCACCGCGAAGGCGGCGCCGGTCTGGTACTCGTTGTAGAGGATCTCGATGTGCAGCGGCAGGGTGTTGGTCTGACCGCGAATATGGCCGGAGACCACGGAGACGGCACCAAACTCCCCCACTGCCCGGGCGGTACATAGCAGCAGACCGTACATCAGGCTCCAGCGGATGCCGGGCAGGGTGACCCGCCAGAACATCTGCAAGCCGTTCGCCCCCAGCATGATGGCGGCCTCTTCTTCTTCCGGTCCGCGGGCCTCCATCTGCGGCAACAGCTCACGCACCACGAAGGGCACGGTAATGAAGGTGGTCGCCAATATGATCCCCGGGGTGGCGAAGATGATCTTGATGTCGTGCTCGCTCAGCCAGTCGCCAAACCAGCCGCGACTACCGAATATCAGCACGAACATCAGGCCTGCTATCACGGGCGAGACCGAGAACGGCAGATCGATGAGGGTAATGAGCAGTTGCCGGCCCGGGAAACGGAAGCGGGCTATGGCCCAGGCGGCCGCCAGCCCGAACAGCAGGTTGAGGGGCACGGAGCAGAGGGTCACCAGGGCCGTCAGGCCGAGGGCGCTCAGGGCATCCGGCTCGCTGATGGCATGCCAGAAGAAGGCAAGACCCGGGCTCAGTGCCTGGATAAAGACGGTGGCAAGCGGCAGCAACAGCAGGGCGGCGAACCAGCCCAGTCCGACGCTGATCAACAGCCACTTCACCCAGACGGGCTCACGGGTCACGGCAGGCTGGCGCACTTGAGTGGCAGGCACTCCATCGAGGGCCAGATCCAGGCTTGCGTTGGATGCGTTCATATGCGGCGTCCTCCGATTCGTGCCCAGCTCCAGGCCTGCAACTTGTTGATGATCAACAGCAAAACAAACGAGATCAGCAGCATGACGGAGGCGATGGCCGAGGCCCCGGCGTAGTCATACTCCTCCAGATGGCTCATGATCATCAGCGGCGCGATTTCCGACACCATCGGCAAATTTCCGGCGATAAAGATGACGGAGCCGTACTCCCCTACCCCGCGGGCAAACGCCAGGGCGAAGCCGGTGAGCAGCGCCGGGATCAGGGTAGGCCACAACACTCGCGCGAAGGTCTGCCAGCGATTGGCGCCAAGGCTGGCGGCGGCCTCCTCCTGTTCGGTCTCAGCCTCCCGCAGCACGGGCTGCAGGGTGCGCACCACGAAGGGCAAGCCGATGAAAGTGAGGGCGATCACCACCCCTATGGGGTTGTAGGCGAGCTCGATACCAAAGGGGGCAACCCACTGACCTATCCAGCCGTTGGGGGCGAAGATGGCGCACAGGGCAATGCCGGAGACGGCAGTCGGCATGGCGAACGGCAAGTCGATGAGCGCATCCACCAAACGGCGACCGGGGAAACTGTAACGCACCAGCACCCAGGCCAGGATCAGCCCGAACAGGCTGTTGAGCAAGGCGGCGATAAAAGCGGCCCCGAAGCTGAGGCGAAAGGAGGCGAGCACCCGGGGGGAGCCTATCACCTGCCAGAACTCGGCGGCCGTCAGGTTGTTGACCGCGAACAGCACCAGTGCCGAGAGGGGCAACAGTACCAGTATGCTCAGATAGAGCAGACTGAAGCCCAGGGTCGGTCCCAGACCAGGGAGGACGGAATAAGAACTTAATCGCATAACACATCCGTTTGTTATAAAAACTTTCGATACGCTGATTCTGCTCACGACCGCCAGTGACAACAAACACCAATAACGCCTTTGCTAAGCACTTTTTTATCTAACAACGGCAAACCAGGGCTTTTAGAGCGATAAATAGAAAAAAAGGTCTTTTATATAAATAAAAGACCTAACAAACGGAGCGGTGAAACCTGAACTGTGGAGACAGTCACTATGGGGTCAGGGTGGCGAGCCTGTCTGATATCTTGCGGGAACTCTCCTTGTCATATAGGCAGAGGGTCAGCGGAAGCTGAGGGCAGCCCGCCTGCCCCATTCGGTCGAGGCGGGATCCACCACCATCTCGGCCCTGTGATGAAGGGTGTTCAGCAGGTTGAGCCCCTGACTCCACTCCCCATGACCGGACTGGGCATTGATGTGGCCCACCTCGCCGGCGTCGAACAGCGGCACCTGCCACTGGCGACTCCAATACTCGGCACGTTCGAAGCTCATCCAGGGATCGTTACGGCTGGCGATAAGCTGGGCGGACACTTTGATGGACCCCGCCAGCGCCTCATCCGGGATACCGAAGCGGGCCGGGTCCGCTGGTGCCACTATCAGGATGGAGGAGACCTTGTCCGGTTGCAGCCGGGCGGCGGCAATCGCCGTCAAAGCGCCGAAGGAGTGGGCCACCAGGTGGACCCGGCTACGGCGGCTCCTTAGCTTGCTCGCCAGCTTGGCGCTCCAAACCGTGAGGTCCGGCTTGTCCCAGGGCAGACCCAGCATCCGCTGCCACTGGGGAAATTGCAGGTGCCAGCGACTCTGCCAGTGATCCGGCCCACTGTTGTGCAAACCGGGAACCAGAAGGATCTTGTTCATCATGGTGCTCCTAGCTGTTGTCACAGGGACCGGCCGGCCTTAGCCGCCCGGTTGGTAAATCTGGTCGAACAGCCCGCCCTGGGCGAAGTGTTTCTTCTGTGCCTTGTCCCAATCCCCTTCCAGATCCTTGACGGTAAAGAGCGCCAGCTGCGGGAACTGGGCCGATGTCTCCTTGAGGATCGCCGGGTTGCTCGGGCGATAGTGGTACTTGGCGATGATCCGCTGCCCCTCGTCGGAGTAGAGATAGTCGAGGTACGCCTTGGCGACCGCCTCGGTACCGTGCTTCTTGGCCACCTTGTCCACCACGGCAACCGGTGGTTCGGCCAGGATGGAAACCGAGGGCACCACGAGCTCGAACTTGTCGCTGGTCCCCGGCTGATTCAGCACCAGCAAGGCTTCGTTCTCCCAAGCCAGCAGCACATCGCCGAGGCCCCGCTCGATGAAGCTGGTGGTGGCGCCCCGGGCGCCGGAATCCAGCACCTTTACGTTCTTGAACAGATCGCCGACAAACTGCCTGGCACCCTCCTCAGTGCCGCTCTTCTTCAGGGCATAGCCCCAGGCAGCCAGGTAGTTCCAGCGTGCCCCGCCGGAGGTCTTGGGGTTTGGCGTGACGATGGCCACATCCTTGCGCACCAGATCATCCCAGTCCTTTATCTGCTTGGGGTTACCCTTGCGCACCAGGAAGACGATGGTGGAGGTATAGGGAGACGCATTGTTGGCAAGGCGCCCCTCCCAATTGCTGGCAGTAAGACCCGCCTTGGCCACGGCATCGACATCATAGGCCAGCGCCAGGGACACCACGTCAGCCTCCAGGCCGTCCACCACGGCACGGGCCTGCTTGCCGGAGCCACCGTGTGACTGGCTCACCACCACATCATCGCCCGTCTTTGCCTTCCACTCCTTGGCAAAGGCGCTGTTGTATTCCTGGAACAGCTCGCGGGTCGGGTCATAAGAGACGTTGAGCAGGCGCACCTCGACCGCATTGGCCTGGCCGAGTGCCAGCAGAGAGAGCAGGGTCAGGGCGGTCATTCGCAATTTCATGGTGATACTCCATATCGTTGGGTTGAGTACAGAATGCCGCCTTCCACATATATCAGGAAGAAAGAAAAAGCGCTTTGCTTATCTCTTTTACGCATATTAGGCCAACCGCCAACGCACACTTACTGCTGCGAACCAGCTCCCCGATACCCCTGATCGCCCAACTCGCCCCTCATCAACGTCAGATTACAGGCACGAAAAAGCCCAGTCTGTTGACTGGGCTTGCTGAAGGCACATAGCAAAAAGGCCTTCCCGTGAGGGAAGGCCTTTCAAATTAGTGGCGGAGCGGACGGGACTCGAACCCGCGACCCCCGGCGTGACAGGCCGGTATTCTAACCGACTGAACTACCGCTCCGCTGTCTGGTTAGCTTTTTGCTAAATTGTCTGCCGCTTCATTGAGGTGTCATCCTCTCGGCCAACGTCATGATTTTGCACAACGCTGTTTAATTGGGTGCCTGGCAGTGTCCTACTCTCGCATGGCGAATGCCACACTACCATCGGCGCTACCGCGTTTCACTTCTGAGTTCGGCATGGGATCAGGTGGTTCCACGGCGCTA
>NZ_JBGLRL010000024.1:0-57797 GCF_041402505.1 Aeromonas sp. S2(2024)
GTAGCCTTTCTGGAATTGGATTTTGCTTTTGGCCATGATCTCGCACCTCGATAACTGTACGTAAGATCAGTATAGTTCGTGGTAACTGACTGCTAATCATGGGTAATCAGGATCTGCTATGAAACTATGTAGCTAAAAATTAAATCCAAGTGGTAGTGAGCGTTGAGACCACCTCACCAGATGAGCCGATGAAGGATCTTGTTCGGCTCACGAAATGAGCCGATAGGACAATATCATTGGCTCACAGAATGAGTCGATGATAAGAAATATTTCTCTCCACACAAACTAGAGTATGGAAGCATATTATTCTTATTATCTCCCTATCCAAGTTCAATGCCTAAACCTGATTCAGTACAGACCAACTCGGTCATCAGCTCTCCTCAATGCAGGGGCATTTTGTTGCTAATCTTCTACTGAAAACGACAGTTTGGGGTAGGATAGCTCATGAGAGGTCGTGTTTGTATAATGAGGAATGCTACATGATGCCCTATGCAACCTATCAAGCAGCTACTGCGAACTTTCTCCTAGAAGCTCTTGGTATTCCTCGTGACCCACTAGGAGCACATCTATGGATCGTGGCTGGCGTATCACCGGACATACTCTATCGGCTCGCTGAATTGATGAAGACGGATGTGGGGACGGTTTGCCAATGGGCTGGTATTAGCCGGAGTGCACTGGCCCGAAAGCTTCGGATTGAGGTTCCCCTATCAATATCGCAGGGTGCTAGGGTATACGGAGTTGCACAGGCCCTCGATGTGGTACTCCTCTTCCACAGGAACGATGCCATCAAGGCTGTGTCATGGTTAAACCGCACAGCCTGGGGGCTCGGTGGCGCGGCTCCAGCCACGTTGTTGACTACACAGATGGGAGTCCAGGCTGTTGTCGAGCTTGTAGGGCGGATTGAGCATGGGGTTTGTCAATAAGTAATAAGTCGGCTGGCCTATATGCTAAAACTAGCATAATAGATTGAAATTTGATCAGCCAGATTGATTTTGAAGATTTTTTCACATCCCCCCACTTGAAAAAATTGGAAAACTGTCCATTTACTAATTATGAGAGCTATAAATAAATTTTTTCCATTTCAACATTCCGCTGCTGCGCAGCGAAGAGAGACCAGTTTTACAAACCCACACCTTATTTTTATTCAATCGGTGAGTTGGTGTTGATGAATTAAAATTCATTAAGTTAGCTTGAAAATCAATGCACCATCACTTGGTAATGGTTTTTCTATGATCTGACAGAAAATAGAAAATAGAAAATAGAAAATAGAAAATAGAAAATAGAAAATAGAAAATAGAAAATAGAAAACATAGTATCAATAAAATATGGCTATATTCGCCCATGTTGGGCGGAAATAAAAAACGTGCTTTTGCAGAGTATGATTGTTTTACCAATGCAAACTCTTCTCTGCTGCGCCTGTCGCAGGTTGTCACAACCAGATCGTTTTCTTGCACCCGTTGAATCCCAGAACAATCAGATCCCGTCGGACTCCATCTGACCTTCAAGTCGATGGATGCGTTGTGCTATGGCTCCTAGACAAGCGAGAAAATCCCCCCATGCTGGAACGTGCAATATTTGGTTAGAGTAACAGCTATGGTTATGGCAGCAATGATGCAGGCGAGACCCCAAGAGCTTTGGCGATCAGATAAACTTTTTCCAAGGTTACCCTAGTCTCCCCACGTTCGATTTTTCCCATGTGACCACGATCTATACCAGCAATTAGCGCAAGTTTTTCCTGTTGCATACCGCGTGCAGACCGCAGTTCCCGTACATTTTTACCGAATGCAGTTGCGAGCACCGCAAGATCAAACTCGTCAGAATCCATGTTATCTCCTCACAAGAGGAGATATGGTCTACATTATACGGCACACTGTACACGGCTATGAGTACACGCCTATAATGACACTGCATATAAGCATCATTTGAGGGTGGAAAATGTCCAATCAACAGATCGTTTTGAGTCAGAATCAAAAAAGTAGCACCGTGACACTAATTTTTCAAAACGCGGATTTCTTAGCCGCAGTAGGAGATTCTCTGAGAGTGGAGTCATTCTTACATGTCACTATTAATCAATCCACATATGATGAATTTGTTAAGGGTGTTATGGCTTCGTTTGTTGCCGAATTTATGGATTTTAAGGAGCAATGGCCGATACCTCAGGAGCTTCAGGAGCTAAGGAAGGTCTGAACAAGTCTCTGGCATGGGATGTCGGAATTCATACGGATCTTCATCTCGGAGGGGTGGTCATTAGTAATGCTTGGTATTCCACAGTCAGTCTACAGCCCTTGGGTGAATCACATAGAGCGGCAGTAGCAAAGTTAGAGAGACCATCACACGCAATCATCAATGCAGAGGAGTGGTCAACCTGCGGACTCGATGCAGTTGATTCGCAGATGCTGCATGAATGGAGTAACAGGATATGAAAATCATGACCAAAAAAGAGGTCGAGGTAATCAGCGATATTCGCTGTGATGTTTGTGAAGAGAGTTGCCAAACGGAGGGGGCTGTTAGCAATATCGAGTTTGGCACATTGAGTGCCCACTGGGGTTATGGAACTCAGCACGATGGCGAAAGTTACGAGGTTCACCTGTGCGAGAGTTGCTTTTTTCAGGCCATAGCAAATCTGAAAGAGCAGCGGCGAGGTGCACTGATGTTTTCAGAGAAAGGGTATGAACCAGTTGCTGATTTTGGATTGATTAACCGGCACCTTGAACTTATCTGAACAGATTCGATATTGATCTTTGTAGGTTGTGTTTGAGCCAAGTTGCTTCAACTTTGATGTCTTCCAACGGAAGACCGCCGCTCTTCGCTCATCGTGGTTTGTCGCAGCGGTGGATGCATTTGTCGCTGGACCTCGTAAAGTAATGCTAACCCAGCCTCAGCTTGTTTTGGATTATAACCGGCGCTAAGTGATGGGATACCGCTAGCACAAGCCTGACTGTATTAGATGTGGATTGGTCTTGCGATCTTAGGTCAACCCAAGGAGACGAATCCTACTTTGGGGGCCTGTTTTGTGTTGGACATCGCTCAATCACTCTTAGGTGGCTCTTATTCAAGGGCGCGGATTTTACCGGAATGGCTAACCAAAAACTATACAACCGAGGTTGTCAGGCCGAACAATATTTACGGTCGGGCCCGTCGGCTATCGGCAGATAAGGAGAGCCGTGCATGATGGTGGTGGTCGTGACCGTCCGGGGACCGCAGTTCCCTCAGACCGGATGAGGGCTGCGACACCATACTGGAGAGATGGGAAGTCTGTGTTTGCTGACTGGAGCGGAATGGAGAGGCATTCGGGACTTCTTGGAATTGGCTTAAATCTGATAGGGTGACATGTCCGCTGACGCGATATTTAAGGAGCACACAATGAAGAGCCGATCCTGGTTGATTGCCGCCGTCCTGGCACTTGCATCTAGCCCCAGCCATGCCGACTGGGCGAAATTGAAGGAAGCGGCCTCCGAGCTTGGCACTGCGGTGAGCGACACCGGCAAGGAGGCGTGGCAGGGGATCACCGATTTTTCGAAGGCGACCTGGGAGTCTGTCTCCACCTGGGGGGCCGATGCCTACAACAAGGCGGGTGCCTGGACGGAAGAGAGCGCAGCCACCGGCAAGGAGTGGCTGACGGCCGCCGACAAGAAGCTCGATACCATGCTGGAACCCAAGACCCCGACAGAGGCCCGCACCGCCCTCGATACCATGGCCGATACCGCACTGGTGCGGCTGTTCAACGAGCAACCCTCCGCCAAGCTGCTGTTTGACAAGGCCTATGGTTATGCGGTGTTCGACTCGCGCAAGTTCTCCCTGATGATCCACACCAATCAGGGATCCGGGGTGGCGGTGAACCGCTCGAATGGCAAACATACCTATATGAAGATGTTTGGCGCCGGCATGGCGGCTGGCTTCGGCGGCAAGTTCTATCAGCAGGTGATGTTGTTCGAGACCAAACAGACCTTTGACAACTTCGTGAACAAGGGTTGGGAGGCGACCTCGGAGGCGGGCGTGGTCGCCGGCAAGGAGAGCGCGTCGCTCGACTCGGGTTACAACGGCGGCATGGCCATCTACCAGCTTGGCGAGAAGGGGTTGCTGTACGGCGTCAGCATCACGGGATCCAAATACTGGATCGACGAGGATCTGACGCAATAGAGATCGGAATCTGAGCCTGGCCCGCGATGCGGGCCTTTTTCATGTGCCCGCCTGCTCGCCGCGCGGCCAGCAGGCGGGCATCTTCCCGGGATCCCTGCTGCCGGCATGATGGCCCGTTGCACAGGTGGGGTACAGGATCCTTATGCATTGGCACTCTAATTGCTTAAGGCTTGCCAGTGTCAACGATTTGTCTGGGAAGAGAAGATGGAAATAAGCGCAAGCAGCCTGATGCAAGAGATGCAGGCTCTCAGGGTCGAAGCCGGTGCCACGCCGCTGACCCAGCCCGGTCGTCAGGTCAACTCGGATTTTGGCCAGATGCTGCAGCAGGCCCTCGACAACGTCAACGAGCTGCAGGGCAGCGCCAACGATCTGCGCACCCGGTTCGACCTGGGGGATAAGTCGGTGGATCTCTCCGAAGTGATGATCGCCGGGCAGAAATCCTCCATCGCCTTCGAGGCGACGGTGCAGGTGCGCAACAAGATGGTCGATGCCTACAAGACCATCATGAACATGCCGGTATAACTCAGGCCCATGGCGACCGAGCATCATAAACATGTCAGCAATAAGGACATAAATCGTGGCTAACGATCCAAACGGCGATCTGCTGATGAACAACGAGGGGGCGGCCGCTCTCGATGAGCAGGAGCAGAAGAGCTCGGCGCTGGGCTTCTTGTCCAACACCGATGTGTTGCGGCAGATCACCTTGATCCTGGGGCTGACCATCTGTCTGGCCATCGCCGTCTTCATCCTGCTGTGGGGCAAGGAGCCGGAGATGCGTCCCCTCGGCACCTTCAGCACCCAGGAGCTGGTCTCCACCCTCGACTATCTGGATCAGCAGAAGATCCCCTATCAGGTGGACGGCAAGAGCGTGCTGGTCAGCGCCGAGAATTATGCAGACATCCGGCTGCGCCTGACCCGCGCCGGCCTCGCCAGCAGCAGCGAGGCCAGCAACGATGGGGAAGCCATCCTGCTCAAGGACTCCAGCTTCGGCGTCAGCCAGCGCATGGAGAGCGAGCGGCTGAAACTGAGCCGCGAGCGCCAGCTGGCGAGCGCCATCGAGCAGTTCCAGAACGTCGCCAAGGCCCAGGTGCTGCTGGCCATCCCGAAAGACAACGTGTTCGCCCGCAACGAACGCAAGCCGAGCGCCACCGTGGTGCTGAGCCTGAAAGGGGCGGCGCTGGGCCAGGGGGAGGTGGACTCCATCGTCGACATGGTCGCCTCCGCCGTGCACGGCCTGGAGCCGACCCGCGTCACCGTGACCGATCAGAACGGTCGCCTGCTCAACTCCGGCTCCCAGGATCCGCTCTCTGCCCAGACTCGCAAGGAGTTTGCGATGCAGCAGAAGCAGGAGCTGGAATACAAACAAAAAATTGACGCCATCCTGATCCCGGTGCTCGGGGCCGACAACTACACGGCGGAAGTGGATCTCTCCCTCGACTTCTCCCAGCAGGAGCAGACCCGCAAGACCTACAATCCGGACTTGCCCGCCGTGCGTTCCGAGATGACGGTGGAAGAGAACAGCGCCAATGGCAGCAATGGCGGCGTACCCGGTGCGCTCACCAACCAGCCCCCCGCCGCGTCGAACATTCCCGAACAGGCCGCTGGCGGGGAAGGGGGAACCGGCTCTTCCGGCCGCTCCCGCAAGGAGGCGACCCGCAACTTCGAACTGGACACCACGGTCAGCCACATCCGGCGTCAGCAGGGCGGCATCCGCCGCATGACGGTGTCGGTGGCGGTGGATTACAAGGCCACTCCCGGTGCCGAGGGGGCCGTCACCCGCGAGCCCCGCAGCCAGGCCGAACTCGATACCCTGCGTCGCCTGCTCAGCGGCGGCCTCGGCTTTGACGTGACCCGGGGGGATACCCTGGAGGTGGTTGCCATTCCGTTCAACCGCCCCGAGCTGGAAGCCGTGGCCGACATGCCCATCTACGAACAGCCCTGGTTCTGGCGTGCGGTGCGCATCGCCGCCTCGGTGCTGGTCATCATAGTGCTCATCGTCACCGTGGTGCGGCCCATGCTCAAGCGTCTGCTCTACCCGGATGCCAAGCCGGAAGGGGAGCTGGACTTCGACAACCACACCGTGCTGGGTGGGGATGACGAACTGAGCCTGCTGGCAGCCCAGGCCGAGGCCGAGCCGGTGTTCGGTCTGCGGGATGGCCAGCTCAAGCTGCCCGATCTGCACCGTGACGAGGACCTGCTCAAGGCCGTGCGTGCCTTGGTAGCGAATGAACCAGACCTGGCTGCTCAGGTCATCAAAGAATGGGTAACGAACCGAGATGCCTGAAGAGAAGAAAAACCAAGTCACCGGTAACGAGATTACCGATAACCAGCGCCAAATCCTGGACCAGATGAGCGGGATGGAGATGGCGGCGGTGCTGATGCTGAGCCTCAATGAGGAGGATGCCGCCCAGATCTTCCGTCATCTCGAGCCCAAGCAGGTGCAGCGGCTCGGCATGTCCATGGCCTCCATGTCGGATTTCAGTCACGACCGGGTGGCGGCGGTGCATCGTCAATTTATCGACGACATCCAGAAATACACCAACATCGGCATCGGCAGTGAAGACTTCGTGCGCAAGGCCCTGGTGGCGGCGCTCGGGGAGGACAAGGCCAGCAACCTGGTGGATCAGATCATCCTGGGATCCGGTGCCCGCGGCCTCGACTCCCTCAAGTGGATGGATGCCCGCCAGGTGGCCAGCATCATCCAGAATGAACACCCGCAGATCCAGACCATCGTCCTCTCCTATCTGGAGCCGGAGCAGTCCGCCGAGATCCTGAGCCAGTTCCCGGAGCAGGTGCGCCTGGATCTGGTGATGCGCATCGCCAACCTCGAAGAGGTGCAACCGGCGGCGCTGCAAGAGCTCAACGACATCATGGAGAAGCAGTTCGCCGGTGCGGCCGGGGCCCAGGCGGCCAAGATGGGTGGCCTCAAGGCTGCCGCCAACATCATGAACTACCTGGACACCAACATCGAAGGCCAGCTGATGGACTCCATCCGCGAGTCGGACGAGGAGATGAGCCAGCAGATCCAGGACTTGATGTTCGTGTTCGAGAACCTCATCGACGTGGACGATCGGGGCATCCAGACTCTGCTGCGGGAAGTGCCGGGGGATCTGCTGCAACGGGCCCTCAAGGGCTCGGATGACCAGATGCGCGAGAAGGTGTTCAAGAACATGTCCAAGCGGGCCGCCGAGATGCTGGCGGACGATCTGGAGGCCATGGGGCCGATCCGGGTCTCCGAGGTGGAGGCCGCCCAGAAGGAGATCCTCTCCACGGCGCGCCGTCTGGCGGACGCGGGCGAGATCATGCTGGGGGCGGGCGGTGGCGAAGAGTTCCTCTAAGCCATGGGCAATGGAATGTGCGATGATATCGGTCCTTTCGTCCGGCATGCCAGGAGTGTCTTTCGCAGATGAATAACAAGAACAACAAGCTGCGGGGTTATGTCAGACCCGAAGCGGACGAGACCCGGGTGGAAGCCTGGGGCTGGCCCGAGATGGAGGTCGAATCCGAGATCCAGAGCAATGCCCTGGGGCTCGGCCCTGACTGGTATCGCCAGGAGCAGGCGGACGAGATGCCGCCAGAAGATCCACCGGAGGAGCCCACCCCCAGCATCACCGCCGAAGAGGTGGAGGCGATCCGTCAGGCCGCCTGGGAAGAGGGGCTGGCCGAGGGGCGAGCCGCCGGCTTTGCCAAGGGGCTCGAAGAGGGCAAGCTGGAGGGCTTGCAGCAGGGCCATCAGGCGGGTCTGGAGCAGGGCCGTGAAGAGGGGCTCGCCATGGGCCGCGACCAGGTGGAGCAAGAGATTGCCCACTGGCAAGCGCTCGCCGCCCGCCTCGCCACGCCCCTGAGCGAGCTGGACGCGGCGGTTGAGCAGCAGCTCATCAGCCTGGTGCAGCAGCTGGCCCGCGCCCTCATTCGCCACGAGGCCGAGACCTCCCCAAAATTGTTGCTCGAGGCCCTCAAGCAGGGCCTTGCCCTGCTGCCCGCCGCCGAGCAGGGGGTTACCCTGATGCTGCACCCGGACGATGTGGCCCGGGTCGAGCAGGCCTTCGGCGCCGAGGAGTGTGCCAAGCGTCACTGGCGGCTGCAGAGCGACCCCACCCTCTCCCCGGGTGATCTGCAGCTGGCCACCGAACTCTCCAGCATCGATCTGACCCTGGCGGGACGCATCGATCAGTTACTGCGCAATTTCCTTCGTGACAATGCCGACTAACTCTCTTCCCCGGTTTGGCATAGGGAGTGCGTGCCGCTGCTGCGTACCGTCTGTCGACGGCGCGACCATGCCGGCTGACTCCGGGGCTCGGCCTCTTTCCCTTTTATCTCTGGAGGCGCGATGACAACATCCCTGCTCGGCCGACTGCAAGGCTACCGGGTCCGCGATCTTGCGCCCATACCGCCGGTGGCGGGCAAGCTCACCCGGGTGGTCGGGCTGACCCTGGAGGCCATCGGCTGCCGCGCCGCCATCGGGGCTCTGTGCCGTATCGACACCCAGGATGGCGTGCTGGAGGCCGAAGTGGTGGGCTTCTCCGGCGATCGCCTGTTCTTGATGCCGAGCGAGCAGCTCAAGGGGGTCATTCCCGGCGCCCGCGTGGTGCCCGTCACCGAGGATCACGGCATTCCGGTGGGCATGAACCTGCTTGGCCGGGTCATCGACGGCATCGGCCAGCCCCTGGACGGACTCGGCCCCATCATCTCGTCCCAGACGGTGCAGTTCGCCCAGCATCGCATCAACCCGCTGGCCCGTCGTCCCATCCATCAACCCATGGACGTGGGGGTGCGGGCCATCAACGCCGTGCTCACCGTGGGGCGTGGCCAGCGCATGGGGCTGTTCGCCGGTTCCGGCGTCGGTAAATCGGTGCTGCTCGGCATGATGACCCGCGGCTCGGTGGCGGACGTGGTGGTGGTGGGCCTCATCGGCGAGCGTGGCCGGGAGGTGAAGGAGTTTATCGAGGAGATCCTCGGCGCCGAGGGGCGCGAGCGCGCCGTGGTGGTGGCGGCGCCGGCCGATGCCTCGCCGCTGATGCGACTCAAGGGGTGCGAGACCGCGCTCGCCATCGCCGAGTATTTCCGCGAGCAGGGGCTCAACGTGCTGCTGCTGATGGACTCCCTCACCCGCTACGCCCAGGCCCAGCGCGAGATCGCCCTGGCGGTGGGGGAGCCGCCGGCCACCAAAGGCTATCCGCCCTCGGTGTTTGCCAAATTGCCGGCGCTGGTGGAGCGGGCCGGCAACGGCAGCGATGGCCAGGGCTCCATCACGGCCTTTTTCACCGTGCTGACGGAGGGGGACGATCTGCAGGATCCCATCGCCGACGCGGCGCGGGCCATCCTCGATGGCCACATCGTGCTGGCGCGGGAGCTGGCGGATGCGGGCCACTACCCCGCCATTGACATCGAAAAATCCATCAGCCGGGTCATGCCCATGGTGACCTCACCTGAGCACATGGAGCTGGCGCGCACCTTCAAGCAGTTCTACTCCCTCTATCAGCAGAACCGGGATCTCATCACCATAGGCGCCTACAGCCAGGGATCGGATCCGCGCATCGATCGGGCCATCATCCAGAAACCCTACCTGGATCAGTTCTTGCAGCAGAAGATGCGCGAGGTCATTCACTACGATGAAGGCCTGCAATCCCTGCAACTGGTGGCCATGCCACTGATGCGTTGACCGGTGGAGAGCCCCGATGAGTAAAGGATTGACGTTGCTGGCAGGCCGACTGCTGGAGGCCGAACAGCAGGCCGCCCTGGCGTTGGCCAAGGCCCAGCAGGATCTCAAGCTGTTCATGGATCAGCAGAACGCCCTCAACCAGTACCGCCAGATCTACCATCAGCAGTGGACTGATCGCGGGCTGCAGGGGATCACGCCCCAGCAGAACAGCCAGTATCACGCCTTCATCAACAAGCTGGAAAATGCGGCGACCCAGCAGTACCAGGGGGTGTTGCAGGTGCGCGAGGCGCTGGCCCAGTGCCGTACCCAGTGGCTCGAAGCCCAGCAGCGGCGCAAGGCGGTCGAGCTGCTGCTCGAGAAGCAGGCGGGGCGAGCTCAGCTGAAGGCCCAGCGTCAGGAACAGAAGATGCTGGACGATTACGCCATCCTGCGACGCTATCACCATTCTGGCCTGTAACTTGCTTTCTATTGCCAACACAGGCTAAGACGCCGCACCTGCCTGCTGGCCGTGCGGCCACCACACCGGATTGTCGTCAGGGATCCCAGCATGATACAGACCCAGTTGATCAAGGCCGCGACTCAGGCCACCCCTGCCGACAGTGGCATCACCCTCCCGGGCCTCACCCAGGAAGGGGCCGAGCCGCTGCAGGGGGACAGCAAGGCTGCCTTTGCCGATGCCATGGCCCTGGCGCAGCTGGTCGACAAGGGCGCCGTCGCCACTCCCGTGAGCGACGACGCGCTCACCGCACTCGCCCTGGATGCCAAATCTTTGGCGGTGGCCGAAGAGGCTACCTCGAGCACGCAGCACAAAGCCGACAAGGCAAAGGCCAGCGAGACAGATCTTCCCCCCGACGATTTTCTGCAGCAGCTGCAGGCCTCCCTGCGCCAGGACACCAGCCTGACTCTGCCTGCCGTCGCTCCAATGACGCAGGCACTGCCCGTGGCCACCGACGGCAATGACTTGCCGCCCGAGTCGCCGTCGTTGACCGACGGCGGCAAGCCTGCCCCGACACCGGGCGCTGCAGGGCGAGAGATCGCCACACAGCAGGCGCTGTTGCAACAAGCGGGCGAGGGGAATAGCACCCAGGTGTCCGCTCTTGCGGACAAGGAAAACAGTACGAATGAACCCGGCAAGGGGGCTCAGGCCATCGCCGCCACCGCCAATACCCTGCCGATAAGCCGGCCGGAAGACGCTGCCTCCGCCAATACCCTGCCGATAAGCCGGCTGGAAGACGCTGCCTCCGCCAACACCCTGCCGATAAGCCAGCTGGAAGACGCAGCCGTGGATGCAGGCACGCCGGTCGATCCCGAGCTTGCATCATCGAAACCGACGGTGCTCCCCTTGTCTGGCGAAGAGCGCGCCGCCCTGCTGGCCAAGGTGGTCGCGACCTCACAAGCCACCGAGCCACGGATCGCAGCGGCCCAGGTGACAGGTGAGCCCCAGAAACAGATGGCCTCGGAAGCCGCGGTCAATGGTGTTGGCGCACAAACGCCTCATGCCGTGCAGGCCGGTGCGACCAAGGCCTTTGGTGAAGGGCTGGTCAGGATGGACGCTGGCGTGACTGATGGCGTTGAGGCCAGCACGGATGCCGCGACTGAGGATGGCAGCAAACCTCGCATGGCTGCGCCGGAACGGCCGGAACGAGAGTCCAGCCCAGCGCAGACGACGGGGGTGAGCAAACCCGATGCGAGCGCTGGCGCGGCCCACAGTGCCGCTCCCCTGGCCAGGGCTGCGGACCCGGAACCCGTGCTGACGGCGCCCCAGCAGACGCTGGCGCGTCACGAATCCCAGGGGCCGCAAGCCTCGCTGACGGCCCTGTCGGCCGGTATCCAGCAGATGGAGGGCGAACCCGCGGTGGCAGTCGGAGCCGCAGTGGAACTCAAGCCAGCGGCGCAGAAATCCAAGCTGGATGAGCTGGGCAAGCAGCTCGGGATGGAAGTCGGGGGTACCGAGCCGAGCGAGGGAAGCCAGCCGCTGCAGCAGACCCAGACCAGCGATGGCAAGCCGGCGGCCGAGGTGAGCGCGCGGCGGGAACCCCAGAGCCTGCCGCACCTCAAGCTGGCCACCCCGGAGGCACCGGCCCAGTTGCACCAGAAGGTAAACCTGATGCTGGCTGACAAATTGCAGCAGGCAGAGATCCAGCTAGACCCCCTGGGCCTTGGCAAGATGAAGATCCAGATCCAGATGGGGGCGGATAGCCAGGCCAATGTCCACTTCGTGGTGCAGCATGGCCAGACCCGGGAGATGCTGGAGCAGGCCATGCCGAGGCTCAGAGACATGCTGGCGGGGCAGGGGATACAGCTTGGCCAGACTCAGGTACAACAACAGGCGCAGCACCAGGGGCAGCCATCACAGCAACAATCCCAGGGTCAGTCGACCTTCAATGGTCAGGAGCAACGGGGTCAGCAGGGGAGCGGATCCTTTGGCGGCAACGGCCAGGGGGAGGGGGAAAATGCGACCCGTACCCTGAGTCTGCTGGTGGAATCGACAAACGATGCCGGAATTGATTTCTATGCTTGATGCCTGCCCGAGTAAGTTTATGATACCGAACAAGTTTGAGACTAGGGTGGACAAGGGATGGCAGACGATAACGAACTGACGCTGAAGGACCCGGCGGCGGCCAAGAAAAAGAAGTTGATCATGATAGTCGCCCTGGTCGTCATCCTCCTGGGTGGTGGCGGGGCCGGTGCCTGGTTCATGTTTGCCGGGTCGGACGAGCCGGCGGCCGACACGGCCGAGGCCAAGCCCGAAGCCAGTGCGCCCCAGCCCTCCCTCTATGTGGGAATGCCGCGCCCCTTCGTGTTCAACGTGGCGGGCGGGCAACGGGATCGGCTGGTGCAGATCAAGATCCAGCTGATGGTGCGCGGGGCCGCTGACGAGACCCTGGCCAAACAGAATATCCCCCTGATCGAAGGGACCCTGCTGCGGGTCTTCAGCGCGGCCACTGCCGAGCAGCTGATGACCTTCGAGGGCAAGGAGAAGCTGCGTCAGGATTCATTTGAAGAGTGTCGCCGGGTCCTGAAGGATCTGGTCTCTTCCCCCGTAATCGAACAAGTGCTGTTTACCGGCTTTGTCATGCAATGAAAGGTGAAGCGTGAGCGATCTGTTAAGTCAGGACGAAATTGATGCCCTGCTGCACGGTGTCGATGATGTCGAAGAGGAAGAACTAGGGGCGGCCGGGGATCCCGGTATCGCCCAGTTTGACTTCTCCTCCCAGGACCGCATCGTCCGTGGCCGCATGCCGACCCTGGAGCTGGTGAACGAGCGATTCGCCCGTCACATGCGCATCAGCCTGTTCAACATGATGCGGCGCACTGCCGAGGTCTCCATCAACGGCGTGCAGATGCTCAAGTTCGGCGAGTACGTGCACACCCTGTTCGTGCCGACCAGCCTGAACATGGTGCGCTTCCGCCCACTCAAGGGGACGGCGCTCATCACCATGGAGGCGCGCCTCGTCTTCATCCTGGTGGAGAACTTCTTCGGCGGTGACGGCCGCTACCACGCCAAGATCGAAGGGCGCGAGTTTACCCCCACCGAGCGGCGCATCATCCAGATGTTGCTCAAGCTGGTGTTCGAGGACTACAAGGATGCCTGGGCGCCGGTGATGGATGTGGGCTTCGAATACCTCGACTCGGAGGTGAACCCGGCCATGGCGAACATCGTCAGTCCCACCGAGGTGATAGTGGTGAGCTCCTTCCACATCGAGCTGGATGGCGGCGGCGGCGACTTCCACGTGGCCATGCCCTACTCCATGCTGGAGCCCATCCGCGAGCTGCTGGATGCCGGGGTGCAGAGCGACAAGGGGGACACCGACGTGCGCTGGAGCAAGGCCCTGCGCGACGAGATCATGGACGTCAAGGTGGAGCTCAAGGCCAAGCTGCTGGAGACGGAGCTGACCCTGCGCGAGCTGATGGAGCTGCAACCGGGCGACATCATCCCGGTGGAGATGCCGGAGAACCTGCTGGTCTTCGTGGAGGACCTGCCCACCTTCCACGCCAAGATGGGGCGTACCAAGGAGAACGTGGCGCTCAAGATAGTGGATAAAATCAAGCGCCCTGACGGAGTCAAGACAGAGATGCATCTGGTGACCCGGGGGGGCGTGCGCATCGATGGCGAGGCCGAGCTGGAAGAGCTCGAACGCAGCATCGCCGATAAACAGCCCTAATAGACCCGTCGCCTGCGACCTGGGTCAAGAAGCAGCATGAGGAAGTGAAGATGAGCGGAACCGATGACGAGCAGGATCTGATGGCTGACGCCTGGGCTGCCGCGCTGGAAGAGCAGGTGACGGCCGAGGCCAAGCCCGCCCCCCTGGAGGAGCTGAGAGACGACGCTCCCATCAGCGCCGAGGAGCGGCGCAAGCTGGACACCATTCTGGATATTCCGGTGACCATCGCCATGGAAGTGGGACGCAGCCAGATCAGCATCCGCAACCTGCTGCAACTGAACCAGGGTTCTGTCGTGGAGCTGGATCGGGTGGCGGGCGAACCCCTGGACGTGCTGGTCAACGGCACCCTGATCGCCCACGGCGAGGTGGTGGTGGTCAATGACAAGTTCGGGATTCGCCTGACCGACGTCATCAGCCAGATAGAGCGCATTAAGAAACTCAAATGATCCGTGCTCTCGCTCTGATACTGTTCGCCGCCCCGGCGCTGGCAGAGGGGGCCAATCCCCCCAGCATCACCTCCTGGCTGCTCTCCAGCCTGATGGTGATCGGCCTCATCCTGGTGCTGGGTTTCCTGCTCAAGAAGAGCAAGCTCACGCAGGTGATGGGGGGGGGCCAGATGAAGGTCATCGCCACCCTGCCGCTTGGGTACAAGGAGAAGCTGATGGTGGTCAAGGTGGGCGATCAACAGCTGCTCATCGGGGTGACGCCGCAGCAGGTCAACTTCCTCTATCGCCTGGAAGAGCCCCTGGACGAGCGTCAACCCCAGGCGTTCTCCCAGCAGCTCGGCAAATTGATGGGCAAGCATGAAAAAAGTTAACTGGATCGGGTGCCTGAGCCTGCTGGCCGTGCTGCTGTCGCCCCTGGCGATGGCTCAGGACGGCATGTCGGCGCTGACCGTCAAGACCATGGCGGATGGCAGTCAGGAGTACAGCCTGACCCTGCAGGTGCTGGCGCTGATGACCGCGCTCTCCTTCCTGCCGGCCATTGTCATCATGATGACCTCCTTCACCCGGATCATCGTGGTGCTCGGCATCCTCAGACAGGCCATAGGCCTGCAGCAGAGCCCGTCCAACCAGGTGCTGATCGGCATCGCCCTCTTCATGTCCTTCTTCATCATGTCGCCGGTGCTGGATCGCATCAACGAGGAGGCGCTGCAGCCCTATCTGGCGGAGACCATAGGGCCCAAGGAGGCGCTGGAGAAGGCCGAGTTGCCCATCCACCAGTTCATGCTGGCCCAGACCCGGGTCAAGGATCTCAACACCTTCATGGAGATAGCGAACGTGCAGGTGACCGAGCCAGCGGATGTGCCGCTGCGGGTGCTGATCCCGGCCTTCGTCACCAGCGAGCTCAAGACCGCGTTCCAGATAGGCTTCATGCTGTTTCTGCCCTTCCTGGTCATCGATCTGGTGGTGGCGAGCATACTGATGGCCATGGGGATGATGATGCTGTCGCCCATGCTGGTTTCCCTGCCGTTCAAGCTGATGCTGTTTGTCATGGTGGATGGCTGGAACCTGATCCTGGGGTCGCTCGCGACCAGCTTCGGGCTGGGGGCGGGGTGATGAGGTTGTCCTCCAATCCTGGTCTCCCTGTCGTTCAAGCTGATGCTGTTCGTCATGGTGGATGGCTGGAACCTGATCCTGGGCTCCCTGGCCACCAGCTTCGGGCTGGGGGCGGGGTAAGCCGGTCAATGGAAAGGAGCCGATAAGATGAGTCCGGAAACCTTTGTCGACGTATTCCGTGAAGCGCTCTGGCTGGTGACCATCATGGTGTGCGCCGTGATCCTGCCGAGCCTGATGGTGGGGCTGGTGGTCGCCATCTTTCAGGCCGCCACTTCCATCAACGAACAGACCCTGAGCTTCTTGCCCCGTCTCGTCGTCACACTGCTGGCCCTGGGGGCTGGTGCCCACTGGGGATTGCAGAGCCTGATGGACTTCTTCCAGCTGATGGTGAGCCAGATCCCCGAGGTGGTCGGCTGATGCCTATGTCGGCATTAGCGACCGTCAGGCTGCCGATGACGACCCGTCCCATGGCTCCCGGAGTGGCGGCATGAGCTATACCACTGCGGTGATCATGGAGTGGCTGGCGTCCGTGCTCTGGCCGCTTGCCCGGGTGAGCAGCCTGCTGATGGTGATGGCGGTGTTCGGCAGCCGGCTTGCTCCTGCCAACGTTCGCATGGGACTGGCGCTCGCCATCACCTTCATCATCGCCCCCCTGCTGCCCCCCATGCCCAAGGTGGAGCTGTTCTCCGTCGGCAGCTTCCTGGTGCTGGGGCAGCAGCTGCTCATCGGCATAGCGCTCGGCCTCATGACCCAGTTTCTGCTGGAAAGCTTCGTGATGGCGGGCCAGATCATCGCCATGCAGACCAGTCTGGGCTTCGCCACCCTGGTGGATCCCATGAACGGCCAGTCTGCCCCCGTGGTGGGCCAGTTCTACCTGATGCTGGCGACCCTGGTGTTCCTGGCGGTGGATGGGCACCTCCTGATGATCAGGATGGTGGTGCTGAGCTTCGAGACCCTGCCGGTCTCGGACAGCGGGCTCAGCCTGCCCGCCATCCGCAGCTTGGTGAGCTTCCTCGGGGTCATGTACCAGGCCTCCCTGGTGATGGCGCTGTCGGCCATCATAGCCTTGCTGCTCATCAACTTCGCGTTCGGGGTCATGACCCGGGCGGCCCCCCAGCTCAACATCTTCAGCATCGGCTTTGCGGTCAGCATGATGTCGGGCCTCTTCATCCTCTGGCTCACCATAGGGGGCTTCATGGGGCACTTCGACGCCCTCTGGGAGCGGGTGCAGGAGACCAGCTGCGAGCTTATCCAGGTCCAGTGCCTAGGGGGGCAGCAAAATGGTTGAGACCGATCGGGTCAACGGCACCGAACAACCAGGCCATGCTATCGGCTGGCTGATCGACAACGGCCAGTCAGTCGGGGGACTGCATCTCATTGATACCGATCAGGTCAACGGCACCGAACAACCAAGCCATGCTATTGGCTGGCTGATCGACAGCGGCCAGTCAGTCGGAGGTCAGCGTGGCTGATACCGATCAGGAACGCACAGAACAACCCACGGGCAAACGACTGCAACAGGCCCGGGAAAAAGGGCAGATTGCACGCTCCAAAGAGCTGGGGACCGCCAGCGTCCTGCTGGCGACCGTGTTCGGCTTGCTGATGATCAAGGAGAGTCTGGCCGGTGCCATGGTCAAGGTGCTCACCATGGGCTTTACCCTGGACCGGGATCAGGCCTTCGACCCCAACGCCATGGGGGTCATGCTGCCCACCCTGCTGTGGGAGCTGCTGCAACCTCTCGGCCTGCTGTTCCTGCTGGTGACCATCGCCGCCTTCGTGGGCAACACCCTGCTGGGGGGGATGAACTTCTCCTCCGAGGCCATGCTGCCCAAATGGAGCAAGCTGAGCCCTTTGAATGGTTTGAAGAGGATGTTCGGGGTGCAATCCCTAGTGGAGCTCGTCAAGTCCATCGCCAAGGTGGTGTTCATTAGCCTGTTCGCCTGGTGGATGCTGTCGAGCCAGTTCAATCATTTGCTCAATCTCTCCCTCGAGGGCTTCCCCGGCGGCATCATCGATGCGCTGGACCTGCTGCTGTGGATGCTGATCATCCTCTGCTGCGCCCTGATCCCCATCGTTGCCATAGACGTGCCGTTCCAGACCTGGAACCACAATCGCCAGCTCAAGATGACCAAGCAGGAGATCAAGGACGAGTTCAAGGACAGCGAGGGCAAGCCCGAGGTCAAGGGACGGATACGCCAGTTGCAGATGCAGATGGCGATGCGCCGGATGATGGGGGATGTGCCCAAGGCGGACGTCATCATCACCAACCCGACCCACTACTCGGTGGCCCTGAAGTACGACGCGGGCAAGCCCGGAGCCGCCCCCAAGGTACTGGCCAAGGGGGTTGACGAGGTGGCGATGAAGATCCGGGAGATAGCGCGGGAATACGACATCCCCGTGATGTCCTCGCCGCCGCTGACCCGGGCCATCTACCACGCCACCGAGATTGGTCAGGAGATCCCCGAGGGGCTGTTTGCCGCCGTAGCCCAGGTGCTGGCCTACGTCTATCAGCTCAAGAAGTTCCGCCGTGGCCGTGGCCGCCGTCCGACTCCGGTCGCCAGGGATCTGCCCATTCCGCCGGAATATCGCAAGTAGTTTGGTGTTCAGCTGAGGGTGGCTGGTCACCCATGATCGCCAGGGATCTGTCCACTGTGCCACCGGACTATCGCAACTAACCTCGCTCCCGCCCTGTTTGCCACGGTTCTGCTCATTCCAGCGGGATTTGCTGGCAACACCTCGCTCCCCATCAAGTTACCCGAACAAGTCCTCCGACGGACTTCTGACAGCATCAAAATAAAATTTATATAAATCAACTGGTTGGGTAATTGGCTTGATATTTGCTTTAATTCGCCATCGGCAGTTGTAAATCGAGAAGAACGATGGGATTCAAGGCTGGAGTGAGCCGTTTCAAAGAGTACAGATGGTTGCTCAGCAAGGGGATCGGGACCCCGTTGCTGGTGCTCGCCTCCCTCGGCATGGTGGTACTCCCCATACCGCCGCTGATGCTGGATATCCTGTTCTCCTTCAACATCGCCCTCTCCATCGTGGTGCTGCTGGTGGCCGTCTATACCCGTCGGCCGCTGGAGTTTGCCGCTTTCCCCACCGTCCTGCTGATAGCGACCCTTTTGCGGCTCGCGCTCAACGTCGCCTCCACCCGGGTGGTGCTGCTGGAAGGCCACAACGGCAGCGCGGCGGCGGGCCATGTGATCGAGGCCTTCGGCAACGTGGTCATCGGCGGCAACTATGCGGTGGGCATCATCGTCTTCATGATCCTGGTGATCATCAACTTCGTGGTGGTCACCAAGGGTGCGGGCCGGATCTCCGAGGTGAGCGCCCGCTTCACTCTGGACGCCATGCCCGGCAAGCAGATGGCCATCGATGCGGACCTGAACGCCGGCCTCATCAACCAGGAAGAGGCCAAGAAGCGCCGTCAGGATGTGACCCAGGAAGCCGACTTCTACGGCTCCATGGACGGTGCCTCCAAATTCGTGAAGGGGGATGCCATCGCCGGCATCATGATCCTCTTCATCAACATCATCGGTGGCTTCATCATCGGCATGATGCAGCACCAGCTCAGCTTCGGTGAAGCGGCCCAGATCTACACCCTGCTCGCCATCGGTGACGGCCTGGTGGCCCAGATCCCGTCCCTGCTGCTCTCCATTGCCGCGGCCATCATAGTCACCCGTCAAAATACCGATCAGGACATGGGCACGGCGGTACTCGGCCAGCTGTTCGAGAACCCCAAGGCGCTGGTGATCTCCGCTGGCATCCTGCTGATGATGGGCAGCGTGCCCGGCATGCCGCACCTGGCTTTCCTGAGCCTGGGAGCGGTGGCGGCGGCCGGAGCCTGGTGGTTGCTGCGTCGGGAGAAACTGAACAAGGCCAGGGTTGCGAGCGGTGAACTCCTGCCGGCTCAGGGCGATGGCCCGATCGAGCCGAAGGACCTGAGCTGGGACGACGTGATGCCGGTGGACATCATCGGTCTGGAAGTGGGCTATCAGCTCATCCCGCTGGTGGACAAGAACCAGGGGGGAGAGCTGCTCAACCGGATCAAGGGGGTGCGCAAGAAGCTCTCCCAGGAGTTCGGCTTCCTGGTGCCTGCGGTGCACATCCGCGACAACCTGGATCTCGCCCCCAACCAGTACCGCATCACCCTGATGGGGGTGAGCACCGGCGAGGCCACCGTCTATCACGACAAGGAGATGGCCATCAACCCGGGCCAGGTGTTTGGCCAGATCCAGGGCATCGCGACCCAGGATCCCGCGTTCGGGCTGGAGGCGGTCTGGGTCGCCAAGGATCAGGTCTCCCAGGCCCAGACCCTTGGCTATACCGTGGTGGACGCAGCCACCGTAGTGGCCACCCACCTGAGCCAGATCCTCTCCAACCATGCCGCCTTGCTGCTGGGTCACGACGAGGTGCAGCAACTGCTGGACATGATAGGGAAGCATCAGAGCAAGCTGGTGGAAGGGTTGGTTCCCGAGGTGATCAGCATGGGCAACCTGGTGAAGGTATTGCAAAATCTCCTCAATGAAGGCGTGCCAATTCGCGATATGCGCACTATCCTGCAGACCCTCGTGGAATATGCACCACGCAGTCCGGACCCGGAAGTGCTGACCGCCGCCTGCCGTATCGCCCTGCGCAGGCTGATCGTGCAGGAGATTGCCGGCCCAGAGCCCGAGCTGCCGGTGATCACCCTTTCACCAGAACTGGAACGCATATTGCATCAATCCCTGCAAGCAGGTGGGGGAGATGGCGCCGGTATCGAACCGGGACTGGCGGAGCGGATGCAGCGCTCCCTGGTGGAAGCCACTCAACGACAAGAACTGGAAGGCCAGCCGGCCGTGCTTCTGACATCGGGGATATTGCGCAATACCCTGGCGAAATTTGTCAAGAATGCCATTCCTGGATTACGCGTCCTGTCTTATCAGGAAGTGCCTGATGACAAGCAGATCCGCATCGTCAGTGCGGTGGGACAGGGCTAGTTAGCGGAGATGACGGGTGAAGATTAAGCGGTTTTTTGCCAAAGACATGCGCACGGCGCTGGCCGAGGTCAAGGAGACTCTCGGGCCGGATGCCGTCATCATGTCCAACAAAAAGGTCACCGGTGGGGTGGAGATAGTCGCGGCCGTCGATTATCAGTCCCAGGTGCCTGGACCTAAAGATGCGCCGGTTCGCCGTCAGTTGAACGATGAGAGCGTCAATATCTCGTCTGCGGGCAAGCAGATGACGCGCTCGGCTCCCCCCAAGGAGCAGAACGAATACTATGCCGATACCCTGGCGGCTCTGCTGGCACGCCAGCAGAAGCTCAACCCGGCCAACCCGGCTGGCGGCAATGCCGCCCCGGGGTCATGGTCTGCCAATGGGACGGGCAACGGTAGTCCTGCCGCTGCCTCCTGGCCCGCCAATGGCGGTGCCGGCACCCAGTCCGCTGGACTGGCTGCGGCCTCCAGCGCACCCAGAACCCTAGCCGAACAGGGCCAGTGGGGCGCAGCCCCCGAACCCGCCAAGCCGAAGGCGCGCCCGGCCCCCGGCCCCCGTGCTGCCCAGTCCGCGCCTCGGGATCAGGAGATGGAGGGGATGCGCAAGGAGATGGCCAGCATCCGCAAGCTGCTCGAGCACCAGATCTCTGGTCTGATGTGGCAGGAGGTGGAGCGCCGCGAGCCGATGCGGGCGCTGCTCATCAAGGAACTCAAGAAGATGGGGTTCGACGATGCCTTCGCCGATCAGCTTGCCGGGCTTATCCCGGAAGACATGCCCATCCATCAGGCCATGGCCCAGCTGGCCGAGGTACTGACGGCCCAGCTCAAGATCAGCGAAGACGACATCTTGCGCCAGGGCGGTGCCGTGGCCCTGCTCGGCCCGACCGGGGTGGGCAAGACCACCACCATCGCCAAGCTGGCGGCTCGCTTTGCCATGAAGTATGGCGCCGAGCAGGTGGCTCTCATCACCACGGACAACTACCGGATCGGGGCCCACGAACAACTGCAGACCTATGGTCGCATCATGGGTTGCCCGGTGCGTCAGGTGCGTGATGCCGAGGAGCTCGCCAATGCGCTCTATCAGTTCCGCAACCGCCGGCTGGTGCTCATCGATACCGCCGGGGTAGGGCAGCGGGATATCCGTCTGACCGAGCAGCTCGACACCCTGGTCAAGAATGCCAAGGTGCGCATTCGCAGCTACCTGGTGATGTCGGCCACCTCCCAGCGCCGGGTGATGCAGGAGGCGGTGGATCACTTCAGGCGCATTCCGCTCTCCGGGTGCATCCTGACCAAGCTTGACGAGAGCCTGAATCTGGGTGAAGTGATTAACGTATGCATTCAGAACGCCCTGCCCATCAGCTACATCACCGATGGACAGCGGGTGCCGGAAGATATTCAAGTTGCCAATGCGGCGCTGCTGGTTGGCGCGGCCATGGGCTCGCTGGAGCGGGAAACAGAAGACCCTTACTTCTGGGGTTCAGGCTTTGGCGAGGCCGAAGATTCGGAGTTTTATGAGTAACATGTATATGGATCAGGCGAGTGGTCTGCGCAAAATGCGTCAAAACAATCGAGTGAAAGTGATCGCCGTGTCTGGAGGCAAGGGGGGCGTTGGCAAAACCAACGTGACCCTGAACGTGGCGGGAGCCATGGCCGCCCAGGGCAAGCGGGTGTTGGTGCTGGATGCCGACCTTGGTCTGGCCAACGTCGACGTCATGCTGGGGCTGCGGGTGCACCGCAACCTCTCCCATGTGCTGGCGGGGGAGTGCACCATAGACGACATCATCGTCGAGGGGCCCTACGGCATGATGATAGTGCCGGCCACCTCGGGCACCCAGTCCATGGTCGAGCTGTCGCCGGTGCAACATGCCGAGCTCATCCGCGCCTTCAGCGAGATGAAGACCCAGGTGGATGTGCTGCTGGTGGACACGGCGGCGGGGATCTCCGACATGGTGTTGAGCTTCACCCGTGCGGCCCAGGACATCATGGTGGTGGTGTGCGACGAGCCCACCTCCATCACGGATGCCTATGCCCTCATCAAGATCCTCTCCAAGGATCACGGGGTGTTCCGCTTCAAGGTGGTGGCCAACATGGTGCGCTCCCTGCGCGAGGGACAGGAGCTCTTCGCCAAGCTGACCCGGGTCACCGACCGCTTCCTGGACACCTCCCTCGAGCTGGTGGCCTGCGTGCCTTACGACACCAACCTGCGGGCCGCGGTGCGCAAGCAGAAGTTGATCGTCGAGGCGTTCCCCAAGTCGCCCGCCTCCCTGGCATTCCGTGCCCTGGCGAACAAGGCGGCGAGCTGGCCCATCCCAAACCAGCCGGGGGGACACCTCGAATTTTTCCTGGAAAATTTATTGCAAAAGCCGGTCATAGCACAGGAAGACTCCCGTGAATAAAGCCCAAGCATACTTGCGTCATCAGGATTCCTACGTGCTGGTGGAGCGTCACGCTCCCCTGGTCAAGCGGATTGCCCAGCATTTATTGGCTCGCCTGCCAAGCAGTGTCTTGCTGGATGACCTGATCCAGGCAGGTATGATTGGGCTGCTCGAAGCCTCCCGCAACTTTGACGGCAGCAAGGGCGCCAGCTTTGAAACCTATGCCGGCATCCGCATCCGCGGCGCCATGCTCGACGAGATCCGCCGCGGGGACTGGGTGCCCCGCTCGGTGCATCGCAACAGCCGTGCCATCGCCGAGGCGATCGAGAACGTGGAGCAGGCCCATGGCCGGGATGCCAGAGACACCGAGGTGGCCGCCAACATGGGGGTCTCCCTGGGTGAATACCATGCCATGCTGCAGGATGTCTCCTGCGGCAAGATCATCGGCATCGAGGATCTCGGGGTCAGCGAGGATGTGATAGGGCATCCCGATGACGCTAGCGGTCACGGCGGCTTCGACGATCTGGCGGCCGAGCGCTTCCAGGGCGCCCTGGCCGAACACATCGCCCGCCTGCCCGAACGGGAAGCCCTGGTGCTGTCACTGTATTACGACGAAGAGCTGAACTTGCGTGAAATCGGGGAAGTCCTGAGCGTCAGCGAGTCTCGGGTGAGCCAGATCCACAGCCAGGCCATGCACAGGCTGCGGGCCCGTCTGAGAGATTGGAATTTATAAGTGGTTGTACTGGCTACACTGGAACGCAACTCTAAGGCATAATCCGCACCATAAAACCTGCGATCTGCATCATGTAAGTGAGCCGTTTTGGCGGCTATTTAGGAGGGAATTTTGGACAAGAACATGAAAATCCTCATCGTCGACGATTTTTCAACGATGCGCCGGATTATCAAGAACTTGCTGCGTGACCTGGGATATAACAATACCCATGAAGCAGACGATGGCAACACGGCCCTGCCGATGTTGAAAAACGGCGATTATCAATTCGTGGTCACCGACTGGAACATGCCCGGCATGCAGGGCATAGACCTGCTCAAGGCGATCCGTCTCGATGACAAGCTCAAGCACCTGCCGGTACTGATGGTGACTGCGGAAGCCAAGCGCGAGCAGATCATCGAAGCCGCCCAGGCCGGGGTCAATGGCTATATCGTCAAGCCGTTCACTGCCGCCACCCTCAAAGAGAAGCTCGACAAGATCTTTGAACGAATCGGCTAAGGAGCGGCAGGGATGAAGGCCAAAACGAGTGCCATGATCTCGCTTGAACAGGCAAGGATGCTGGTTGCCCACCTGGAGCGAGAAGAGTTTGAACAGGCCGATACCATCCTCGCCGATGTGTGCGCCCCCAATGCGGCGGCCCTGTTTGACAAGGTGGGGCAGCTGACCCGTCAGTTACACAACTCACTGCAAGATTTTCGCCTGGATCCCAGGATCCCCGACCTGGCCACCCACGAGATCCCGGATGCCCGGGAGCGTCTCAGCTATGTCATCGACATGACGGACAAGGCGGCCAATCGCACCATGGATGCGGTAGAGGCCAGCCTTCCCATCGCCGATCGACTCAATGACAACATTCAGCTGGTGATGCCCAATTGGAATGCCTTGATGAGCCGGGATCTTGAACTGGGCCAGTTCAAGGCACTCTGCCATCAACTGAATGATTTTATTAAGGCTTCGGAGACGGATGCCGATAAGTTACGACAACTGCTGACTGAAATCCTGATGGCTCAGGATTTCCAGGACTTGACCGGTCAGATGATCCGCAAGGTGATCAAGCTGGTGCAGGAAGTTGAAACAAAGTTGATAGAGATGCTGACCATGTTTGGTGAGGCCGTCATCGAGAATTCGGCGCGCAGCCTGCCAGCGAGCGGCATCGAGGCAGAAGGCCCCATCATGAACCCGCAGACAAGGTCCGATGTGGTCAATGGTCAAGATGATGTGGACGATCTGCTGTCTAGCCTGGGATTCTAATGGAGTGACGCATGGCCTTCGAAGTTGATGAAGACATACTGCAAGACTTTTTGGTCGAAGCATCAGAAATATTGGAACAGTTGTCTGAACAACTGGTCGACTTGGAAAAGCGGCCCGATGACAAGAATCTGTTGAATGCCATCTTTCGCGGCTTCCATACCGTCAAGGGGGGAGCGGGTTTCCTCTCCCTGACCGAGCTGGTGGACGTCTGCCACGGTGCCGAGAACCTGTTCGACATGCTGCGCAACGGCAAGCGAACCCTCAGTGCCGAGCTGATGGATGTCATTTTGCAGGCCCTTGATGCCATCAACGTCATGTTTGCCCAGGTGCAGAACCGGGAGCCGACCAGCCCGGCCTCTGCCGATCTGCTGCATGATCTGCACGAGTTGTGCAAACCGGAAGGGCAGGAGCAACTGCGTACCGCCAGCGTTGCCGCCCCGCAGCAGCCAGAACCCGAGCCCGAACCCGTCATCGTCGCCGAGAGTGCGCCTGTTGCCGTCAACGGTGGCGGCTCCATCGACGAGATCTCTGCCGACGAATTCGAGCGCCTGCTGGATGAACTGCACGGTGCCGGCAAGGCGCCGACGGTGTCTGCCGCCCCCGTGTTGAGCGGCTCGGGCGACATCACGGACGACGAGTTCGAGGCCTTGCTCGATCAGCTGCACGGCCAGGGTCAGCACGGCGGTGCCCCTGATCTTTCCCCGCTGCAATCAGTACAAAAAGAGGTGGACGAGCTCATCGACGACGACGAGTTCGAACGCCTGCTGGATGAATTGCATGGCCGTGGCCAGGCGCCCCAACACAGCATGGCGGCGGCTGCACCGGCTCCCGAGCCCAAGGCACCCGCCGCGCCTGTGACCCCGCCCAAGGCGCCGGTCGCTGCCAGCGCCGCCCCCGCCCCCGCCAAACTCGCCCCTGCGCCGGCCAAACCGGCCCCGGCACCCGCCCCTGCCAAGCAGGCGGCCCCCGAGAGCAGTGCGGTGCAAAACGACACCACTGTGCGGGTGGATACCAAGACCCTGGACGTCATCATGAACATGGTGGGGGAACTGGTGCTGGTGCGAAACCGCCTGGTGAGCCTCGGCATCGCCAGCAATGACGAAGAGATGTCCAAGGCGGTGGCCAACCTGGATGTGGTGACCGCTGATCTGCAGGGCGCGGTCATGAAGACCCGCATGCAACCTATCAAGAAAGTCTTCGGCCGCTTCCCCCGCGTCGTGCGCGATCTCGCCCGCACCCTCAAGAAAGATATCGAGCTGGTGATGGTGGGTGAAGAGACGGATCTCGACAAGAACCTAGTAGAGGCCCTTGCCGATCCCCTGGTTCACCTGGTGCGCAACTCCTGCGACCACGGGGTCGAGATGCCGGACGTGCGGGAAAAGGCGGGCAAGCCCCGTCAGGGCACCATCACCCTGAGCGCCTCCCAGCAGGGTGACCATATTCTGCTCTGCATCGAGGATGACGGCGCCGGCATGGATCCGGAGAAGCTCAAAGCCATCGCCATCAGCCGTGGCGTGCTCGATGCCGACAGCGCGGCGCGCATGAGCGACAACGACGCTTACAACCTGATCTTCGCCCCCGGCTTCTCCACCAAGTCCGAGATCTCCGACATCTCCGGTCGTGGCGTCGGCATGGATGTGGTGAAGACCAGCATCGTCAGCCTCAATGGCTCGGTGCACATAGATTCGACCTGGGGCAAGGGCACCCGCCTCGAGATCAAGGTCCCCCTGACCCTGGCCATACTGCCGACCCTGATGGTGGAAGTGGGTGAACAGACCTTTGCCCTGCCGCTGGGCTGCGTGAACGAAATCTTCCACCTGGATCTGAAGAAGGCCAACGTGGTGGACGGCCAGCTCACCATCATAGTGCGCGACAAGGCGATCCCGCTGTTCTACCTGCACAAGTGGCTGGTCCGTGGTGCCGGCAAGACGGCCCGTCAGGACACAGGCCATGTGGTCATCGTCCAGATCGGCACCCAGCAGGTGGGCTTCGTGGTGGACAACCTCATCGGTCAGGAAGAGGTGGTGATCAAGCCTCTGGACAATCTGCTGCAAGGGACCCCCGGCATGGCCGGCGCCACCATCACCAGCGATGGCGGCATCGCCCTCATCCTGGACGTGCCCAGCCTGCTCAAGGCTTATGCCCGCCGCCACTGAGCGGCTGGCTCAAGGAGTTAAAAGAATAACAATGGCAGTCAAGGTATTAGTGGTCGACGATTCGAGTTTCTTCCGTCGCCGGGTCAGCGAGATCATCAATCAGGACCCCCTGATGACGGTGATCGACACGGCCCAGAACGGCCGGGAAGCGGTAGACAAGGCGCTGCAGTTGCGGCCTGACGTCATCACCATGGACATCGAAATGCCGGTGCTAGACGGCATCAGCGCCGTGCGCGAGATCATGGCCAAGTGTCCGACCCCCATATTGATGTTCTCCTCGCTGACCCATGAGGGGGCCAAGGCGACCCTGGATGCACTGGATGCCGGCGCCCTCGATTTTCTGCCCAAGAAGTTCGAAGACATCGCCCGTGACAAGGATGAGGCGGTCAAGTTGCTGCAACAGCGCGTCAGGGAGATTGCCCGCAAGCGCTTCCTGATGGCAGCCGCCAGACCCCGGGCGCCGGAGCCCGCGGTGCGTCCCGCCTTCGGTGCTGCCCTGGCACGTCCTCTTGAGCGCCAGCCCGAACCGGTTCGCGCCGCCGCGGCTCCCGCCAGCTTCAAGCGCAGCGGCAAAAGCTATCAGTTGGTGGCCATCGGCACCTCCACCGGCGGTCCGGTGGCGCTGCAGAACGTGCTGACCAAGCTGCCGGGAGATTTCCCCCATCCGATTTTGTTAATCCAGCATATGCCGGCCACCTTCACCGCGGCCTTCGCCGCCCGTCTCAACGGCCTGTGCCAGATCGGGGTCAAGGAGGCAGAGGACGGTGACGTGCTCAAGCCGGGTCACGCCTATCTTGCCCCCGGTGGCAAGCAGATGCTGTTGGAAGGGCGCGGGCCCGGTACTCGCCTTCGCATCATCGAGGGCAACGACAAGGTCAACTACAAGCCCTGTGTCGACATCACCTTCGCCTCGGCCGCCAAGATCTACGGCGACAAGGTGCTCGCCATCGTGTTGACCGGCATGGGAGCCGATGGCCGGGACGGGGCGCGTCTGCTCAAGGATCAGGGCGCCACCATCTGGGCGCAGGATGAAGCCTCCTGCGTGGTCTACGGTATGCCCCAGGCGGTTGCCAAGGCGGGCATCGCCAGCGAATCCCTGCCGCTGGACAGGGTAGCCCAGCGCATCCTGGTCGAGTTGGGTCGCTGACCATGGGCATGTTCGGCCTGGTGCTGGCGCTGGCTGCCGTGGCCGTCGCCCAGTGGTGGCACGGTGGCAGCCTGCTGACCCTGCTGGATGGCCCGGCCTTCGTCATCGTGGTCGGGGGCACTTGGGGTGCCGTCATCCTGCAGACGCCCCGCAAGTACATGCTTGCCGCGCTCGCCCAAGCGCGCTGGATGCTGTTTCCGCCACAGCGGGATCTGGTGCAGCAGGCCGAGCGCCTGCAGGCCTGGGCCCAGTTTGCGCGCCAGCAGGGGTTGCTGGCGCTGGAGAACCAGGCCGAAGAGGAGAGCGATCTCTTCACTCGTCAGGGCCTCACCATGATAGTGGACGGGGTCTCCATCGAGGATATCCGCCGCCTGCTGGAGGCGGACATCGACATCGAACAGGAGCGCAACGAGCACGCCGCCAGGGTGTTCGAGGCCATGGGGGGTTACAGCCCGACAATCGGCATTATAGGGGCCGTGATAGGCCTCATCCAGGCCATGTTTCACCTGGAAGAGCCGGGCACCCTGGGCGCCGGCATCGCCATCGCCTTCGTCGCGACCATCTACGGGGTGGGCTTTGCCAACCTCCTCTATCTGCCGATAGCGAATCGCCTGCGGGCATTCCACTACCACCACGGTCTCTATCAGGAGATGACGCTGGAAGGGTTGCTGGCCATCGCCCACGGGGAGAATGGCCAGCAGGTTGAACGGCGGCTACGGGCGTATCTGAAAGGGGAATAGCCATGCGCAAGCGCTATCGTTTGCACCTGCAAGGGCGAGAACATCTCGATCGCTGGCTGGTCTCCTATGCCGATTACATGACGCTCATCTTCGCCCTCTTCGTGGTGCTCTACTCCGTAGCCATCGTCAACAAGGAGCAGTACCGCGCCGTCATCGAGGGCATGACCCAGGCATTCAACCAGGTACCGCGTAGCGACGGCTTGCTGGAGGGGCAGGGCAACTCCCTGCTCAACAACCCGGTGTCGGCCGCGCCTTCCCTGCTGGAGAGCCAGGCCTCCCCGTCGCCTTCGCTCGCTCCTATCACGGGTACCCCGATCCAGCAAGATGGCACGGCCCTTGCGACGATCGATCTGCAGTTGCAGGAGGCCATGGGCGCCCTGGTGGAGGCCGGCGTGGTCAAGCTGGCGAAGGATGACAACTGGCTGACAGTGGAGCTGAGTTCCGGCCTGCTGTTTCGCAGCGGCAGCGCCTTTCTGGGGAGCAATGCGGCCCCGGTGCTCGATACGCTTTCAGGTATTCTGAAACCGGTCGATAACTATGTCAGGGTGCGGGGTTACACGGATAACCAGCCGATCAACAACGAAATGTTTCGCTCCAACTGGACCCTGTCTGCCGCCCGTGCCGAAGCGGTGCTCGGCGCCCTGGTGGTCAAGGGCATCGCCCCCGAGCGGCTCGCCTATGAGGCCTATGGGGAGTTCTCCCCCTTCGCTGACAACGGCAGCGAGCAGGGGCGGCTACAGAATCGCAAGGTCGTGGTCGCCATCTCCAGATTCGCCTGGGTGCCGGCATCCCCCGCCAAACCCCTGACGGCGACGTCGGCATCGGCCGCGCCACAGAGCGTCGACAGCGAGAACGTCAGAGTGGTGACGCTGCCCGATGGTGGCATACGCATAACAACAAGGCAGGATTGATACAGTGATTGTTTGGACGGTTGCCAATCAGAAGGGTGGAGTCGGTAAAACCACCACGGTCGTCTCCCTGGCGGGCATTCTGGCCCAGCGTGGCCAGCGGGTACTGCTGATCGACACCGATCCCCATGCCTCCCTGACCTCCTATTTCGATTTTGACTCGGACCGGCTGGAGGGCACCCTCTATGAGCTGTTCCAGGCGGCCAAGCCCAGTGCCGAGCTGGTCAACCGGATGACCCTGAAGACCAAGTTCGAGAACATCCACCTGCTGCCTGCCTCCATCACCCTGGCGACCCTGGACAGGGTCATGGGCAACCGGGAAGGCATGGGGCTGGTGCTCAAGCGTGCCCTGCTCAGGGTGCAGGATCAGTATGACTATGTGCTCATCGACTGCCCGCCGGTGCTGGGGGTGATGATGGTCAACGCGCTGGCGGCCTGCGATCGCATCCTGGTGCCGGTGCAGACCGAGTTTTTGGCCTTGAAGGGGCTGGAGCGGATGATGAAGACCTTCGAGATCATGCAGCGATCCAAGCGGGACAAGTTCCGCTATACCGTGATCCCGACCATGTTCGACAAGCGTACCCGGGCGTCGCTGATGACGCTGCAATCCATCAAGGAGCAGTATGGGGAGGCGGTGTGGAATGCGGTCATTCCCATCGACACCAAATTCCGGGATGCCAGCCTGCTGCACATCCCCCCGTCCATCTATGCACCGGGCAGCCGTGGCACCTATGCCTACGAGACCCTGCTCAACCATCTCGATGCGCTGGAGCGTCAACGGACCCAGGAGGTGAAGCCATGAGAGAGACCACCCAGGTTCGGGCCATGGATGACTATTTCCACTCCCTGCTGCTCGATGACGCCCTGCTGCGGGAAGGGCCGGACGACGAGCCGCCGGCCCCTGTGCTGCAGTTGCAGCCTCAGCCTGCCCCCTTGCCCGAGGTGGTTGCGGCGCCCTATCTCGAAACCGACAACCGACTGGCGCAACTGAGCGAACTGCTCGCCCAGGTGAGCCAGGTGCAGGATGAGATGGATGTCCTGAGCCATGAGGAGGTGCATGTCGAGCCCTTCCAGCTCGAGGTCGAGGCAGAGCCCGAGCCAGTCGAGGTGGCCCTGGTGACGCCCGAAGTGATCCCGGTGATCGCCGAGCCCGTCGCCCTGGCACTGGCCGAACCCGCGCTGGCGGCGGAACCTCAGCCTGCCCCTGCGGCCTGGGAAAACCTGGATACCGGCAACGAGTTTCAGGCGCTCTTCTTCGACGTGGCCGGAGTGACCTTCGCGGTACCCCTGACCGAGCTCGGCGGCATTCACCAGCTGGGGGAGGTGACCTCCCTGTTCGGCCAGCCGGGCTGGTACAAGGGGATCATGACCTCCCGGGAGCAGAAGATGAACGTGGTCGACACGGCCCAGTGGGTCATGCCGGGCCAGCATCTGGAGATAGACGAGTACAAATATCTGATTATGCTGGGGGAATCACCCTGGGGACTGGCCTGTCATCAGTTGAAGGGCACCGAACTGCTGCATCGGGATCAGGTGAAGTGGCGCCATCAGGAGGGGAAACGCCCCTGGCTGGCGGGCATGGTCAAGGAGAAGATGTGTGCCCTGCTGCACGTCAGGGAGCTCTTGGTGCTCCTTGGCCGAGGCGTGAACATTGAAGGCCGCTGACAACATCGGCACCGCCATGGTTTTATTGCTAATTTTACCCGTTGACGGGTTCATACAAGGATCAAGAAGATGACAGAGAAGCGCAATATTGCACAGAATCTGGCCGAGGACGAAGTGCTGCAGTGGGTGACCTTCCAGTTGGAAAACGAGACCTATGGCATCAACGTGATGCAGGTCCAGGAGGTGTTGCGCTACACCGAGATCGCCCCGGTACCGGGTGCGCCAGACTATGTGCTGGGCATCATCAACCTGCGTGGCAACGTGGTGACCGTCATCGACACCCGCTCCCGCTTCGGCCTGCCGGCCGGGGATGTGAGCGAGAATTCGCGCATCGTCATCATAGAGGCGGAGAAGCAGGTGATCGGCATCATGGTGGACAGCGTGGCCGAGGTGGTCTATCTGCGCTCCTCCGAGATCGACGCTGCCCCGGCAGTGGGCACCGAGGAGAGCGCCAAGTTCATCCAGGGTGTGAGCAACCGCGACGGTCAGCTGCTGATCCTGGTGGATCTCAACAAGCTGCTCTCCGACGAAGAGTGGGACGATATCGGCTCCCTGTAACGGCGCGTCAAAAAGTGATACAACAGCGGTCCCGGATTTGCCCGCGGCACCTTGACGCCGAGCGGGACCCTGTGATGAGGAAGGTGACAGTTTGATGATTGAATTCGCAGCCTTGGGGTTGTCCTTGTTGGCGCTGGTGCTGGCCCTCTACGGTATTCTGGGTCACCGCCGCCGTCAGCGAGAGTCCGAGGCCAGGATGGAGACGCTGCAGGGGCAACTCGAGAGTCTGCGCAAGCAGATGATGGAGCTGCATACCGGTGCCATCGGCATGGGTCAGCGCCTGCAATCCGCCGAAGGGGCCATGCAGAAGATCCAGGATAGCCAGCAGGAGTTGACCCTGCAGGATCCGGAGCGTCGCCTCTACAGCCGCGCCGCCAAGATGGTGGAGCTCGGGGCCGGCCTCGACGAGGTGATGAGCGAATGCGAGTTGCCCCAGGCCGAAGCCGAGTTGCTGATCTCCCTGCGCAAGGGTCGTACCTGACCCCTGCTTCAGATCGAGAGGGGAGGCACTGGCCGCCCCGCTCTTCCCTGCCACCCCTTCCTCTGCCCGTGCCTGGTCACTCCAGTTTCCCCCTGCCACATCTTCTTCTGCCGGTGCGCGATCTCCCCCACAAATCCTGTTGATTATTGGCATCTTTGAAAAGACGCCTCCGGATCCTGTGTTAAGATGCAGGCCGCCTCATTTTCAACGATTACATCCCCATGCTGCTTCAAGCCAACAATCTGAGCTGCGTGCGTGAAGATCGCACCCTGTTTGAACATCTCTCCTTCGCGGTGCGCTCGGGCGATCTGATGCAGATTGAAGGCCCCAACGGAGTGGGCAAGACCAGCCTGCTGCGGCTGCTGACCGGCCTCTCCCAACCCTTCGCGGGGGAGGTGTGCTGGAACGGGGAGAACATCCGCGATTGCCGGGATGAGTACCATGCCAGCCTGCTCTACCTGGGCCATCAGCCCGGCGTCAAGGCGACCCTGACCCCCCTCGAGAACCTCTCCTTCTATCAGAAGCTGCACGGCACGGCCGAGGGCGACGTGGATCTCTGGCAGGTGCTGGCCCAGGTCGGCCTCGCCGGTTTCGAGGATTATCCCGCGGGCCAGCTCTCGGCCGGGCAGCAGCGGCGGGTGGCGCTGGCCAGGCTCTGGCTGTCGGAGCGCCCGGCGCTCTGGATCCTCGACGAGCCCTTCACCGCCATCGACAAGCAGGGGGTCAAGGTGCTGGAGCGGCTGTTCCTGGCTCACGCGGATCGGGGGGGCATGGTGGTGCTCACCACCCACCAGGATCTGACCCTGATGCAGGGACGCCTGAAGACCCTGTCGCTGACCTCGTTGTTGCAGGAGTAGCCATGCTGCGCGCCGTCATACACCTTATTCACCGCGAGTTGCTGATGGCCCTGCGCCAACGCGCCGACATCTTCAACCCGCTCTGGTTCTTCCTCATCGTCATCACCCTCTTTCCCCTCGGCATCGGGCCCGAGCCGCAGCTGCTGGCCCGTATCGCCCCCGGGATCATCTGGGTGGCGGCCCTGCTGGCGGCCATGCTCTCCCTGGAGCGGCTGTTTCGCGATGATTTCAGCGACGGCGCCCTTGAGCAGATGATGCTGATGCCTCATCCGCTGGGGTTGCTGGCGCTGGCGAAAGTGATCGCTCACTGGTTGCTGACCGGCCTGCCGCTGCTGCTGGTCTCCCCGCTGCTCGCCATCCTGCTCTCCCTGGACATCAGAACCTATCTGGCCGTGGTGGCCACCCTGGCGCTCGGCACCCCGGTGCTGAGCCTGCTCGGGGCGGTCGGGGTGGCACTGACGGCGGGGCTGCGCAAGGGGGGCGTGCTGCTCAGCCTGCTGCTGCTGCCGCTCTATATCCCGGTGCTGATCTTCGCCACCTCCGCCATCGATGCGGCGAGCATGGGGTTGCCCTACGGGGGCCAGCTCGCGATCCTGGGGGCCATGCTGGTGGGGGCCCTGACCCTGACGCCCCTGGCCATCTCGGCGGCACTGCGGGTCAGCGTCAATTGATTGATTATCAAAAGAGCTTCTTTTGAGGCTGTTTTGTGAAGAATATAATTGAGATAGATCAAGGGGATGGCTGCTTATTGCTTTCGGGGGATATGATGTTTCCCGCCGGTGGGTATGGTAGCCCTCGCCACTTAAAAATTAATAACTGAAAGGTTCCGTGAGCTATGTGGAAATGGTTGCACCCTTATGCCAAACCCGAGCGCGCCTATGGGCTGGCCGGCACCCTGCTGCCCTGGTTTGTCGTGACAAGCCTGCTTGCCTTCATCATAGGCACGGTATGGGGACTGGCCTTTGCCCCCGCTGATTATCAGCAGGGAGACTCTTTCAGGATCATCTACATCCACGTGCCTGCCGCCATCCTCTCCATGGGGGCCTACTCAACCATGGCAGTGGCGGCTTTCATCGGGCTGGTGTGGCAACTGCGCATGGCGGACATGACGGTGGCGGCCATCGCCCCGGTGGGCGCCGTGTTCACCTTCATCGCTCTCTTCACCGGCGCCGCCTGGGGCAAGCCCATGTGGGGCACCTGGTGGGTGTGGGATGCGCGCCTCACCTCCGAGCTCATCCTGCTGTTTCTCTATCTTGGCGTCATCGCCCTCTACAACGCCTTCAGCGACAAGGTGGTGGCTGGTCGCGCCGCCGGCATCCTGGCGCTGGTGGGGGTGATCAACCTGCCCATCATTCACTACTCGGTGGAGTGGTGGAACACCCTGCACCAGGGCGCCTCCATCACCAAGTTTGACAAGCCCTCCATCTCCCCCGAGATGCTGTGGCCCTTGCTCATCATGATATTGGCGTTTGCGGCCTTCCTCGGGGCCCTGACCCTGATGCGGTTCAGGAATGAACTCCTGATGCGGGAGTGGCATCGTCCCTGGGTCGCCGACATCGCCAGCCAGGAGAAGTAAGCATGCACTTTGCCTCATTCAGCGACTTCATGGCCATGGGCGGTTACGCCTTCTACGTCTGGCTCTCTTTCGGTCTGACCGCGCTCTGCCTGGTCGGCATCGTCATTTCCACCCGGTTGAAAACCCGCAACCTGCTCGGTGAATTGCGCAACAAGCAGGCCCGCGAGGCCCGTCGCAAGGCGGCCCAGCAGATGGAGAACACCCTATGAACCCGAGACGCAAGAAACGCCTCACCATCATTCTGGCCATCAGCCTGGGCCTCGCCAGCGTGATCGGCCTGGTGCTCTATGCCCTCAGCCAGAACATCGATCTCTTCTATACCCCGAGCGAGCTGGTGGAAGGCAAGGGACCGGACAAGATCAAGCCGGAAGAGGGGCAGCGCCTGCGCATCGGCGGCCTGGTGGTGCCGGGCTCGGTGCAGCGCGATCCCCAGAGCCTCAAGGTGGCCTTCAAGCTGGTGGACAACGGCGGCCATCTGGTGACGGTGGAATTCGATGGCATCCTGCCGGACCTGTTCCGTGAGGGGCAGGGCATCGTCGCCCAGGGCACCCTCAAGGATGCGACCACGGTGGCCGCCTTCGAGGTGCTGGCCAAGCACGACGAGAACTACATGCCGCCGGAAGTGGCCGATGCCACCAATGGTATGCACTTCAAGCCCGAATATACCGAGGCACAGTTGCAAGGGGCCAAGCAATGATCCCGGCAGCCTTGATCTTGTGTTCACCTCGTGTCGCCGCCGGATCGGTATGTCTCATCGTGCAATCGAAAGGAAATAGTCAATGATCCCCGAAGTAGGGCAGTTCTCACCGTCTCATGCCTGTGCACCGGTTCTGGTCGCGGCGCAATTGAAAGGAAGCCAGCCATGATCCCTGAACTGGGGCAATTCGCACTGATCCTGGCCTTTGCCACCGCTCTGCTGCTGGGCAGCTACCCGCTGCTCGGGGCCAAGTGGGGGCGCCTCGGCATGATGTCGGCGGCCCGTCCGCTCGCCTACAGCCAGTTTCTGCTGCTGTTGCTCTCCTTCCTTTGCCTCACCTGGGCCTTCGTCGACAACGACTTCACCGTGCAGTACGTGGCTACCAACTCCAACAGCCTGCTGCCGCTGCAGTACCGCATCTCGGCGGTGTGGGGGGCCCACGAGGGTTCCCTGTTGCTCTGGGTGCTGACCCTGGGGGGCTGGACCGCGGCCGTGGCCCTGTTCAGCCGTCGCCTGCCGCTCGATGCGGTGGCGCGGGTGCTGGGGGTGCTCGGCCTCATCTCGGTGGGCTTCACCGCCTTCGTGCTGTTCACTTCTGACCCCTTCACCCGCACCCTGCCGTACTTCCCGGTGGATGGGCGCGACCTCAACCCCCTGCTGCAGGATCCCGGCCTCATCTTCCACCCCCCTATGCTCTACATGGGCTACGTGGGCTTCTCGGTGGCCTTCGCCTTCGCCATTGCCTCCCTGATGACGGGCAGGCTCGATGCCACCTGGGCGCGCTGGTCCCGTCCCTGGACCATGGCGGCCTGGGTCTTCCTGACCCTGGGAATCGTGCTCGGCTCCTGGTGGGCCTATTACGAGCTTGGCTGGGGCGGCTGGTGGTTCTGGGATCCGGTGGAAAACGCCTCCTTCATGCCCTGGCTGGCGGGCACGGCCCTGCTCCATTCCCTGGCGGTGAGCGAGAAGCGCGCCACCTTCAAGGCCTGGACAGTGCTGCTGGCGCTCTCGGCCTTCTCCCTGAGCCTGCTCGGTACCTTCCTGGTGCGCTCCGGCGTGCTGGTGTCGGTCCATGCGTTTGCCTCCGACCCGACCCGCGGCCTTTTCATTCTGGGCTTCCTGCTGGCGGTGATAGGCAGCTCCTTGCTGCTGTTCGCCTTCAAGGGCTCCCAGGTCAAGAGCCACGGCAAACACGAGCTGTGGAGCCGCGAGACCCTGCTGCTTGGTAACAACATCCTGCTGGTGGCGGGCCTGCTCACCGTGCTGCTCGGCACCCTCTTGCCCCTGGTGCACAAGGAGCTGGGGCTCGGCAGCATCTCCATCGGCACCCCCTTCTTCAACCACATCTACAGCTGGCTGATCATCCCGTTCGCCCTGCTGCTGGGGGTGGGGCCGCTGTTCCGCTGGCGCCGTCAGGAGCTCGGCGAGCTCAAGGGCAAGGTGGTGCTGGCCCTGGGGCTGAGCCTGGTCGCCGCCCTGCTGCTGCCGCAGCTCTTTGCCGGGGAGTTCAAGCCCTGGGCCGCGCTCGGCATCGGTCTGGGTAGCTGGATCATCATTACCAGCATTCAGGAGACCTGGGTACGCGCCACCCACAAGCACAGCTTTGCCACCGGGGTGCGCAAGCTCGGCAACAGCCATTGGGCCATGATCCTGGGCCATGTGGGGCTCGCGGTCAGCATCATCGGCATCGCCTGCACCCAGAACTACAGCATCGAGAAGGACTTGCGGATGCAGGCCGGCGACAGGGTGCACTTCGCCGACTACGAATTCGTGTTTGCCGGGACAGCCGAAAAGAACGGCCCCAACTACGACGGCTTCAAGGGGGTGCTGGAGGTGCACAAGAACGGCAAGCAGGTAGCCCTGCTCAAGCCCGAGAAGCGGATGTACAAGGTGAGTCGCATGCCGATGACGGAAGCCGCCATCGACGCCGGCTTCACCCGGGATCTCTATGCAGCGCTTGGCGAGCAGCTCGACAACGGCGCCTGGGCGGTGCGGATCTACTACAAGCCCTTCGTGCGCTGGATCTGGTTCGGCGGCGTCTTCATGGCCATCGGCGGCGTGCTGGCCATGCTGGACAAGCGCTACCGGTTCGGCCGTCGTGACGAGGAGGCCAAGGCATGAGCAAGAAGACCTGGTTGTTTCTGCTGCCCTTCATCATCTTCCTGATGGGCGCCGTGTTCCTGTTCAAGGGGCTCTACTCCGACCCCACCAAGCTGGAATCCGTGATGGTGGACAAGGAGGTGCCCGTGTTCACCCTGCAGGACATCTATGACCTCGACAAGCAGCATGACAGGAGCATCTTCAAGGGGCGTCCCATGCTGCTCAACGTCTGGGCCACCTGGTGTCCGACCTGCTATGGGGAGCACACCTACCTCAAGCAGCTGGCGGGGCAGGGCATTCCCATCGTCGGCATGAACTACAAGGATGAGCGGGACAAGGCCATCAAGTGGCTGGCGGAGCTCGGCAATCCCTATGAGGTCAATCTCTACGATCCGGACGGCATGTTGGGGCTGGATCTCGGGGTTTACGGCGCGCCCGAGACCTTCTTCATCGACAGCCAGGGCATCATCCGCTATCGCCACGTGGGGGACGTCAATCCCGAGATCTGGGCCTCGACCCTCAAACCCATCTTCGATGCCATGAAGTGAGGGCAACTCTGATGAAAACCCTTATTGCCTCCCTGTTGCTGCTGGCGGGCTTGTTCGGCGCCGGTCAGGCCAGCGCCGCCATCGACGTCTACACCTTCGACAGCGATGCCCAGGAGCAGACCTTCCGCGAGTTGACCAAGGAGCTGCGCTGTCCCAAGTGCCAGAACCAGGACATCGCCGATTCCAATGCCGGGCTCGCCAAGGATTTGCGGGACAAGACCTACCAGATGGTACGCGAGGGCAAGGAGAAGCAAGAGGTGGTGGATTACATGGTGGCCCGTTACGGCAACTTCATCCTGTATGATCCGCCCCTGATGGCCTCCACCCTGATCCTCTGGCTTGGCCCCCTGCTGGTCATCGTCATCGGCGCCACCACGGTCGTGGTGCGCAGCCGCCGTGCCCCGGCGGCGACAAAACGAATGGATAACGCCCTGAGCGAAGAAGAGCGGCGCCGTCTGGCCGAGTTGCTCAAAGAGGAAGAGAAACAATGACCGCATTTTGGATAGTGATCGCGGCCCTGCTGGTGCTGGCGAGCCTGGCGCTGATCCTGCCGCTGTGGCGCGGCGAGGGCAGGCAGAGCATCAGCCGCTCGGCGCTCAACAAGCAGCTCTACCGTCAGCGTCTGCTGGAGATAGGTGAGGAGCGTGAGCAGGGGATACTGGCCGAGGAGTCCGAGTCCCTGGTGGAGCTGCAACGCAGCCTGCTGGACGACATCCCCGACGTGGAGCAGAGCGCCCGTGGCGGCAAGAGCCTGACTTGGATCCCGGGTGTGCTGGTGCTGGTGGTGGTGAGTCTGGGGCTTTATTACAAGCTGGGGGCCTGGCAGGAGGTGAGCCGCTGGCAGGATGCTAGCAGCCGTCTTGGTGAGCTGAGCAACCGTATCCTGGTGGAGCGGGATAGCAATGTCACTGAGCAGGATCTGCTGGACTTCACCCTGGGGCTGCGCACCCGGCTGAAAGAAGAACCGAACGACTATCGTGGCTGGCTGCTGCTGGGGCGTCTGACCCTGGATGGCAATGACCCCGAGATGGCCCGCGAGGCGCTGGAGCGGGCCTATTCCCTGGCCCCGCAGAAGGCCATGGTGGCAGTGCCCTATGCCCAGGCCCTGATGATGACGGGGGAGGAGGCCAGAGCGGATCAGCTGCTGCAGGCGGCTATTGCCCAGGATCCGGCCAACATAGAGGCGCGCTCGGTTCATGCCTTCATGGCGCTGCAGAAAGAGGACTTCCAGACCGCGCTGGTTCGCTGGCGAGCCATGTTGCCGCTGCTGGAGCAGGGCTCGACCCGCCACGCCATGGTGGAGCGCTCCATCGAGTATGCCGAGCAGCAGCTCAAGCAGCGTGGCATGGCCGTGACAGCCGCACCTGCCGCCCAGGGCGCTCAGGTCGAGCAGGGCAATGCCCAGGTAGTGGTGAAGGAGGGAGAGTATCCCCTGCACATCACTCTGGCGCCAGGCATCCAGTTGCCTGAGGACGCTCACCTGTTCGTGTTTGCGGTGATCCCCAACGGCCCACCCATGCCCATCGCGGTCAAGCGCATCCCGGGCCCGCAGTTGCCCCTCACCCTGTCACTGGGGGATGGGGATGCCATGATGGAGGGCAGCAAGCTGGCGGCTCATCCCGAGCTGCAGTTCAAGGCCCGTCTCTCCCGGGGCGGCAACGTGATGAACAAGGAGGGCGCTTTTGAGGGCGTCTCGGTCACGGTATCGACGAATGCTATCCCCACAGTGCCGATTGACATCCGCATCGATCACGCACTCTAATACCTCTTTTACATAGGTAGCCCGCCCCTGGAGGGGCGAGCTACCTATAATTCATGGCAATTCCCAATAAAAAGCTTAGGACTTTCATATGTATCTGCGTTCAGGAGCATTGGCAGTGGCACTGCTGTTGGGGGGCTGTGCGGGTGGCCCTCCCAAGCCGGGTCCAGAGAGCCTGGATCTCAAGGAAACCCCCAGCCGTCCCGAAGCGACCAGCACGGCCAGCGATCCCCGTGACCCCTTCCAGGGCGCCAACCGCGCCATGTGGGCCGTCAACTATGACGTGCTGGAGCCCTATGTGGCCCGCCCCGTGGTCCATGGCTATGCCCGTTATGTGCCGCAGGGGGTGCAGGACGGTATCGCGAATTTCGTGGATAACTTCGACGAGCCGAGCAGCATGGTCAACCACCTGCTGGTCGGTGACCTGAAGGGGGCGGGGACCAACCTGGGCCGCTTCACCCTCAACACCACAGTGGGTCTGCTGGGTATCTTCGACGTGGCCAGACATGCCGGCCTCGAGCGCAACATGCTGGAAATGGACACCGTGCTCGGCAAGGCGGACATCGGGGATGGTGCCTACATCATGGTGCCTGTCTACGGCCCGACCACCACCCGCGAGCTGGTGGGGGATACCATCGATACTGTGTACTTCCCCTACGCGCTGCTGACTTTCCCCATGAAATTCATTCACTGGGCGCTGGATGGCCTGGGTACCCGCGCCAAGCTCATCGATCAGGAGCGGATCATCGACAATGCGCTCGATCCTTATGCCCTCACCAAGGACTTCTACCTGCAGTACAACGACGGCAAGGTGACGGGTCGCCAGCCTGAGCTCAAGCAGCAGGGCCAGCAGGAGGATGACAGCAACCTGGACGAATATCTGGACGAGATAGACCAGTAAGGTCAATGGTTATCAGAAAGGCGCCGATGGCGCCTTTTTCGTTGCTTGCCTGCCATAAAAAAACGCCCCGCAGTGCGGGGCGTTTTGGCATGAAGCGGCTATCAGGCAGCCAGGTTCTTGGCCACGAATTCCCAGTTGACCAGGGCCCAGAAGGTTTCCATGTACTTCGGACGCAGGTTGCGGAAATCGATGTAGTAGGCGTGCTCCCACAGGTCGACGGTCAGCAGCGGGGTGGTCCCGGCTTCGGTCAGCGGGCAGCCGGCGTTGGAGGTGTTGACGATGGCCAGGGAGCCGTCGGCTTTCTTTACCAGCCAGGTCCAGCTGGAACCGAAGTTACCGATGGCAGACTTGGTGAACGCATCCTTGAACTCGGCGAAAGAGCCGAATGCCTTGTTGATGGCATCGGCCAGGGCGCCGGTAGGCTCGCCACCGCCGTTCGGGGAGAGGCAGTGCCAGTAGAAGGTGTGGTTCCAGATCTGGGCGGCGTTGTTGAAGACACCGCCGGTGGAGGTCTTGATGATCTCTTCCAGAGACTTGCCTTCAAACTCGGTACCCGGCACCAGGTTGTTCAGGTTGACCACGTAGGTGTTGTGGTGCTTGCCGTGGTGGTATTCCAGGGTTTCCTGGGAGATGTGCGGTTCCAGAGCATTGATTGCATAGGGCAGAGCGGGAAGTTCGAATGCCATTTTCTACTCTCCATTGGCTGGTCCGTGCGAAGGCGACGGTTGCAAGACATTGCATACTCTTTTCTATGTTGAAAAGAATTGTTCTTGAAATGATGGGGCCTGAACGGCCCAAAGCCCGTCGATTGTAGCAGCATCAAAGATGAGCGAACAACTCTTGATTCTCGCCATGATCCGGATCAAGCTGCGACGTATTGATTCATCACTTCTTGCATTCGGGACCGTTTGCCAGTTTGTGGTCTGCCCGGTTTGCAGTAGAATGGCCGCCGAAATCGCTCTAGTGAGGCATTTATGGAAACTATTGAAAAGATCAAACAGCAGCTGGCTGAGAATCCCGTCATCCTATACATGAAGGGATCCCCCAAGCTACCCAGCTGCGGTTTCTCTGCCCAGGCCTCCCAGGCCCTGATGTCCTGTGGCGAGCCCTTTGCTTACGTCGACATCCTGCAAAACCCGGACATCCGTGCCGAGCTGCCGAAATTTGCCAACTGGCCGACCTTCCCGCAACTGTGGGTGGAAGGTGAGCTGGTCGGTGGTTGCGACATCATGATCGAGATGTTCCAGGCCGGCGAGCTGCAGACCCTGATCAAGGAAGTCGCCGCCAAGCACAAGCAGGATGATGCCGCCGCCGAATAAGGTCGCATCCGCATCATGCAAAAAGGGGAGCCATTGGCTCCCCTTTTCTATGCGTGCGCAGGGCCTCAGCCGATGCGCTCGATCCGTGCCATGTAGAAACCGTCGAAGCCGGTTTCGGACGGGCTCACGGTGTGATCGTCACGCAGCCGGAAGTTCTCGTTGGCCGCGAGGAACTTGTCCACCTGTTGACGGTTCTCCTGGGGCAGGATGGAGCAGGTTGCATAGACCAGCAGACCACCCACCTTCACCATCTGGCTGTAACGCTGCAGTATCTCTTCTTGCAGGGCAACCAGCACCGGCAACCGCTCGGCGGTGTCACGCCACTTGGCATCCGGATTGCGCTTGAGTACGCCAAGACCGGAGCAGGGCACGTCCAGCAGCACGCGGTCGGCACTCTCTTTGAGGCGCTTGACGGTCTTGCTGCTGGTGATGACCCGGGTCTCCACGTTGTGGGCACCGGCGCGGCGGGCGCGTTGCTTGAGGTTCTCCAGCTTCCACTCTTCCACGTCCATCGCCAGCAGGCGGCCTTTTCCCTCCATCATGGCGGCGATATGCAGCGTCTTGCCACCGGCACCGGCGCAGGCGTCGATGACGCGCATGCCCGGGGTCACTTCCAGCGCGGCCGCGACCAGCTGGGAGCCGGCATCCTGCTGCTCGAAGCAGCCGTCGGCGAAGGCCTTGGTGCGGAACAGGGCGGCGTCAGAGGTGACCTGCAGGGCAGTATCCACCCCATCGACGGGGATGGTGGTGACGTGCTCTTTGGCCAGAATGGCCTGCAGCTCTTCCCGGCTGCACTTGAGGGTGTTGACCCGCAGGTAGCGCTTGGGCATCCAGGCCAGGGCAGCACGCTCGGCGGGCCAGGCGTCACCCAGCTGCTCGCTGCCGAGTTTTTCCAGCCAGGAAGGGCAGCCATCCATCAGCACCGGGTTCTTCTTGGCCTCGGTCAGACGGCGACGGAACGCCTCTTCGTTGAAGCGATCCAGGGTCGGGTTGTTGGGCTGGGCAATCTTGTGGAAGGCGTGCCAGCCGTGCAGCAGCGGCCAGACATTTTTTTCGGCCTGACGCACCTGGATGCCGGTGAGGAAGCAATAAAGACTGAGACGACGCAGCAGGTCGCCGGTGACCAGGGCAATCCTTGCCTGTTCTTGCGGTTTGAGTTCGATGCCGGAGAAGTGACGGGCATAGGCGCGGTCGAGGGTAAGACCCTGACCCAGCACATCGTCAACGATGGCAACGACCAGATCCCCGAAACGGGGCAACAGTGGGGATTTGAGCATGAGATTAACCTTGGCCAAAAAAGGATGAACCGGCCCGTGACACAGGAGGGTTCTGAAACGGACAAATCCGCGCCATGATAGGGGCTAGACTGCATTGGTGCAACCGTCCCCATTCGGGGAATGTACAGCGGATGGTGCTGGACTTCTCACCGTGGCAGGAAAATGATGCTGAGGCAGTTCAGGCGAACGCATTGAAAAAGGAATAAAAAGATGCAGTTGATGAAATACTCTCCGCTGGCGCTGCTGGTGGCCGGTCTGATGAGCACCACCGGCCTGGCCGCCAGTGAGTGGAATACGGTGGCGGCAAAGGCCACCGCTGCCGATGGCTATGAGGTGCGAGCCAGCCAATATCGCATCGCCACCGTACCGGCCGATTACTTCGCCGGTTTGCTGGGAGGGGAGCATCGACTGACCCTGCCGCTGCCGGATGACAAGGAGGTGACCTTCAGCCTGCAGCCCTATGATCTGCTGCCGGCAGATCTTGCCGCCAAGTACCCCGGGATCCGGACCTTCAAGGGACACGACGAAGCAAACCCGGTCGAAACCGGGCGTGTCGATCTCGGTCCCCAGGGTTTCCACGCCATGTTCAGCCACCAGGGCCGGATGGTGTTTGTCGATCCCCTGCGCAACGGCGAGGGCTATGCGGTCTATTACCAGCAGGATGCCCACAGCCGGCTGGAAGAGGAGGCCGATCGCGTCATCGGCAGCAAGGCCGGCACGTTGGCCCGCCAGGTGCTGGTGGATGGCAACGAGCGCAAGCGCTACGTCATCGCCATCTCGGCGGCGGGGGAGTACACCCAGTATCACGGCGGGACTGTGGAGGCCGGTCTCGGCGCCATCACCACCCTGCTCAACCGGGTCAACGAGGTGTACCAGCGTGACGTGGCAGCCGAGTTCCAGCTGGCCAGCGGCAACGACACCATCATCTTCACCGACGCGGCCACGGATCCCTTCTTCAACGGGGATGACCCGTCCGGCTCTGGCCTGAGCGACGTCGACGTCAACATGCAGGTGCAGGCCGTGGCGCAGACCCAGGGGCTCGGTGCCTTCGACATCGGTCACGTGGTCAACACCGGGGGCGGTGGGCTGGCGGGGCTGGGAGTGCTCTGCACCGCGGATAAATCGGCAGGCATGACCGGTTCCTCGAACCCGGTGGGAGATGCCTTCTTCATCGACTACGTGGCCCACGAGATTGGCCACCAGTTCGGGGCCGACCATACCTTCAACGGCACCACCGGCAGTTGTGGTGGCGGCAACCGGGAGGCCAGCCAGGCCTGGGAGCCCGGCAGCGGCAGTTCCATCATGGCCTATGCCGGGATCTGCGGGGAAGAGGACCTGCAGGCCAACAGCCTGCCCTACTTCCACAGCAAGTCCATCGAGCAGATGCGGGCGCACATGGCCACGGTGTCGAGCTGCGGTACCACCCAGAGCCTCACCAATAATGCGCCCCAGGTGGCCGCTGGCAACGACCATGTGATCCCGGCCAACACCCCCTTCGTGCTCAAGGGGGCCGGCACCGATCTGGATAACGACGCCCTGAGTTACACCTGGGAGCAGATCGATCTCGGCACCGAGTCCTTCAGCGTCGCCAGCATGGTGGACGACGGCAGTCGTCCGCTGTTCCGTTTCGTGGCGCCGACCAGCGCGCCGGAACGCACCCTGCCAAGCCTTCCCTCGCTGCTCACCAACACCCTGGCGAAGGGGGAGGCTTGGCCTGCCACCAACCGGGATCTCAACTTCCGCCTCACGGCTCGGGACGGCAAGGGGGGTGTCAGCAGCGACGACATGAAGATCCAGGTGGTCAACACCGGCAAGGCCTTTGCACTGACCAGCCCCCTGGTGACGCCGCTGGCAGCCGGCCAGACACAGACCATCGACTGGGACGTCGCCGGTACCAACGCGGCCCCCATCAACTGCAGCAAGGTAGATCTCTACATGACCCGGGACGAGGGGGTGAACTGGACCCTGCTCGCCGGCGGCCAGCCGAACTCGGGGTCGGCGAGTGTCGCCATTCCGGCGGGCAGTGACGGCACCGCCAGGCTGAAAGTGGCCTGCAGTGACAACCTCTTCTTTGCCATCAGTCCGCTCAAGCTGTCGGTGACCCAGCGCGTGGAAGGGGGCGGCGGTGGTGGCGGTGCCCTCGGCTTCTGGACCCTGGCCCTGGCGTTGCTGGGCTGGCAACGGAGGCGGGCATGAGACTGGCCGGCGTGCTGCTGCTCACCCTGATAGGCGGCTGCCAGGCCGATGCCGACGCCCTGGATCAGGCGATCAGTGCCAGCCTGGCCAAGCAGGATTACCGGCTGATCGTGCGGGCCGGGCGTGGCGAGGTGGCACCCGGCATTGCGGTGGGTGAACAGGCGGCAGCCAAGGCCCGTTGTGGCGTGCGCTATCTGGACGGGTTCGGCGATGTCATCAAGCCGGATCAGAAAGAGGCCCATGCCAGACTGAGCACCTATGCGGCGCAATACAATCAGCGCATGCTGGCCCATTGTCCGCCGGTTGACGGCAAACCATAGACAGGCGGCAGCCTGCTCGCAGAAAAAGGGAGGCATGGGCCTCCCTTTCCTTTTTTGCACCGCTATTTGGTCGCCCCGAGCCTTGTACCCATGACGTGCTCGTCGCACAATGCCTGCACGCATCGCCGCACGGGCGGCAAAGAAAGAGAGAAGGAAAATCAAGATGATGGATGTGGCTGATCTGCGTCGTGAATACACCAGGGGCGGGCTGCACCGGGCCGATCTGCCGGCCGAACCCCTCGCCCTGTTCGAGAAGTGGCTGGCCCAGGCGTGCGAGGCCAGGCTGACCGATCCCACCGCCATGGTGGTGGCGACCGTGGATGCCGAGGGGCAGCCCTGGCAGCGTACCGTGCTGCTCAAGCACTACGACGCCCAGGGGATGGTCTTTTACACCAACATGGGCAGCCGCAAGGCACACCAGCTGGAAGGCAACCCCCGTATCAGTCTGCTCTTCCCCTGGCACACCCTGGATCGTCAGGTGCACGTGACCGGCCGGGTGGAGAAGATGAGCACCTTCGAGGTGATGAAGTACTTCCACAGCCGCCCCAAGGACAGTCAGATAGCCGCCTGGGTTTCCAAGCAGTCGACCCGCATCTCGGCCCGTGGCGTGCTGGAGGCCAAGTTCCTCGAGCTCAAGCAGAAGTTTGCCAATGGCGAGGTGCCGCTGCCGAGCTTCTGGGGTGGTTTCCGGGTGCGGATCGAGACGGTGGAGTTCTGGCAGGGGGGTGAGCATCGCCTGCACGATCGCTTCTATTACAGCCGCGAGGGGGATGGCTGGCACATCGAGCGCCTGGCCCCCTGATGAACCTTGCCCGGCTCAAGAACTTCACCGAGATAGTGAAGAACAACTTCAACATCTCGGCGACGGCGGAGAAGCTCTACACCTCCCAGCCGACCCTCAGCAAGCAGATGAAGATGCTGGAGGAGGAGCTGGGGCTGGCGCTGTTCACCCGCAAGGGCAAGAACCTGGCGGGCCTGACCCCCATGGGGGAGCAGGTGATGGAGCTGGCCAAGGGGGTGGTGGCCCAGGTCGAACAGATTGGCCAGCTCTCCCTCGGTGACCAGCTGGCCACCAGCGGGGTGCTGCGCATCGCCACCACCCACACCATGGCCCGCTACAAGCTGCCCGCGGTGATCACCGCTTTCTCCCGCCGCTACCCAGCGGTGGGCATCCAGCTGCATCAGGGGGCGCCGGCCCAGCTGGCACAGATGGTAGAAAACGGGGACGTGGAGATGGCCATCGCCACCGAGTCCATGCACCTGTTCGAGGAGCTGGCGACCGTTCCCTGTTACCGCTGGGGGCGCGGCGTGGTGGTACCCCATGGTCATCCTCTGCTCGACTGCCAGCCGCTGGCCATGGCGGATCTGGCCCGTTATCCCCTCATCACCTATGTGTTCGGCTTCACCGGCAGCTCCAAGATGGACAAGGCGTTCGGCCGTCATGGCCTCAGTCCCCGCATCGTGCTGACCGCCACCGACAGCGACATCATCAAGCACTATGTGCGCCTCGGCATGGGGGTGGGAGTGATCGCCACCTCGGCGTTCGACGAGGCGGACAGGGAGAGCCTGGTCTGTCTCAACATCGATCATCTGATCGCCTCGAGCACGGCCCATGTCTGCCTGCGCAGGCATGCCCATCTGCGGGACTACATGTACGACTTCATCCACCTCTATGCTCCCCACGTGAGTCGGGAGACGGTGCAGCTGGCGTTGCTCAACCAGTCGCTCCCCACCAGTGCGGCGACCCTGCCCTGGTTGTAGCGCCGGATCTGTGCCGCGGCGCGACATGGCAGGGATAGAAAGAGAGGCGTAATGGACAGGCGTCGAGGGTGCAGGGTGACGAGGCCCTCTTCCCCGAGCAGTGAGGTTAGGGGCCGCGGGAATGAGGTCAGAGAGCGATTCAAGCTGGGCGACATCGTTGGCGTGAAGGCGGTCATGATCCTGTTCAATACGCATAAAGAATCCGAAACCAAATCAACTGGTTTCGGATTCTTACACAGCAGAGGGTCGGTCAATGGCCCCTGGATTGCCCGACATTAACGCTGCGGCGTCATTTCTTGCTGTTTCAGCCGGGATCATCCCCCCCGCTGAAAGCGGAAGCGCTTCTTGCGCCGATAGGGATAGACATCCTCGAATACCCCCTCCTTGATGTTGCCCTGCAGCATCTTCCAGTAGTTGGCATCAAACAGCTCCTTGTGCACCTGCATCATGATCTCCCGCACCTGGGGCTTTTGCAGCAGGAAGGTGGCGAACTCCTCGGGGAAGATGTCATTGGGGGCCACCGAATACCAGGGCTCGGCACTCCACTCGTCCTCCGGGTAGCGTGGCGGCGGGATCTGGCGGAAGTTGCACTCCGTCATGTAGCAGATCTCGTCGTAGTCATAGAAGACCACCCGGCCGTGGCGGGTCACGCCGAAGTTCTTGAACAGCATGTCGCCGGGGAAGATGTTGGCCGCCGCCAGCTGCTTGATGGCGTTGCCGTACTCCTCCAGCGCGAGCCGGGTCTGCTGCTCGTCCGCCTGATCCAGATAGAGGTTCAGCGGGATCATCTTGCGCTCTGTGTAGAGGTGCTTGATCACCAGCTTGTCGGCCGTAATGGTGAGCGCCGAGGGGGCCACCGACTTGAGCTCGGCCAGGAGCTCCGGCGAGATGCGGTCCAGGGGAAACTCGAAGTTGGTGAACTCCTGGGTGTCGGCCATCCTACCCACCCTGTCGTGCTGTTTTACCAGCCGGTATTTCGCCTTCACCTGCTCGTGGCTCACGTCCTTGGGCGGCGTGAACTCGTCTTTTATCACCTTGAACACCACATCGTAGGAGGGGAGGGTGAACACGCTCATCACCATCCCCTTGATGCCGGGTGCGATGACGAACTGCTCCCGGCTCTGGGCCAGGTGTTGCTGGTAGTGGCGATAGAGCTCGGTCTTGCCGTGCTTCTGGCAGCCGATGGCGTTGTAGATCTCGTAGTCCGGCTTGCGGGGCATGATCTGGCGCAGGAACAGCACGAACAGGGCCGGCACCGGGGCATAGACCATGAAGTAGGCGCGGGCGAAGCCGAATACGATGGAGGCCAGCTCAGGCTCGAAGATGACGGTGTCCACATAGATGCTCTGGCCGGTGCTGAGCAGCGGCAGGATGAAGGGATGCACCTCGCCTTTCACCCGAATGAGGCCCACCAGATAGGCCCCCTTGTTGCGGTAAAACACCTCCTTCAAGAGCTCGATGGCGAATGGCTCCTCGTGCAGTATGGCCGGGCCGCTCTCCGCCAGATGGCGGTGAATGTCGATGATGTCCCGCTGCTTGTCCTCAAAGGGCAGGGTGAAGCTGTAATCCCCGAGCAGCTGGCTCAGGGTCTGCGGCAGGTGGGCAAGGTCGGTGCGATAGACTCGCAGCAAGGCGCTCAGATCCGGGTGCTCACCCCGACTGCGAAAGGGGTGGATGTAGAGATTCTCGTCGCGGATGTTGCGATGGCGGAAGATCCGGCGATAGACGGAGTTGAAGAAGGACTCCGCCACCTCGAAGTTCTCGCAGCGGGGCAGCAGATCGCTGAAGGCCCCCTTCACCTGCTTGAGCAGGGCCTGGGTCGGCAACTGCTCCCCCATCATCTGCTTGATGAGGGCGGTGGTGGCACCGACGTGATGATCATAGAGGCGAATGCGCTCGCGCCCGGCGAGCTGCACCCCCAACCAGTCGCTGTTCTCGAAGCGGCTCTTGCTGCCCTGGGTTATCTCGAGAAAGCGGCTGTAAAACGACTCGAAACGCTGCAAGATCGTCTCGGCGACCGCCTGTTCCAATGGCTGCTGCATCTCTCTCTTCCTTGTGATGTATCGGGCCGATGGCGTCTGTGCCGGTAGGCAACGGGCTCACTCGTCCGGCCACTATGGCAACATCCAAACATCTGTTCAAGTGGCAATGTTCGGGGATAAACGGTAGATTGCGCCCCTGTTTTACCGGCGGTTTGCTGCAGTTCGCGGCGTCGGCCCTGTTCAGGAGAAACCCGATGAAACTCTATTTTGTACTGGTAGCCCCCGCTCGCGCGGCCAATGTGGGTGCGGCCGCTCGCGCCATGAAAACCATGGGCTTCGATGCCATGCGACTGGTAGGGAGCCGGGTACACGAAGAGGAGGAGGCGAGCTGGGTCGCCCATGGCGCCCAGGAGATCCTGACCGAGGCACGCGCCTTCGACACCCTGGAGGAGGCCCTTGCCGACATGGATCTGGTGGTCGCCACCACGGCCCGCCAGCGTGGCCGTTATCAGCACTACCTCACCCCGGCCGAGATCCGCGATCAGATCCGCGCCAAGCCTTCCCTCGAAAAGGTGGCCATCGTGTTTGGCTGCGAGGAGTCCGGCCTCTCCAACGAGCAGCTTGCCCAGGTGGACCTCATCAGCTATCTGCCCCTCAAGGTGAGTTATCCCTCTTTGAACCTGGGGCAGGCGATCATGCTGTATGCCTACGAGATGAGTCCCCTGCTGGACGAGCCCCAGGTGGTAGCAGAAAATTTTGATGGTGCCGGGCAGGTTCGCGTACTCAAATCAAAAACAGCAGAATTGCTTGGTGAACTCGGAGTTTCTCAGGATGAAAAGCTGCATCAATGGGTGATGGACCGAGTACCCATGCTGCCGCAGCGGGATCTGAATATGCTGCATCTGCTCTGCAAAGACCTCGCCCGCAAGTTTGGCAAAGAGGTTTAGGTTGACAGCCCAAGGTCCGGCAAGGTATTGCTAACAACCAGTTTCGTTCAAGAGTGTTCGTCATGCAGCTATTCACCAACATCATCACCACCACCATTATTACCGGTACCACCACAGGTGGCACTGGGGCCGGTTGATGCGCTGACGAACAAGCACAGAAATCTTAAAAGGCCCGTACCCACCCAGTACGGGCCTTTTTGTTGGATTGGTTTTTAGATTGCATTTCATAGATTTACAGGGAGAGAAAGCGATGAGAGTGTTGAAATTTGGCGGGTCGTCACTGGCCGACGCAGAGCGTTTCTTACGGGTCGCCGATATCGCGGTGAACACCCACGGCCAATCCCAGGTTGCCCTGGTGCTGTCGGCTCCGGCCAAGGTAACCAACCACCTGGTGGCCCTGGTAGAGCAGACCAGCCGCGGCATGGATGCCAGCAATACCCTGTTTGAAATCAACGGCATCTTCTCCCGCCTGCTGGCGGGCTTGAAGGCGGCCTATCCGGCGCTGGATGACAAGGCGTTGCAGGCCCGTCTCACCGCCGAGCTGGATCAGGTGGAGCGCCTGATGCAGGGTATCCGCCTGCTGGGGCTCTGCCCGGACAACGTCCAGGCCCGCATCCTGAGCCGGGGGGAGAACCTCTCCATCGCCTTCATGCACGAGCTGCTGCGAGTGCGCGGTCTCGAACTGGATCTCATCGTGCCGGAGCAGCTGCTGGTGACCGACGGCGGTTACCTCGAAGCCCATGTGGACATCGAGGCCTCCCGCCTGCGCTTTGCAGCCAAGGGCTTGCGCTCCGACTGCCTCTACCTGATGCCGGGCTTCACCGGTGGCAGCGACAAGGGCGAAACCGTGCTGCTGGGCCGTAACGGCTCCGACTACTCCGCCGCCGTGCTGGCCGCCTGTGTGGATGCCGAATGCTGCGAGATCTGGACCGACGTGGAAGGTTGCTACAACTGCGACCCGCGCCTGGTGCCTGACGCCTACCTGTTGAAAACCCTCTCCTACAAGGAGGCGATGGAGCTCTCCTACTTCGGTGCAAAGGTGCTGCACCCGAAAACCATCGCCCCCGTGGCCCAGTTCCACATTCCCTGCCTCATCAAGAACAGCTTCAACCCGCAGGGGCCGGGGACGCTTATCGGCGTCGAGCAGGGGGATGACGATCTCAAGGTGAAGGCCATCTCGGATCTCTCCGGCATGTGCATGTTCAACGTCTCCGGCCCCGGCATGAAGGGCATGGTGGGCATGGCGGGCCGGATCTTCTCCGCCGTCTCCCGCGCCGGGGTCAGCATAGTGCTGATCACCCAGTCATCTTCCGAATACAGCGTCAGCTTCTGTATCCACAGCTACGACAGCGACAAGACCCGCAAGGTGCTGGAGCGCGAGTTCGAGCTGGAATTCAAGAACCAGCTGCTGGATCCGCTGGAGATCATGACAGATCTCGCCATCATCTCCCTCATCGGTGACGGCATGCGCACCTCCAAGGGGATGGCTGCACGCTTCTTCACCTCGCTGGCGCAAGCCTCCATCAACATCGTCGCCATCGCGCAAGGGTCGAGCGAGCGTTCCATCTCTGCGGTGGTGCGGGATCGCAAGGTGGCGGAAGCCATCAAGGCGTGCCACCAGAATTTCTTCGGCAGCCAGCAATTCATCGATCTCTTCGTGGTCGGGGTCGGCGGCGTCGGTGCGGCCCTGGTGGATCAGATTGCCCGCCAGCAGCCGGTGCTGGCCGAACAGGGCACCGGTCTGCGGGTGGTCGGCATCGCCAACAGCCGCCAGATGGCGGTCAACAAGGATGGCCTGAGCCTCGCCAACTGGCGTGAGCAGCTGGTGGAGGCCCGTGACAGCTTCAGCCTGGAAGCGGTGAAGAAGCTGGTGGAAGAGAGCCACCTCATCAACCCGGTGATCGTCGATTGCACCTCGAGCGAGGCGGTCGCCGTTCAGTATGCTGACTTCCTGGCCGCCGGTTTCCACGTGGTCACTCCGAACAAGAAGGCCAACACAGGGTCGCTGGATTACTACAAGGCGCTGCGCCGCACCGCCCGCCAGACCCGCCGCAAGTTCCTCTACGAGACCAACGTGGGCGCGGGCCTGCCGGTCATCGAGAACCTGCAGAATCTCATCAAGGCCGGTGACAAGCTGCGCGCCTTCGACGGCGTCCTGTCCGGGTCGCTCTCCTTCATCTTCGGCAAGCTGGATGAGGGGATGGCTTTCTCCGACGCCACCAAGATTGCCCGTGGCAACGGCTTCACCGAGCCGGATCCCCGCGACGATCTCAACGGCATGGACGTGGCTCGCAAGCTGCTGATCCTGGCCCGCGAGGCTGGCATGGCGCTGGAGCTGTCCGACGTGGAAGTGGAGCAGGCGCTGCCCCCTGGCTTTGACGTCAGCGGCGATGTGGAGTCCTTTATGGCCCGTCTGCCCGAGGCCGATGGCTGGTTCCGCGATCAGTTCGCCCTGGCTCAGAGCGAGGGCAAGGTGCTGCGCTACGTGGGGTCGATTGAAGGTGGCAAGTGCAAGGTCGCCATCAAGGCGGTCGGTGCCGACGAGCCTCTGTTCAAGGTAAAAGACGGGGAGAATGCGCTCGCCTTCTTCTCCACCTATTACCAGCCCATCCCCCTGGTGCTGCGCGGCTATGGCGCAGGGACCGAAGTGACCGCCGCCGGCGTCTTCGCCGACGTGCTGCGCACCCAGAACTGGAAGCAGGAGCTGTAACATGAGTTCAGCGATGAACCCCGATTTTGAACAAGATGCCATGGCGCAGGGCGGCAGCGTGGTCGCCTATGCACCGGCCTCCAGCGCCAACCTGAGCGTGGGATTTGATGTACTGGGGGCGGCGCTCGCCCCCGTGGATGGCTCCCTGCTGGGGGATCGCGTCCAGGTCAAATCGGCAGAGGTGCCTTTCGCCCTCTCCTCCGTGGGCCGCTACGCCCACAAGCTGCCGGATGATCCCAAGAAGAACATCCTTTATGACTGCTGGCTCGCCTATGGCGAGGCGCTGGAGAAGCGCGGCCTGGGCCTCAAGCCGCTGGCGATGGTGCTGGAGAAGAACCTGCCGGTGGGCTCGGGTCTGGGCTCCAGCGCCTGCAGCGTGGTGGCGGCGCTGGAAGGGCTCAACGCCTTCCACGGCGCCCCCCTCAATGAACACGACATGCTGCTGCTGATGGGGGAGATGGAAGGCAAGATCTCCGGCTCCGTTCACTACGACAACGTGGCTCCCTGTTATCTGGGGGGCATGCAGCTGGTGTTGGAAGAGCACGGCGTCATCAGCCAGGGCATACCGGTGTTTGAGCAGTGGTACTGGGTGGTCTGCTACCCGGGCACCGTGGTCTCCACCGCCGCCGCCCGTGCCATACTGCCCGCGCAATATCGCCGTCAGGATTGCCTCACCTACGGTCGTCGCCTGGCGGCCTTCGTGCACGCCAGCTACACAGGGCAGGAGGGGCTGGCGGCCAGCGTATTGAAGGACGTGATCGCCGAACCCTACCGTGCGGCGCTGATTGAAGGCTTCAACGAGGTGCGGGCCCAGGGCGCCCAGAACGGGGCGCTGGCCACCGGCATCTCGGGCTCCGGTCCCACCGTGTTCGTGGTGATGAAGGATCTGGCCCAGGCCGAACGGATGAAAGAGTGGATGGAGGCGCACTTCGTGCGCAATGAAGATGGATTTGCCCGGGTCTGCAAAGTAGACATCGAAGGGGCACGGGTAACAGGAAGCGAGCTATGAATCTTTACAATATCAAGGACAAGAGTGAACAGGTCAGCTTTGCCCAGGCGGTGCGCCAGGGCCTGGGTCGCGAGCAGGGGCTCTTCTTCCCCGAAACCATCGCGCCCCTGACTGAAGTCGATGCCCTGCTGGACTTACCGCTCGCCGAGCGCTCCGCGCGCATCATCAGCCACCTGCTGGGGGACGAAGTGCCTGCTGCCAAGGTGAGCGAGCTGATCAATGCCGCCTTCACCTTCCCGGCGCCGCTGGTGAAGCTCAAAGACGGCACCTATGCCCTCGAGCTGTTCCACGGCCCGACCCTGGCGTTCAAGGACTTCGGCGGTCGCTTTATGGCCCAGTGCCTCGCGACCTTCCGCACCAACGACAAGATCACCATACTCACCGCCACCTCGGGCGACACCGGCGCCGCCGTGGCCCACGCCTTCTATGGCCTGGAGGGGATAGAGGTGGTCATTCTCTACCCGAAGGGCAAGATAAGCCCCTTGCAGGAGGCGCTGTTCTGCACCCTCGGCGGCAACATCCGCACCATCGCCATCGACGGCGACTTCGATGCCTGTCAGGCGCTGGTCAAAGATGCCTTCGACGATGAGGGGCTCAAGACCGCCATCGGCCTGAACTCCGCCAACTCCATCAACATCAGCCGCCTGCTGGCGCAGGTCTGCTACTACTTCGAGGCGGTGGCCCAGCTGCCCAAGGCCGATCGTGCCAAGGCGGTCATCAGCGTGCCGTCCGGCAACTTTGGCAACCTCACCGCGGGTCTCATCGCCAAGGCGCTGGGGCTGCCGGTGAAGCGCTTCATCGCCGCCACCAACGCCAACGACACAGTGCCGCGCTACTTGAAAACCGGCAGCTGGGAGCCGCACCAGACGGTGGCAACGCTGTCGAATGCCATGGACGTGAGCCGCCCCAACAACTGGCCACGGGTGGAAGAGCTGTGCCGCCGCGAAGGCTGGGCGCTGGAAACCTTGGGGTCTGGCATGCGCAGCGATGCCGAGACTCGCGATGCCCTTAAACGCCTGCACCAGCTCGATTACCTGTGCGAGCCCCACGGCGCCATCGCCTGGGATCTGCTGAATGAGCAGCTCGCCGAGGACGAGGTAGGGGTCTTCCTCTGCACCGCTCATCCGGCCAAGTTCAAGGAGTCGGTGGACGAGATCCTGGGTCTGGATGTGCCGCTGCCGGGCCCGCTCGCCAAGCACGCCGCCCTGCCGCTGCTCTCCCACAACCTGCCCGCCGACTTTGGCCGCCTCAAGGCCTTCCTGCTCGGTTAAGCACTAATGAAAAAATGAAAATCCCCCGCTTTTCTATCGAGAGCGGGGGATTTTTTATCCGGCCCGGGGCGGGCAACCCCCCCCGCCAGCCACCGAGGAGCAACGATGAATCCACATCCCCTTCGCACATTGATCGAGACCTGCGACGCCGCCATCTCCCGGCGCGACTTCGACGCCCTGATGGCCTTCTATGCAGAGGACGCCGCCCTGGTGGTCAAACCCGGCATGGTGGCGCGCGGCATTCCCGCCATCCGCCGCGCCTTCACCGCCATCTCAGATTACTTTGGCGGCCGGCTTGAGGTCACCCAGGGGGCCATGGAGGTGATAGAGGGGGCCGACAATGCCCTGGTGATCATGGAGACCCGGCTGCGCTACCCGGACGCGCAAGGCGGCCTGGTGGACGAGACCCGCCGCGCCACCTATGTGTTTCGCAAAGAGCCTGGCGGGCAGTGGCGCTGCACCGTCGACAACTCCTACGGCACTGCGCTGCTGGAGAGTAAATCGGGAGAGAGTAAATCGGAGTAAATCGGGATGAGTAAATCGGGACACTCACCTTTTTGACAGCGGCTTGGTCGTGTACTTGGCTTGAGAGGTCACGAGTAAATCGGGACACCCACCTTTTTGACAGCGGCTTAGTCGTGTACTTGGCTTGAGAGGTCACAGCCCAGGGGGTGAGCCATGACCATCGAGTAAATCGGGACACCCACCTTTTTGACAGCGGCTTAGTCGTGTACTTGGCTTGAGAGGTCACAGCCCAGGGGGTGAGCCATGACCATTGCCCGTTCACGTCAAATCAGCCTGCAAGATACGCCTTACTACCATGTGGTCAGCCGCTGCGTGCGGCGAGCTTTTCTGTGCGGGGAAGATGCCCATTCTGGTCAGAGTTACGAGTATCGTCGCCAGTGGGTGGTCGACAAGCTGGGCCAACTGTCGCGACTGTTTGCCATCGGTATTTGCGCTTATGCGGTGATGAGCAACCACTATCACCTGGTGCTCAAAGTGGAGCCCGACACCGCAGCAAGTTGGAGTGAGCGGGAGGTGGCCGAACGTTGGGCGGCACTGTTCCAGTGGCCGCTATTGGTGCGGCGCTGGTATCAGGGGGAATCCCTGATTGAGCCCGAACGGACTGTGGTGCAACAACTGATAGGGCAGTGGCGGGAGCGGCTTCATTCCATCAGCTGGTTTGTGCGGCTGCTCAATGAAAACCTGGCACGGCAGGCTAATCGGGAAGATAGCTGCAAGGGCCATTTCTGGGAAGGGCGCTTCAAGAGTCAGGCTCTGCTCACCGAATCAGCCCTGCTGGCCTGCATGGCCTACGTTGATCTCAACCCGATACGGGCGGCATTGGCGGACCGACCTGAGGAGAGCGATTACACCAGCATCAAGCAACGCTTTGAGGGAGAGCAACCAGACGCGCCATTGCCACCTTTGTTGCTGCCATTCGCAAGCCAAGCCCAACCGGAGGGCCTGCCTTATGCCTTTATCGATTATCTAATGCTGGTGGATTGGACAGGTCGCGCGATAAGAGCTGACAAGAGGGGTTATATTCCTGCTCACCTGGCTCCCATTCTGGCGCGATTGGGCCTTGATGGTGCCCGTTGGTTGAAACAAGTGACACTGTTCAGGCGCCAGGGCATCAGAGTGGTGGGTGACAGGGAGCATTGCCAGCGCTTTGCGCAGCACTGTGGTCAGCAACGATGTCACCAGCCGCCTTGTTAATCCGTTAGATCCCGTTTTACCCCCCTTGGCATTTGTTTGGTGTCAGGCATTACCACGTCTGAACACGCGCTCACCACGTCTGAACACGTGGCCCACCAAGTAAAAATCGCTTGCTTACCCGATCTCTAGCGGGTTCTTGGAGGAGCTGTGTGTGATGAGAGAGATAGCCAGCTAAGCAATGGCTGGCTCAGAAAGTTGGGTGTCCTAGATTCCCCTCTACAGCTATAGCGGTAGTCTGTGGGAGCCGTTGTCGGATACCGAGTTGCGTCGCGAGATGGCCGCCATCTTTACCGAACATGGCGCCCCGTTCGGTGACAAGGGGATAGCCGCC
>NZ_JBGLRL010000025.1:0-43100 GCF_041402505.1 Aeromonas sp. S2(2024)
AAAATTGTTTGATGTTCGATGCTGTGAGTGCCCACACAGATTGCTTGATTCAAATTGTTAAAGAGCGATGCAACAGTGTGTTGCTGCGGGAGTGGAATTCTACTCAACCGCCTTCTCGAGTCAAGCCTTATTTTCAAAGGCTTTTCGAGGTTATCGACGAGGTTGTCTGCGTTGCCGCTTGCCCTGTCGATGGAGGCGCATTATAGGGAGCTGAAACTTTCTGGCAAGCCCCTCAAAGCAATAAAATTGCAAAAAATGGCAGTTTTTTAGTTATTCATAACAAAGCACAGCTTTTGTACAAACTTATCCACAGAAGCAGGCCCGGGATTGCTAGAATGGCCAGAAAATTGAGGAGGCCGAGATGGACTTGCGACTGAGATCCTATAAAGGAAAACGCCCACAACTGGGCAAACGGGTATATGTGGACCCCTGCGCCACCCTGGTGGGAGACATAGTGCTCGGCGATGATGCCAGCATCTGGCCCCTGGTAGCGGCACGGGGGGATGTGAACCATATCCGTATCGGCGCCCGCAGCAATGTGCAGGACGGCACCGTTCTGCACCTTAGCCGCAGGAGCGCCGCGAATCCCGATGGTTACCCCCTTCTGATCGGGGAAGACGTCACCGTGGGCCACAAGGCCATGCTGCACGGTTGCACCATAGGCAACCGGGTACTGGTCGGCATGGGGGCCATACTGCTGGATGGGGTGGTCGTCGAGGATGATGTGATGATAGGTGCCGGCTCTCTGGTGCCACCGGGCAAGCGGCTCGCATCCGGCTTCCTCTATATGGGAAACCCGGCCAAGCAGGCGCGGCCGCTCAAGCCGGCAGAGATTGCCTTTCTGAAGACCTCGGCCGACAACTATGTCCTGCTCAAGGATGAGTATCTGCAAGAGGCTTGAGGCAGACAGAGAACGAAAACAAGAAGCCCGGCATGCGCCGGGCTTCTCTGCTTATATAGCTAGCCAATCGCTGTGGTCAGGATCAGTGGGCCTGATCCCAGTTGTCGCCAGTCCCGGCTTCCACCACCAGCGGCACGTGCAGCTCGGCCGCCGCCGACATCTTCTCCTTGATGAGCGCTATGTACTCCTCCAGCTTCTCCTCGCGGATCTCGAACACAAGTTCATCGTGAACCTGCATCAGCATGTGGATGGAGCCATCGGTAATGCCCCGGATCCAGCCATCGACGGCGATCATGGCGCGCTTGATGATGTCGGCGGCCGTGCCCTGCATCGGGGCGTTGATCGCCGCCCGCTCCGCCGCCTTGCGCAGACCGGCGTTGCGGGACTTGATGTCCGGCAGGTAGAGGCGGCGACCAAACAGGGTCTCGACATAACCCTGGGCTTCCGCCTGCTGGCGGGTGCGCTCCATGTACTCCAGCACGCCCGGGTAGCGTTCGAAGTAGAGATCCATGTACTTCTGCGCCTCGGCACGGCCGATCCCCAGCTGCTTGGCCAGACCGAAGGCACTCATGCCATAGATGAGGCCGAAGTTGATCGCCTTGGCGCTGCGGCGCATGTCGGTGGTCACCGCCTCGAGCGCCACACCGAATACCTCGGCGGCAGTCGCCTTGTGGATGTCCTTGCCCTCGGCAAAGGCGGTCAGCAAGCCTTGGTCACCGGAGAGGTGCGCCATGATGCGCAGCTCGATCTGGGAGTAATCCGCCGCCACCAGCTTGTAACCGGCACTAGGAATGAAGGCCTGCCGGATCCTGCGCCCCTGCTCGTTGCGCACCGGGATGTTCTGCAGGTTGGGATCGGTGGAGGAGAGCCGGCCGGTCGCCGCCACCGCCTGATGGTAGGAGGTATGTACCCGCCCGGTCTGGGGCTTGATCATCAGCGGCAGCTTGTCGGTATAGGTGGACTTGAGCTTGGCCAGTCCACGGTGCTCCATCAGGAGGCGCGGCAGATCATAGGTCTCCGCCAATTCCGCCAGCACCTCTTCGGCGGTGGACGGGGCGCCCTTGGGGGTCTTCTTGAGGATCGGCAGCCCCAGCTTGACGAACAGGATCTCGCCGAGCTGCTTGGGTGAGGAAAGGTTGAACTCCTGCCCGGCCAGCTCGTGCGCCTGCCGCTCCAGCTCCGCCAGACGTACTTCGATCTCCTGGCTCTGCTGGTGCAGCAACTTGGGATCTATGGTGGTGCCGAGCAGTTCCATCCGTGCCAACACCGGCAGCAGGGGCAGTTCGATCTCGGTGAATACCTTGGCAAGCTCAGGCTGTTTGCTCAACTCGCCCCACAGAGTCTGGTGCAGACGCAGGGTAATGTCGGCATCTTCCGCCGCATAGGGCGCGGCCTGCTCCAGTTCGATCTGGTTGAAGGTGAGCTGCTTGGCCCCCTTGCCGGCGATATCCTCGAAGGAGATGGTCTCGACCCCGAGGTACTTGCTGGCCAGGGAGTCCATGTCGTGGCGGCTGGCGGTGGAGTTGAGCACATAGGATTCGAGCATGGTGTCGAAGGCGATGCCCTGCAGATCGATGCCGTGGTTCTGCAGCACGTTGCGATCGTACTTGAGGTTCTGCCCCACCTTGAGGCGGGCCGGATCTTCCAGCAGTGGCTTGAGCTTGCCCAGCACCTGCTGTTCGGTCAGCTGGGTTGGCGCCCCCAGATAGTCGTGGCCGAAGGGAACATAAGCCGCCTTGCCCGGCTCGATGGCAAAGGAGACGCCCACGACGCGCGCCTCCATGTAGTCGAGACTGGTAGTTTCGGTGTCAAAGGCAAACAGTGGTGCCGCCTGCAACTGTGCCAGCCAGCCGTCGAACTCGGCCTCCTCCAGAATGCAGCTGTAGTCGGTCTCGATGGCGGCAGCGGGGGCAGCAGCGTCATCAGCTGCTCCTTCCTGCCCGGCGCTCTCTTCGCCACCGGACTCCAGCTCCTTGATCAGGTTGCGCAGCTCGTACTCCCGGTAAACCGCCAGCAGGGACTCCTTGTCGATCGGGCCCAGCAACAGCTCTTCGAGGCTCTGCTCCAGCTCGACATCGGTCTTGATGGTCGCCAGCTGGTAGGAGAGGCGAACCTGATCCTCCTGCTCGCGGAATTTGTCGGCAAACGTCTTGGAGCCACGAAAGCCCAGGGCGGCGACCTTGTCGAGATTGGCGGCGATCTGATCGATGCTGCCTATCCCCTGCAACAGCGCCTGGGCCGTCTTCTCACCCACCCCTGCCATACCGGGAATGTTGTCCACCTTGTCCCCCATCAGGGCCAGGTAGTCGATGATGAGCTCGGGGGGCACGCCGAACTTCTCGATCACCCCTTCCCGATCGGTCTTCACATCCTTCATGGTATCGATCAGGGTGACATGATCGGAGACCAGCTGCGCCATGTCCTTGTCGCCCGTGCTGATGAGCACGGGCAGTTGCTTCTCGGTCGCCTGGCGGGCGAGCGTGCCGATCACGTCGTCGGCCTCGACTCCTTCGACCATCAGGAAGGGGAAACCCATCGCCTTGATCATCTGGTGAATGGGGGCAACCTGGCTACGCAGATCGTCCGGCATGCTGGCGCGGGTCGCCTTGTACTCGGGGTAGATGTCGTCACGGAAGGTCTTGCCCTTGGCGTCGAACACCACGGCCACATGGCAGTCGGGATACTGCTTGCGCAGGCTGCGCATCATGTTGGCCATCACCCGGACGGCGCCGCTTGGCAAACCGGTCGATGTGCGCAGATCGGCCTGCTGGGAGGCGAAGAAGGCGCGGTAAAGATATGAAGAGCCGTCGACCAAGATAAGGGGATTGCTAGGGGCCATGAAATCGTCCTGCCAGGAATAAACAGTCGCTAGGATGCCACAGGGCCCGCGGCACACCAAGGGGCTGACCCCCTCTCATGCGTGCCACGAACAGCCCCACTGCCTGTGGATAACTCTGTGCTCAAAAATGGGCTCATGGCTGCACCAGGGTGACAAAGCTGTGAATTAAAAACAAAAACAGCATATAAAACAGCATGTTGAGATCGTAAAAACAAACCATGATGCCTTCATCATGATCTCGATCAATGTGGAAAAAAATTCAAGGGGGTCAACGAGGCAGGATCCAAAACGAAACAATCCTAGCACAGCAAGATGACTTGACCAGTGGAGGCCGAACGATAACCATACAAAAGTACAACAATCTACCCTGGCTCACATTTTCAACAACGAGGAGTCTGCCATGAAAAAAGTGGCCGTGATCTTGAGTGGCTGTGGCGTGTTTGATGGCGCCGAGATCCATGAAGCCGTCATCAGCCTGCTGGCACTGGCCCGTCAGGGCGCCACCGTCCAGTGCTTCGCGCCCGACGTGCCTCAACTGCACGTCATCAACCATCTGACCGGCGAGGTGAGCGAGGGGGAGAGCCGCAACGTCCTGGTCGAGGCTGCCCGCATCTGCCGCGGCCAGATCAGGAATGTGGCCGAGCTGGACGCGGCCGATTTCGATGCCCTGCTGGTGCCCGGCGGCTTTGGCGCCGCCAAGAATCTGTGCGACTTCGCCGTTCAGGGCGCCAACTGCCAGATCCAGCCCGATGTGCTGAAAGCGTGCCAAAGCTTTGCCGAAGCCCGTAAACCGGCGGCCTATATCTGCATAGCACCGGCCATGATACCCCTCATTTATGGCGCCGGCACCCTGGCCACCATAGGCCATGACGAGGGCGCCGCCAATGCCATCGAGGCCATGGGGGGCAGCCATCTCAACTGCCCGGTCAGCGAGTTCGTGGTGGATCAGGAACGCAAGGTGATCTCGACCCCGGCCTACATGCTGGCGCAGAACATCGTCGAGGCCGCCGACGGCATAGAGAAGACGGTCAGGCAGTTGTTGGCCCTGTGATCCCCTCCCCTGCCAAAACAAGCGGGCCGCTCAAGGAGCGGCCCGCTTTCATTCCAGTCAGTCAAGACGGGATCAGATGGCATCGCCCATCTGGTCCATCTTGCCCAGCAGGGCGCGGAGACGTTCCTGCCAGGCAACGTGCTCGTTGCGCAGCTGATGGTTCTCGTCTTGCAGCTTGTTGTTCTGCTCTTTCAGCTCGTCCAGCTCCATTTTCAGCAGGGAGATGTTGTCGACGGCGGATTGTACTTTGGATTCGAGTTGCTCAAGGACTTCTAGTGACATATGCATACCTGTATGTTCAATTGCGATGCCCCACAGGGGGCGATTCAAGCGCGTGAAGCCAGCATACCCTGATGCGCTCGGCACAAACAAGCCAGCGCGTTGCAAAATGCGCCCTCCGTGCCGGTATTGCTTAAATATGCGTCGGTTTTTCTCGCAGGCGGCAGGAACCGCGATCCGGGACGCTCGCCACGGCGTCACGGCCCCCTGCGAACCGCCTCCTCTCCCGCCGCTGGCATCAGCCGTGCAGGGCGATGAAGCCCCCCATCAGCAGACAGGCCACCCCGTACATCAGCAGCCCATAGAGCAGGTTCCAGCGCAGCAGTAAACCGGCGCTCAGGTTGTAGCGGGAGGCCAGCGCCAGGTTGGAGCCGGATAGCGGGCTGGTGCCGGTGGCGAGCCCCCATCCCAGCAGGAAGCACATGCCGAGCAGGCTGGGATCCGGCGACAGCGGCCACAACAAGGGGGCCATCCCCGAGATGCTGATGAGGGGGTGCACACCTATGATGGCGACCAGGAAGATAAGCAGCAGGGTGAGGGATGCTTCAAGCCAGCCGAAGTGGTTGAATAGCGGCAGACCGTGACCGGCGCCGAAGTCGATGACAGAGAGGGCACTGTTGATGCCGGCAGCCAACAGGCCAGCCCCGAGAAACAGCACCAGCTGGCCGCCGATGGCGGGGAAACGCTCCACCACCTGTCGCTTGAGCGCAGCCCCGCGCCCTTGGCTTGGCATGAAGAGCAGCGCCAGCAAGGGGGCCACCAGGGCGATCACCGCCAGAATGCTGAGCCCGGGCCAGAAACGGTGGATCACCAGCACCAGCAGCGCCAGGGTCACCGGCAACCCCAGGGTCTGCAGCCGCAGCGGATAACCGTCAAAGGTCTCCACGCCGAGTCGCTCTACCTGCCAGGCCGTCAGCCCCATGGCCAGCAGGGCGGCAAGGATGCCAAACGGCAAAATCTGGGAGAGCTGCAGGCCGGGGGCGTAAGTGAGCGCCACCGCCATGGCGACGAAGAAGGGGGACCAGAAGGCCGCGGCGCAGAAGATCCGACTCAGCACCATGACCTGGCGCCGCTCCAGGGTACCGTTGCGCTCCAGCCGATCACCGATGATGAAGAGCACCGAGAGGTTGATGACGGCACCGAGCAGATTGAGGCTGGCCATGGTGCTCCACAGCCCCTTGCGACCGGACCAGGAGGCGGTGCCTGTCAGCAGACCCGAGGTGGCGAGGTTGAGGGTACTGACGGCGGCAAACATGGTGAGCATGTTGATGTTGGGCAGCAGCCAGTCCCCAGGGCTGAGGCTGGCGCCACGCCACCAGGAGAAGATCAGCAGCAGCAGTGCCGCTCCATAGAGCGCCAGCGCCTGACGACGGGCGGCTCCCACCAGCCAGGGCCAGGTGAGCAGGGAGGCGGCCCAGGCCGCGACGGCGGCTGGCCAGGGGGAGAATCCCAGATAGAGGTGCAGCAGGTTGAGCAGCCACATTCCCAGGATCAGATAGCCTGACCAGCGCTTGACCATACAGCGGCCTCGGTCAGGGGATCAGAGACACTGATCCATATCCAGGGAGGGTTTATCACACTCGGGCCGACCCACGATCTTGGCGGGCACACCGGCGACCGTGGTGTGGGGCGGCACCGGGTTGATCACCACGCTGCCGGCTCCTATCTTGGCGCCGACCCCCACTTCGATGTTGCCGAGCACCTTGGCGCCCGCCCCTATCATCACCCCTTCGCGGATCTTGGGATGGCGGTCACCGCTCTCCTTGCCGGTGCCCCCCAGGGTCACGCTCTGCAGGATGGAGACATCGTTCTCGATCACTGCTGTCTCACCGACGACGATGCCGGTGGCGTGGTCAAACATGATGCCCTTGCCGATCCGCGCGGCCGGGTGCACGTCGACCCCGAACACCACGGAGATCTGGTTTTGCAGGTAGAGCGCCAGCGAGCGGCGCCCCTGACGCCACAGCCAGTTGGCAACCCGGTAGCCCTGGAGGGCATGGAACCCCTTGAGGTAGAGCAGCGGCGTCGAGAAGAGGTCGACGGCGGGATCCCGGTCCTGCACGGCGCAGATGTCGGCCGCCACTGCGGCCAGCAGCTCGGGTTCGCTGCGCAGGGCCAGTTCAATCACCTCGCGCAGAGCGATGGCTGGCATGGTGGTGCTGTCGAGCTTGTTGGCGAGCTGAAAACTCAGAGCCGAGCGCAGATCACCGTGATTGAGAATGGTGGAGTGAAAGAAGCTGGCCAGCATGGGCTCCTGGGCCGCCATGCTCTGCGCTTCCTGCTGAATTTTTTGCCACGTTTGGGCAACCAGATCATCCATGTTGCAGCCTACTGTTGTTCAGGGTGAGTGCCTTGTTGTTCTTTTGTCAGCACCGAGATGGGGTCCATATGAATGATCACCTCCATCCGCTCGAAGGATTGGCGAACCGCCAGTTCAGCCTCGTCGGCTATCTGATGGGCCTGGACCAGGGGGAGCTGATCGTCGAGCTCCAGATGTAACTGCACGAAGCGGGTCGGCCCGGATTGGCGGGTACGCAGATCATGTACGCCATGCACCCCCTCTACGGCACAGCAGAGCGCCATTATTCTCGCTTGTTCTTCCTCTGGCAACTGACGATCGAGCAGGGCCTGTACGGATTCGTAGCCAATATGGGCGGCCCCCCACACCAGGAACAGACCAATCAGGATGGCGAACAGGCCATCGGCCCAGTGCCACCCCTGCCCCGCCAGCACCAGCGCCAGCAGCACGCCGGCATTGAGCAGCAAGTCCGAGCGGTAGTGCAGCATGTCGGCCTTGATGGCCACGCTGTTGGTCTTGCGAATGACCAGACTCTGGAAGCTGACCAGCAGCAGGGTCAGCAGGATGGAGCCGGCACTGACCCAGATCCCCGCCTCCAGCCGCACCACGGGGACCTGATTCAGCATCGACGAGATGCCGTGCATCATCAGCAGCAGGGCAGAGCCCGAGATGAAGGCCGACTGGATCAGACCCGCAAGGGACTCCGCCTTGCCGTGGCCGAAGCGGTGCTCCTCATCGGCTGGCGCCAGCGCGTAACGAATGGCCAGCAGGTTGATGATGGAGGCACTCACATCCATGAAGGAGTCGGTGAGGGACGCCAGCAGGCTGGAAGAGTCCGTCATCAACCAGGCGATCAGCTTGCCCAGGATCAGCAGGGTGGCGGTGACGACCGCCGCCGTGCTGGCGAGGGTGACCCAGCGGGAATAATGTTGATGGCTCAAAACCGGCTTTCCTCTGACGCGTAAAAACTTATTATACCCTGACCCGAACGTCAGTTTGGCGCGCAAAATCAACGGAGTGACCCCGAATGAACAAAATACTCCTGGTCGACGACGATCTCGAGCTGACCCAGCTGCTCACCGAAATCCTGACCCTGGAAGGATTTGAGGTCACCGTCGCCGAGGATGGAGAAGAAGGACTGCTGCGGCTGGCAGAGCAGGCATTCGATCTGGTGCTGCTGGACGTCATGATGCCCAGACTCAACGGGTTCGCCATGCTGACCAAGCTGCGCAAGACCCACGACACCCCGGTGTTGATGCTGACTGCCCGTGGCGACAGCCAGGACAGGGTCAACGGGCTCGAAGCGGGCGCAGATGACTATCTGGCCAAACCCTTCGATGACAGGGAGCTGCTGGCGCGAGTGCGCGCCATCTTGCGCCGCACCCAGCATCCCTCACCCCATCGCGGCGCGTCCGATGAGTTGCGCTTCATGGATCTGGTGCTGCAACCCGGCCTGCAGCGAGCCCGCTGCGACGATCAACTGCTGGAGCTCACCGCCACCGAGTTCGGCCTGCTGGAGTGCCTGCTGCGCAGCCCGGGTCAGATCGTCAGCAAGAACCTGTTGTCTGAACAGGTGCTTGGCAAGAAGCTCGAACCCTTCGATCGGGCCATCGACATGCACCTGAGCAACCTGCGCAAGAAGCTGCCCGAACGAGCAGACGGTCAGCCCCGCTTCAAGACGGTACGCGGGCGAGGCTACCTCTGGCTGGAGCAGGCATGAGAACGGCCCGCACCTTCAATGGCCTCTCCACCCAAATCTTCCTCTGGTTCTGGTTCATGCTGCTGCTCGTGCTGGCCGCCGTGGTGATACTGCCCACCCTGGATCCCCGCAATACCATCCCCCTGCCCGAGCACGAGATGGCCAGGATGAACAACAACCTGCGGGCATTGCAGGCCGGAGCCGACCCGAACCAGGAGTTCGATCTGCAACAGGCCATCACGGTGGCAGGTCTCTTGCCGGTGGACAACGTCTACCTGCGTGATGCCAAGGGCCAGATGCAATCCACCACCCAGTTGAGCAAATTCGTCATCCGCTTCATGCTGGACGCCGACGACCCGGCCAGGCCCATGCTGGGTAGCGAACACCAGCGGGCCATCGCCGGCCCCTTCCAGATGCAGCACCACGGCCAGACCTATCACGTCTACTTCGGGCTCAACGTCGAGAACTCCTATCTGTTCCTGTTTATCCAGATCCTGGATCACCCCATCCAGATCCTGGGCATCGCCATGCTGGTCAGCACCCCGCTCTGTCTGCTGCTGGCCTGGCGGCTGACCCGCCCCATACTGCAGTTGCAGCAGTCGGTCTCCCAGTTGGCACAGGGCAAGCTGGAGACGCGGATCCCCAACCTGGGGCGGCGGGACGAGATAGGTCAGCTGGCGGATCATGTCAGCCACATGGTGGATACCCTCAAGCGCATGATCCAGAAGCAGAAACAGTTGCTGTCCGACATCTCCCACGAGCTGCGCAGCCCCCTCACCCGCATGCAGCTGGCGCAGGCCTTGATCCGCCGCAAGCAGGGGGACAGCTCGGAGCTGGCCCGGATCGAAAGCGAAATCGCCCGGCTCGACAAGCTGATCGGGGACCTGCTGGATCTGTCGCGGGTTCAGCAGCATGTGGAAGCCCCGGTGGAACTGCCGCTGGCGGAGCTGCTGGAGCCCATCCTGGACGACGCCATGTTCGAGGCCAATCAGAACGGCAAGCAACTCAGGCTGCCACCGCTACCGACCGAGACCCTCAGGATGTGGCCGGAGCTGCTGGCGAGAGCCCTAGAGAACCCGCTGCGCAATGCGCTCAAGTATGCCCGCGAGTTCATCAAGGTGGACTGGTATCGGGAGGGACGGGAGTGGGTGATGACCATACGGGATGACGGCCCCGGCGTGCCGGTGGAGCAGCAACCCATGCTGTTCCTGCCCTTCTTCCGGGTCGACGATGCCCGCAACGCCAAAACTGGCGGCACCGGCCTCGGTCTCGCCATCGCCGCCGAGGCGATCCAGCGCCATGGCGGCACCATCAAGGCCAGCAACAATCACCCGACCGGGCTCGTCATCACCATCCGCCTGCCCATGGTGTGAGCCACCCCTTTTCATCGGCATGGGCGCTGGGTATGCTGGCGCCCGTTTCGCACCACCTCAGCCCCGCATCAGGATCCCGTCATGCTCGACATCGTGCTCTACCAACCGGAAATCCCGCCCAACACCGGCAACATCATCCGCCTCTGTGCCAACACCGGCTATCGGCTGCACCTGATAGAGCCCCTGGGTTTCGCCTGGGATGACAAGCGGGTGAAGCGGGCGGGACTCGACTATCACGAGTTTGCCGAGGTGAAGCGCTGGCCGAGCTATGAGGACTTCCTCGCGGCCGTGGCCCCCAAGCGGGTATTCGCCTGCACCACCAAGGGACGCACCGCTCACTCGGCGGCGCAGTTTGCCCCGGGGGATACCCTGCTGTTCGGGCCGGAGAGCCGAGGATTACCGGCGGAGATCATCGAGAGTCTGCCGTTCGAGCAGCGGCTGCGCATTCCCATGCTGCCTCAGAGTCGCAGCATGAATCTGGCCAATGCGGTCGCGGTTTTCGTCTACGAGAGCTGGCGCCAGTTTGGCTATGAGGGCTCCCTCTAGCCTTTGCTGGCGCGGTGCCCCTCAGAGACGGCACCGACCATGAGACCCCGTCAGGCGGGTTCCCGACCTTGACCCAGCAGGCGGCCGTCACGTTCCAGTTGCCAGCATAGCCAGCCCAGGGTCAGGCCCCGCCCTGTCATCAGCGCCGCCATGGCGGCCCACAAGGCCGCCACGCCCCATTCCTGGCACAGCCACCAGATCGGGAAGAAGCCGGCAAACACCGCCACCAGCATGCTGTTGCGCATCTCGCGAGCCCGGGTGGCCCCGATGAAGACCCCATCCAGCAGGAAGCACCAGACCGCCAGCAAGGGCATGGCGATGAGCCAGGGCAGTTGGCGGTTCGCCTCGGCGATCACCGCAGGGATGTCGGTGATATGGGCGATGAGCTGCCGCCCTCCCAGGGCAAACCCCAGAGCAAATGCGATCGCGATCAGCAAGGCCCAACCCAGGTTGAGGACTATGGCCTCCCGCAGCCCCTGCCTGTCCCGCCGTCCTATGGCGCGCCCCACCATGGCTTCCACCGCGTAGGCGAAGCCATCCAGCCCGTAGGAGATCAGCATCAGGAAGTTGAGCAACACCGCATTGGCGGCTACTGCCACGTCCCCCAACCTGGCCCCCTGCAGGGTCATGAAGGCGAAACAGAGCTGCAGGCAGAGGGAGCGAATGAAGATGTCCCGATTCAGGCCGAGCAGCCGCCGCACCGCGGGCCATTGCCACCAGCGCGGCCAGGCGCTCTGCCACACCTCGGCAGGGAGATGGCGCAGGCGGCGGCTCACCAGCCAGAGCCCCACCCCGAGCGAACAGTAGTCCGCCAGCAGGGAGGCGGCAGCCACCCCCCTGACCTGCCAGCCGAGCCCCAGCACGAACCAGGCGTCCAGCACCATGTTCACCAGGTTGCTCAAGATCAGCAGCAGCATGGGGCTGCGCGCATCCTGCATGCCCAGCAGCCAGCCCATGATGACCAGGTTGCACAGGGCCGCCGGCGCGCTCCAGATCCGCACCGAGACATAGTCTCCGGCATAGACCTGCACCTCGGGGGATCCTCCGCTGAGCCCTATGATGGCCGGCAAGAAAGGCAGCACCAGCAACAGCAGGGCCAGCCCCAACCCGACGGCGAGGCCGAGCGCCCGCGCCAGGGTGTCCAGCTGCCCCTCGGCGCTGGCGGCACCCTGGGCCTGGGCGGTCAGACCCGTAGTGGACATGCGCAGGAAGCCGAGCAGCCAGAACAGGAGGTTGATGAGGGTCGCCCCGACCGAGACACCTCCGAGAAACCAGGCCTGCCCGAGATGGCCGATCACCCAGGTATCCACCAGGCCGAGCAAGGGGGTGGTGACGTTGGAGAACACCATGGGCAGGGCCAGGGCAAACACGGCCCGGTGGCGGCGAGGATCCCTGAGCCAGGACGGCATCAAGCTAGGCACGATCGAGACTGGCAACTCACTCGTCGGCCAGCCGCACTATGCGGGCGAAGTCGGAGACCATGGTCTGCATATCCACATGGGCCACTTCACCCGGGGCGACCTTGGGGCGGAACATGGCCACCAGCTTCCCCTCGGGATTGATCAGCACGATCGAGGCCGAGTGGTCTATGAGGTAATCCTTGCGCTCGCTCTCCACGATGGAATAGACGAGACCAAGGTTGCGCACCAGGGGGAAGAGGGCACGGTGGGTACCGGTCGCCGCCTTGAACTCCGGATGGAAGAAGGCGGTATAGCTCTTGAGACGGGCGCTGTCATCCCGCTGGGGATCCGCCGAGATGAAGACCACCTGGCTGCTGGGTTCGATCTTCTTGAGATCCGGGTAGATGGAACGCAGATCCGCCAGGGCGGTCGGGCAGACGTCGGGACAATAGGTGTAACCGATGAACAGGAAGGTCCAGTGCCCTGCCAGATTGGCGGCAGTGAAGGGCTCCCCATCCCCATCCGTGAGGGTGAAGGGGTTGATGTCACGTCCTACCGGATAATAATCCGCCTGCTCAGGCAGGGAGGGTTGGCTCCAGTAATAGGCTGCCATTATGCTGCCGACGAAGAGCAACAACAGCAGAGAAAAACGTGGTTTAACCATATAAAACAAAACCTTGCTAGTTCAACCAGCCGAATGGCGGGGCCAATGAAGGGCTATTGTAACCCGCTCGGCCCCGTTTCTGCCTAGTCCCGAGTCCGGATACCGGGCTGGAAAGGGCCTTACAGGGACGAAACAGGGGCTATCTCCCGATAATCACAAGATAAAGAAAAGCCCCACACCAGGTGGGGCTCACACACGGTTCGGGGAGCGGGCTCAGGGTCGCAGTCTGCGCAGCCCCTGGGGGCGCCGGATCGTGGCGCGCAGCGGGATGACCGGGGCCGTCCAGGGTGCATCTGGCAAACCGATGTCGTGGTGGCGGCGAAACAGACGAACCAGGCGGACAATCTTGTCCTTGGGGCACCCCAGCCAGATGGTCCAGCCATCTCCCTTGTGATACACCCAGAGCGCATAAAACCACGTCATCCGACTGCCCTTGATGAATCGGGTGATGGAGGATACGGGGGGTGCAGCCGGACCCGGATCCCACGGTGAGCTTGAAGCCATACCTGTCCTCCTTGCTCAACAGGCCACGCCGACCAGTGTTCCCGCCATCAGGAGGCAGACCGAACACCGTCGCGTACTGACTGTATTGAGTCGTCCAACTGCCTGACGACTCTCCCTTTCTTGCCCCGCACCGACTCAGCGGTGATGCATCCCTGCGATCCATGCTGACCTGGCAGTACACTCAAGGTCATGGCGGTTATCCGGCCATGACACTGCGGGCCTTCTCAAAGGATATATCCGAAATGCATGATGCGTGACGGTACTGTTTGCGGTGAGTCTGGGCAGCGGCAATGGCGGGGATCGGGGAGAAAAAGGGGAGCGGGGAAAAGCGCAAAAACGAAGAGGCCTCCCGCAGGAGGCCCCTTGGCATGTTCGATGCCTACATCCAGTCGGCGTTGCGGATCACCCCGACCGCCAGCCCTTCGATGGTCAGATGCTGGCTGGAGAGATCCACCTCGATGGGGGAGAGATCTTCGTTTTCCGGCAGCAACCACACCTGGCTGCCCTTGCGCTGGAAGCGCTTGACGGTGACGTCTTCATCGAGACGCGCCACCACCACCTGGCCGTTGCGCACCTCCTGGGTCTTGTGCACCGCCAGCAGATCCCCGTCCATGATGCCGATGTTCTTCATGCTCATGCCCTGCACCCGCAACAGGAAGTCTGCCCGCGGGTGGAACAGGGCGGGATCCACCTGATAGTGGCTCTCGATATGCTCCTGGGCCAGGATGGGCTCACCGGCCGCGACCTTGCCGATGAGCGGCAGGCCGCTCTCTTCTGGCGCAGCCTCCTCTTCCTCGAGCAGCAGACGGATGCCGCGGGAGGTGCCGGGCATGATCTCGATGACCCCTTTCTTGGCCAGGGCCTTCAGATGTTCCTCGGCCGCATTGGCCGACTTGAAGCCAAGCTTCTGGGCGATCTCGGCGCGAGTCGGCGGCATGCCGGTCTCGCTCATGTTCGCCTTGATAAGCTCCAGCACTTCAGCCTGGCGGGGGGTAAGGGGTTTCATAGCATAGGCACCTGTCTTTTTATACAGCACACTGGCAGTATATACAGTGCTGTGGCCAAGGCAAGGCGTTGCTGATATTTGTCCTCGTCTTGTCGCAAAAATCCCGCACCTTCTATCCTGAAAAGGCACTCATCCTACCTCTCGGCGACAAGCCGTCGGTGATTTGCTATGCTCACGCCGCATTTTTTTGGAGAGCAGACGCACATGTCCCTTGGACAGAACATTTCCAGAGCCATCCTGCAATGGCCGGTCAGTGGCTTGGTCAATCACAAGAGCCTGCCGGAAAATCCCATCACGGAACTCAAGCTGGATCCGGCAAGACCCATCGTCTATGCCCTGAAGACCAGCTCGATCACCGACCTGATGACCCTGCAACAGTGCTGCGAGGATCTCGGCCTGCCCGGCCCGTTCACGCCGCTGGAGCTGGGTGGCCAGCTGCTGCCGCGCTACGTCTGTCTGGATCGTCCGCCTCCCCTGTTTGGCACGCGCAACAAGCCATTGCCCTTCCTGCAGGAGTTCCACCAGCTGCTGGACTTGCACAAGCAGGATCCCGAGCTGGATATCCAGGTGGTGCCCGTCACCCTGTTCTGGGGCCGCGCCCCCGGCCGGGAAGGCGAGGAAGCCTCCGGCTGGAACATCATCAGCAGCCTGGCACCGAACCGCCTCAAGAAGGCGCTGATCGTGATCCTCAAGGGTCGCGAGAATCTGGTGCGCTTCTCCCCGCCGCTCTCCCTGCGTCACATGGCCGACAAGCACGGCACCGACGAGGCGATCGCCCACAAGCTGGCGCGGGTGGCCCGCACCCACTTCAGCCGCCAGCAGCTCGCCGCCACAGGTCCCAAGCTGCCGAACCGCAACCTGCTGTTCAAGCAGTTGCTGGAGTCGAGCGTGATCCAGCAGGCCATCGAAGAAGAGGCCAGACGGGAGGGGATTAGCCTGGAGAAGGCGCAGAAGCGCGCCCATGGCTACATGGACGAGATAGCCTCCAACTTCTCCTACCGGCTGATCCGCCTCGGCGAGAGCTTCCTCGGCTGGCTGTGGAACAAGCTCTACCGCGGTTTGTCGGTCAACGGCGCCGAGAAAGTACGCCAGCTGGCCCAGGAAGGGCACGAGATCGTCTACGTCCCCTGCCATCGCAGCCACATGGACTATCTTCTGCTCTCCTACGTGATCTACCACCAGGGGATGGTGCCGCCCCATATCGCGGCGGGCATCAACCTCAACTTCTGGCCGGCGGGCCCGCTCTTCCGCCACGGCGGTGCCTTCTTCATTCGCCGTACCTTCAAGGGCAACCCGCTCTACAGCACGGTATTTCGTGAATACCTCAACCTGCTGTTTGCCAAGGGTTACTCGGTAGAGTTCTTCACCGAAGGGGGTCGCTCCCGTACCGGCCGTCTGCTGCCGCCCAAAACCGGCATGCTGGCGATGACCCTGCAGGCGATGATGCGCGGGCTGGACAGGCCGGTGACCCTGGTGCCCGTCTATCTGGGCTACGAGCACGTGATGGAGGTGAACACCTACCACAACGAGCTCAAGGGCAGCCGCAAGGAGAAGGAGAGCTTCCTGCAGGTGCTCGGCATACTGCGCAAGCTGCGCAACTACGGCCGTGGCTTCGTCAACTTCGGCGAGCCGCTGACCCTCAACGGCTACCTCAACGAGAAGGTCCCGGAGTGGAAGGCCCACATCGGCAAGGAGGAGCGCCCGGAGTGGATGGCCCCCACCGTCAACCAGCTGGCCGAGCTGATGATGACCCGCATCAACGATGCCGCCGCCGTCAACGGCCTGACTCTGAGTGCCCTGGCGCTGCTGGCCGCCGAGCGCCACGCCCTGACCCGGGACGAACTGCAGGCCCAGCTCAACACCTATCTTGACCTGCTCAAGCAGGTGCCCTATAGCCCCCAGAGCACCCTGCCGGGTGAGGATGCGAAGACCCTGCTGGATCAGGCCATGGAGCTCAACAAGTTCGAGGTGAGCGAGGACAAGCTGGGTCAGATCATCAGCCTGGACCGCTATCAGGCGATCCTGCTGACCTACTACCGCAACAACATCCTCCACCTGTTCGCCATGCCCTCCCTGGTGGCGGCCTTGATCGAACGCTGCGAGGGGATCTCCCGCAGCGAACTCGTTGCCCGCTGCATCGACATCTACCCGCTGCTCAGGACGGAGCTGTTCCTGCGCTACCAAGAGGAGGAGCTGCCAGAGCTGGTCGATGCCCTGCTGGCCGAACTGCAACGCCAGCAACTGGTCGAGGCGCGCGACGGCGGCTACTGGGTCAATCCGGGCAACCAGACCCGCCTGTTGTTGCTGGCCGAGAGCATTCAGGAGACGCTGCAGCGCTACGCCATCGTGCTGACCCGGGTGCTGGCCCAGCCCCGCATAGAGGCAGAGCAGCTGGAGGCGGACGGCCTGATGATGGCGGAGCGCCTCGGCACCCTGCACGGCATCAACGCCCCCGAGTTCTTCGACCAGAAGCTGTTCAGCACCCTGATCCACACCCTGCGCAGCGAAGGCTATCTGGACACCGGCTGCAAGCCGGATCTCGGCCGCTTCCAGGCGCTGGCCGACAACATAGTGCCGCTGCTGAGCAACAAGATCCGCCGCACCATACAGGCGGGAAACCGGCTCTAACCACCATCTTACAGCCAACAAAAAGGCCGCATCATGCGGCCTTTTTTATCGACAGGGGTTCTCAAAGGTAGTGGGCGATAACCCCGAGCAGCACCAAGGCACCCACATAGTTGTTATTGAGGAACGCCTGGAAGCAGGCCTCCCGCTGGCGCTCCCGGATCAGCCGCTGCTGATAGACGAACAGCGCCGCAGCCCCCAGCAGCCCCCAGTAATAACCCGAGCCGAGCGCCATCAGCTGGCCCACCCCCAGCAGGATCAGCAGGGTTGCCAGTTGCAGCACGCCGATGATCCGCTTGTCGTGACGGCCAAACAGGATGGCGCTCGACTTGAGGCCGAGCTTGAGGTCATCGTCCCTGTCCACCATGGCATACTGGGTGTCGTAGGCGATGGTCCACAGCAGGTTGGCGAGAAACAGCAGCCAGGCCACGGGCGGCAGGGCATTGGCCTGGGCCGCATAGGCCATGGGAATGGACCAGGAGAACGCCATCCCGAGCACCAGCTGCGGGATGGGAATGAAGCGCTTCATGAAGGGATAGCAGACCGCCAGCAGCAGGCCGGCGAACGACAGGCCTATGGTGAGCGTGTTCAGGGTCAGCACCAGGGCGAACGAGATGAGCGCCAGCACGGCGAACAGGATCAGCACCTCCCGTTCGTCGACCCGGCCCATGGGCAGCGGCCGGCCGGCGGTGCGTTTCACGTGGCCGTCGAAGTTACGATCCGCATAGTCATTGATGACGCAGCCTGCCGAGCGCATCAGGAAAACCCCCACCACGAACACGGTCAAGATCCAGGGATCCGGCAGGCCGCCCGCCGCGAGACAGAGCGCCCACAGGGTCGGCCACAGCAGCAAGAGGGTGCCGATGGGCTTGTCGATGCGGGCCAACTGCACATAGGCCAGTCCCCGCTCCTTGGTTAACAGCTTCACTCCAGCTCCTTATGCGATGGCAGCGAATGAGACGATAGCGAGGGCAGGAAGAGTTCATGGACCAGCAAGGGCCACTGCCCCAGATAGAGACGAGAGCGGCGCCCCCAGACGGTGGCGGCCTGGCACCAAGGATTGCTCGCGATCTCGAAGCAGGCCAGTTGCAGGTGATCCCGCCGTGCCGGTGCATCACCGAAGATACGCTCCCCCAATGGCTGCTCCCCCAGATCCTGCAGACCGCCCGCCTGCAGCGCCGCCTCGGCAAACAGAGTCCAGCCCAGAATGGCCGGCCCATGATCACCGTGCAGGATAACCTCGCGGCAGATCCCCACGGGATCGGCAACGGCCACCAGCGTCTGCTCGTCCGCCCCCAGCGACACGCTGCGATTGCCGAGCAGTTGCACCGAGAGGTGACGATTGTAACGCCGCAGGCGCCGGGTCATGGAGTCTGCCTCCAGCAACCAGGGGCGCAGTGCCTCGGGGGGGTCACACTCTGCGGGTGCCCGCCAGGGGACGAGCTGGATCAGGGGAACAGTCAACTCGGACTTCACAGCTTCACCATCCGGAGATTTCCGTTGTCAGGTTAAAATCCGGTTTATTATCCGTAAATCAATGGCGAATTGTAAGAACATCCGTGCTTGACGGCCCCGATGGCAGCATCAAAAATGGGGCATCCGTCGCTGCCGAGCCATCTTGATGAAGATCTTCAGAATTCTGCTGGTGTTATCCCTGGGCTGTACCTTGTTGAATACCCACGCCTTCGCCAACGAGGAAGCGGCCGCCGATCCGGCCTCCGCCGCCGTCCAGCCGGGATTCGCCTATCATGCGCTGGATCCGGACATCATCACCAACTACCTCGGCGATGGCAAAACCCTGGGGTATGTACGGGTGACGGTGGAGCTGATGGCCGAAAACGCCGCCGATCTCAAGTTGCTGGAACAGCACGACCCCCTGATCCGCGACGCCATCATCCGCCTGATTGGCAGCAAGACGGGCGCCCAGATCAAGTCGCTGGTGAGTCGGGAAGAGCTGCGCAAGGAGTGCGAGGCCAAGGTCAACGAACTGCTGGTCAAAGAAACCGGCAAGAAGGTGGTACGCGAGCTCATCTTCACCAAGTATCTTTATCAGTAATGAACCGCGAGCAGGGTGCCGACCGGCAGTCTGCTCTCCCTACCGCTCCCATTCACTGTCGAGGAAGTCATCGTCATGGGCCACAAGACGCTGTGTGAATGGCGCCGTCACGAGATCCCCGCCGATCTCAAGACGCTGCGCAAGATATTGCGCAAACCCAAGTTCGTGTGCGGCAAATGCGCCCGCAGCGCCAATGACAAGGACTACCTGTGTCAGCCGTTGCGGCTGAAAAAAGAAGAGTAAAACCAATAGATTGAGTTGCTTAGTTGGCCGCCGCCTAACACGGCGTCACAGCTTGTTCTTCACCACCTTGGGATGGTACAAGTCGAGCTCGGCTGTCACTTGGCGCAATTTCGAGTCCAAATCCGCGTATGTCTCTCTGACAGACCTCAAGCCACTGGGAATGTATTCCAACTGTTTCGCCATAGCCTCCTGATGCCGCAGCAGTTCGAGATAGTGTTGTCTGAGGGAGAGCAAAGCATTCAGACGACCTATGTCATTGGCCCGCTTGGCTTCCTTCGCAGATCGGCGAGCATATAACGCTGAACATGCGGCGATGAGTGCAGCAATCATGGCCACTGTGGCGTCTACATTAATACTGAGAACTTTTTCCATACAATTAACCCAGCTTGTGGGGCCTCACTGATCGGTCCAGCCCTGGCGGCCCTGCTCGAACAGGCGACGGGCCTGAACGTCATTGGGGCAGACGCCACGGTACTCCTCCCCGGATCGCCCGGCCAGATAGAGGTGCTCCGGGCGGCAATACCAGGCCAATCCCTTCTGGCGGCCCTGCTGCCACATGGCAACGTCCACCTTGTCGCCGCACTGGGTCTGGTGGAATGCCACCCTGTCATCGGCAAACCCCAGCTTGCCATCGGCTTCCCCGACGTCGCTCCACACCTTTTCGCAGGGATCGTCCGAGTTGGAGACACAGCCCCCGAGCAGGGTGGCACAGAGCATGATGACGAGTGAGCGCATAATCATCCTTGGACGTTGTTCGAGTGGTTTATGGCGTCTCTGGCCTGACGGGCATCCCTCTTCCCACAGCGCCATTTGAGCAGTTCATTCTAACCAGAGCCTCGCGCGGCAACCAAGGGGCATGCTGCCGAACGGACAAAAAATCGGGCGGGCCACCAGGCCCGCCCTCATGCGTTACAGGGAGTCACCGATCGTCGAGGGGGTCATAGTCCTGCCAGTCCTCGTCGTCCAGCTCCTCCAGCTCGTCTTCCCAGGATTCCGGCTCCCACTCATCGTCGAGCTCGAAATCCGGCGTCTGCGTACCCATGCTCATTCTCCTTGAGTAGTGCACCGGCCTTCAAAGTCTATCCAGAAACATGAGGCTCGCCAGTGGTTCCACTCAGAGCTTCACCAGGGTACGGCCAGCCACCTGACCCAGGGTAATGGCCTCGGCGGCCTCCACCACCTGCTCCAGCCCAATCTCGGTGACCGCCTGGGCGAAGAAGCTGGCGGGCAGACCCCGCGCCAGTCGCTGCCAGGCCAGTTGACGGCGCGCCAGCGGGCACATCACCGAATCCACCCCCTGCAACCGCACGTTGCGCAGGATGAAGGGCATCACGCTGGTCGGCAGATCGAAGCCGCCCGCCAGGCCACAGGCCGCCACGGTGCCGCCATAGTTCATCTGGGCCAGCAGCTTGGCCAGCACCTGGCTGCCGACGGTGTCGATAGCACCGGCCCACAGCTGTTTCTCCAGCGCCTTGGCAGGCTCCAGCAGTTCGCTGCGCGGCACTATACGACTGGCGCCCAGCGCCGTCAGCATGGCGCCCTGCTCCTCGGGACGGCCGGTCAGGGCCGCGACGCGATAACCCAGCGCGGACAGCAGGGCGACGGCGGTGGTGCCCACTCCGCCCGCCGCCCCTGTCACCAGGATCTCGCCACTCTCGGGGATTATGCCCGCCTCTTCCAGCGCCAGCACGCAGAGCATGGCGGTCAGACCGGCGGTGCCGATGCACATGGCCTGCCGCTCATCCAGCCCGGCCGGCAGCGGCACCAGCCAGTCGGCCTTGACCCGCGCCTGTTCGGCCATGCCGCCCCAGTGTCCTTCCCCCACACCCCAACCGGTCAGTACCACCTTGTCACCGCTCTGGTAGCGGCTGTCGGCCGACTCCAGCACAGTGCCGACGAAGTCGATACCCGGCACCAGCGGCCACTGGCGCACTATCTTGCCCTTGCCGGCGATGGCCAGCCCGTCCTTGTAGTTGAGGGAGCTGTAGCTCACCGCCACCCGCACCTCCCCTGCCGGCAGCTGGCTCTCGGCCAGCTGGGTCAGCGTTGCCTTGGTCTTGCCATCTTGGTTGTCCAGTAACAGAGCCTTGAACATGCTTGCCTCTCAATGTTGTGGCGTCACCCATCAGGTGCTTTGACGCCTTTGCAGTTGAAAATCCAGGGTCAGGGCCAGGCCGGCCACCGTCTCGCCTGCCAGCTGACGCAGGATGAGATCGGCGGCCTCCTGGCCCATCTGGTGATAGGGGATCCTGACCGAGGTGAGCGCCGGATAGCAGGCCCGCGCCACATCCAGATCGTCGAAACCGGCGATGGCGAGCTTGCCCGGCACGCTCAGGTGGCGGCGTTGACATTCAAATAGCACGCCCGCCGCCAGCTCATCATTGACGCATACCAGCGCATCCAGCTCGGGCCAGCGCAGCAGAAATTCTCCCAGCATGGCGGCCCCGGTGCTGAAACTCGGCAGCTCGGAGGTGTTGATGATGGCATCGGGGGAGAGGTAATTGTCCAGCAGTGCCTTCTGCCACCCCTGCATGCGCTGTTGCAGCATCCACTGCTCCTGACGGGCGCAGAGAAAGCCGATGTTGCGATAACCGCGCTCGATCAGGTGGCGGGTCAGCTGATAGCCGGCGTCGAAGTTGGAGACCCCCACATTCATGTCGATGGGTTGGCGCGCCATGGCACCCACCTCCACCACCGGTAGCCGGGCAGCCTGCAGCCGTGTGCGTATGGTTTCGCCAGGATCGCCGCCAAACAGCACCACGGCGGCCGGATTGTGTTGCAGGAAGTTGTTGAGCAGGCTCTCTTCCTGCCGCTTCAGGTGCTGGGCGTCCCCCAACATGATCTGGTAGCCCTCGGCGAGCAGGGTCTGCTGCAGACCCGCTATCATGTCGCCGCAGCCGCGCTCGGTCAGACTGGGCACGATCACCACTATGGTCTGGGAGGTGGCGGAAGCCAGCGCCCCCGCCGCCCGGTTGGGGATATAGCCAAGTTCATCCACCGCAGCCTCGATGCGCTCGCGCATCTTGTCCGACACCAGCTCCGGGGTACGCAGGGCGCGCGACACCGTCATGGCCCCCACGCCGGCCAACTGGGCCACTTCGTTGAGGGTCACCCGACCCGTGCTACGGCGCTTCTTCGCTTCTGACATCCTTTCCCTTCCTCGGCATGGGGGTACTCACTTTAAGGCAAAAGTGCGGCACTGACTATTTGCTCAAACCGGATTTTACCTCCTTCGAGCGGGTGACAGGGCAAGATGAATCCCTCTCATAGCAGAAATGATAGCGCTATCACACTTCAGTGTTAGCGCTATCTGGTAGCGCTAACTTTCGCGATCAGGCTCACAGTTATCAGCCGGCGAGATCGCTAGATTGGCGCCATCTCATCCAGCCCGGACATTGCCATGCTGACCCAATTGCTGACCGAGGAGGTCATTTCCATCGAAGCGGGCGCCCGCGACTGGCGCCATGCCATCGAGCTCGCCACCGCCCCTCTGCTGGCCAACGGCACCATAGAGCCATCCTATGTGGCGGCGCTGTTTCGTTCCCACGAGGAGCTCGGCCCCTACTACGTGCTGGGCCCGGGCCTGGCCATGCCCCACGCCCGCCCTGAAGATGGCGTCAACCGCCTGGGGCTGGCACTGACCGTGCTGAAGGAGGGGGTCAACTTCGATTCCGAGGGCAATGACCCGGTCCGGCTGCTCATCACCCTGGCCGCCAGCGACGGCAACTCCCACGTGGAGACAATCGCCCAGTTGGCCGAGCTGTTCATGAATGAAGAAGATGTGGCGGCCATCATGGCGGCCGACACCAAAGACGACATTTTGCGCATCCTGGCGCGTTACTGAGTGGCGCCCAGCGCCTGACAGAGGAAGAGACAATGAAAATTCTGGTTGTATGCGGACACGGCCTGGGCACCAGCCTGATGATGGAGATGAGCATCAAGAGCATCCTCAAGGAGCTGAGCGTCACCGCCGAAGTGGATCACAGGGATCTCGCCTCCGCCGGCAGCGAAACCGCCGAGATGTTCGTGGCCACCCGCGACATCGCCGAGCAGCTCATCAGCATGGGAGTCAATGGCCGACTGGTGTCCCTGGACAACATGGTCGACAAGGCTGCCATGAAAGAGAAGCTCTCCATCGCCCTGCGCGAACTGGGCGCTCTCTAACCTCGATATGACTGCCTGGGCGGCCTGTAGGCCGCCGCTTCCATCTGCTTGGAGCTGACCATGGAATTTTTCAATTTTCTGATGTTTGACGTGCTGTCGGAGCCCGCCGTGCTGGTCGGCCTGATCGCCCTCATCGGCCTGATAGCACAGAAGAAACCCGTGACCGAGTGCATCAAGGGCACGGTCAAGACCATCATGGGCTTCGTCATCCTAGGGGCCGGCGCCACCCTGGTGGTGAACTCGCTGGGCGACTTCGCCACCATCTTCCAGCACGCCTTCGGCATCAAGGGGGTGGTCCCCAACAACGAGGCCATCGTCTCCATCGCCCAGCAGTCGTTCGGCAAGGAGATGGCGATGATCATGTTCTTCGCCATGCTGGTGAACATACTGATCGCCCGCCTCACGCCGTGGAAATTCATCTTCCTGACCGGTCACCACACCCTCTTCATGTCGATGATGGTGGCGGCCATTCTCTCCGCCGGTGGCATGAGCGGCGTCCCGCTGATCGCGGTGGGCAGCCTGGTGGTCGGCGTGACCATGGTGCTGTTCCCGGCCCTAGCCCACCCCTACATGAAGCAGATCACCGGCTCGGACGACGTGGCGCTCGGCCACTTCTCTACCATCTCCTACGTGCTGGCCGGCTGGATCGGCGCCAAGTTCGGCAACAAGGCCCACAGCAGCGAAGAGGTGCAGGTGCCCAAGAGCCTGCTGTTCCTGCGCGACACCCCGGTGGCCATCTCCTTCACCATGGGCATCATCTTCCTCATCACCTCCGCCTTCGCCGGCCCCGAGTTCGTTAACAGCGTTGCCAAGGGCAAGCACTGGTTCATGTTCTCCCTGATGCAGTCCATCACCTTCGCCGCCGGTGTCTACGTCATCCTGCAGGGTGTGCGCATGGTCATCGCCGAGATAGTGCCTGCCTTCAAGGGGATTTCCGACAAGCTGGTGCCCAACGCCAAACCGGCGCTGGACTGCCCCATCGTCTTCCCCTACGCCCCCAATGCGGTACTGATCGGCTTCCTGTCGAGCTTTGCCGCTGGCCTGGCGGGCATGGTGCTGCTCTATCTGCTGGGACTGACCGTCATCATCCCGGGCGTGGTGCCGCACTTCTTCGTCGGCGCAGCGGCCGGGGTGTTCGGCAATGCCACTGGTGGCCGTCGCGGCGCCCTGCTCGGGGCCTTCGCCAACGGCCTGCTGATCACCTTCCTGCCGGTGTTCCTGTTGCCGGTGCTGGGGGATCTCGGCTTTGCCAACACCACCTTCAGCGATGCTGACTTCGGCGTGGTGGGCATACTGCTGGGCCTGATAGTGCGCTGATGGCACTTCGTCCAGGCAGTCAGCAGGCGCGGTCTATGGGCCGCGCCTGTTGTTTGCAGCAACCCCACCACATCGACGCCGAAAATATGTGCAAACACAGTGCGTTGGATCGGATTTTCAGCCCACAGCGGCAGCATCTGACGGGGGAGTGCGATATGCTGGTGCGCTGACGTTCCACCCCGACCTCACCCGAGGCCTCTTCCATGAAATACCTGGTAGTACAAACCAAACAGATAGGAGATGTGCTGATCTCCACCGCACTGTGCAACAACCTCAAACAGCACGACCCCGCCGGGGAGGTTCACTATCTGGTCATGGATTACTGCGCGGGGATGGCGGAGGGGAATCCCAACATAGATCGCTTGATCGTCATCGAGAAATCGCGCCGCAACGAGTGGCGCTACATGAAAGAGTTGCTGCTGGACATTCGCCGCGAGCGCTACGACGTGGTGATCAACAGCCAGGGTCAGATGATAGGTCTGCTGACCTGCCTGCTGTCCGGCGCCCGCTTGCGGATCGGGTTTGACTCCTTCCCCTGGCGGCTCGGCCACAACCGCATCGTCCGCTTTCGACATGACACCGAACATCAGGGTAACAGCACCCTGGTGGATGACAGATTCTCGCTGCTAAAACCCCTCGGTCTCACCAAGGAGGATCGCAACTACTATCTCTGGCTGAGTGATGAGGAAAAGCAACGGGGACGGGAGACCCTGCAGGCCGCCGGCATAGATCCGGGCAGGCCGCTGATCGCCATGGGGGTCAACTCCCTTGGGCACTACAAGCGCTGGCCCATCGACTGTTTCGCCGAGGTCGCACGCTGGCTGATAGAGCAACACGACGCCCAGATCCTGATCTACTGCGGGCCGGGGGAGGAAGCGTACAACCGCAGCCTGAAGCCCTTGCTGCCCGCCGCGCTGCAAGCCAACGTGTTTGACCATGTCCAGACCCGTTCGGTACGGGAGCTGGCAGGACTTATCGCCCACTGCCAGCTGTTCGTCGGCAACGACACTGGCCCGCGGCATATGGCGCAGGCGCTGGATATCCCGCTGCTGACCATAGTCTCTCCCCTGGGACACTCCGCCATTGCCAACCCCGTCTCTCATCCCCGCTATCGATTCATCGATACCAGTCACCAAGATCCCGAGCAGGAAGTCCTGGCCGTTCAACGACAGTTGAGCATGCTTTGGGACGAAGTGGCATCACCCCATGGCAAACCAGAAGCGTCGGCATCCAACCCTATGTCCGTCGGGTAACCGGGTGACGGACCGCGTCAGGCCATCACTTCCTCAGACGGAAGAACTCCTTCTGCCACTCATAGAGATATCCGGACCATCCCTTGGCCTTGGCTCTCAGGAAGATAAGGCCGGATGAACGCTTCCAGCTGTGCTGGAACCAGTGCGTCATATAGCGCTCCGCGGCGGGCTCAAAATGAATGGCTTCCCCCTGATAGTTGTAAAAGTAATGAACCGGGGCGATAAGGGCGGCATCGCCGGACTGCGCCAACTTCTCTGACACCAGTCTGGTCATGATCTCGGGCCCCATGTACATGGGGGAGGACATGATCTCCTCTTCATAGAACCGCACCAGCTCGGACAACATGGCGGAATCCTGCCTGGCGTAGATGACAGCGGTGCCGATCAGCCGATCGGATTCGTACCCAGCACCAAAGGCCACTGACTCGAAGAGCGGGAAGGGATCCTGGTTGATGGTGACATCGGTATCCAGATAGAGGCCCCCTTCCTGGGTGAGGATCTTGAGGCGCAGGTAATCGGTCACGAAGGCCAGCAAGCCCCGTTGGTAGCACTCCCGGGCAAAGGTGCACTCCTGGATCCAGCGCTTTATCTGCGGGTCCGTATCCAGCCACAGCTTGTAGTCGTAACCCTGCTTTCGCCAGTCGTCGATACACACATGCGCCAGGGGCGGCAGCCGGTTGCCCAACCAGATGGCATGAATGGTTTTATTGGTCGCGCTCATGACTTGCCCCCACAGTGCTTCACGTTCCACAGCGTCATTCTTATGAACCGGTAGAAGCGGTACAGTTCACGGGTCAATTTGAATCCCAGCGGCACCTTCTTCAGTTCAACCTGATTCTGGATGTCACTGCCCATGTCCCGCGGGCTGTAGATGGCATAGGGGATAAGGCCGGTGCAGATGAGCCCGGTGCGATAGGACTCACCGATGAAGTTGTCGACCGAGCAGAGCCACCGCTGACTGTGGGCCAGCAAACGGCGGGCTCCCTGGGGAGAGATGCTGTACCCCGTGGTCCAGCAGGAGTTGTTGTGCCAGAACATCAGCTGCATGTTGTCTATGGTGGTCAATGCGGTGGCCGACCCGACCTGCGGCTCCACCTTCACATACTCATACTGCTCATGAACCTTCGGCAGGGTCTTCAACACCTCTTCAAAGTACTGGGTAGGCAGGAAATCATCTTCCAGAATAAGGATGGGTTCATTGAGTTCGACACACTTTTCCCACAACAGGAAGTGGCTGGCATAACAGCCTTTTTCCCCGGGGGTCAGGGGCCGACTCCTGAAACGGATCCTGTGCTGGTCATCCGGCAACGCCTGCAACCGTTCGGGGAGACCTTCAAAGCCATTCACGGCACTGAAGAACTCGAATTCGATGCCTCTGGCCGCCAGGACGGACTCGACGCGACGACGCCGCTCGACGGCCCTATCCAGGCTAATGACGTAAATTTTCATGAGCTTCCTTTGCAAACCGATTCAGTTCCCCATGCAGTGCAACCGAGTAGATGGCGCCCATGAAGACGCTAAATACCCACTGCCCGGAGCGCATGTAGAAAAAGGATTCAAAGTTGTTGATGATGAGCCAGTAGATGATGAAAGAGATGGTCAACATCTTGATGAAACGCGAAGAGAGCGAACAGAACAGCACCTGACGGACCACGGTGAAGAGTGTGCCATACAGCACCATGAATCCGGCAATGCCCCAGCACACCAGGGTCTCCATGTTGGAGTTGTGCAGGTGACGGAACTCCCGGGTGATGAAATCCGGCAGAGTCTTGGACAGGGTAATGACCAGTGATTGACTGCCATATCCTGTGCCGAAGAGCGGGTGTGCCAGGAACCACTGGATGGCCTCGAGCCAGGTCTTCAATCTCACCCCTATGCTGACGTCCCGTACCTCGTTCCAGTTGCCCGTCAATATGGCATGCATATCCCCTTGATGCACAAAGCCCGACAACACCCTCTCCCTGATGAACGAGACCTGATAGAGGGCCAGCATGGTCAGCAGCAACATGGCGTAGGTCATTACCACCTTGCGGGTTGGCCAATGTTCGCCATCCCCCAGCAGAGGGAGAATCGCGAGCGATACCGAGATGGCCAGCCAGGACTGTCGGGATTGCAGAATAATGGAGAAAACGCCGAACAGCACTATGCCGAGCAGGATCCCGGCATTGGCCAATGACAGCTTCTTGAATCTTGAGGTGAGCAGCAACAGGACGAAAAACAGAAAGCAGGCGCCCGCGATCAAAGAGCCATGCTGGGCATTGCGGTAATTGAAATCCACCCTAGCGCCGTCGAGCCCCGTCTCGAAGATGGAGAAAAAGGCCGAGTGGTAGGCAAAGGTGAAGACCACCCCGACGCAGAAGGTCAACAAGGTGATAACGATGCGGCGCGGCTCCCCTTTCAGCCAGTAGGCGAGACCGAGGAAGAAGAACAGATAGGCCATCGACTTTACCGAAGGGTACTTGAGGGCATAGTCATGGACATAATATCGGGATGACGCCCAGCTCAGGCACTGCACCACCACGGCCAGACAGAGCAGTTGAAAGACTCTGTTTTTGATGAAAAAAGCTCTATCCACATAGAAGGCCAGCAAGGTAGCGAAGACGATGATGGTCTGGCAGACATCGGCGATCAGCTGTATCGAATCCTTGAACAGGGTGTAACCCAGAATATTCAGGAAGATGAAGTTGCCAAACGCCTTGCCATGAAAAAAGCCGAGAAAATCGTGATTCGTCGACAGGGTCTGATCTTTCATCCAGGACAATGTGTATTTTCCCATCAAGATTTTCTGAACACATAGTTGCCACGGATCTTGCGCCACAACCCGAACATGTCGGTGCGGGGGAAGATGGCGATCCGACGGATCTGAAGCGGATCCTGGTGCATGGCCCTGGGGCCGCTGTTGGTGGCCACAGCATAACGGTAGCCAGCCACATCGGCCTGGGCTTTCGCGCTCTCGTTCAGATCCCCGTAAGGGTAGGCAAACGACAGCAGCGAATGGCCGAGCAGTTGCTCCAACCGTTCCTTGTTGGTCCTGATCTCGTACTCCTGCTGCGCGGGAGCCAGCGTGCTGAGGCGCGGATGTGTCAGGGTATGACCCCCAACCTCCACGTGACCGGAGGCCACCAGCGCCTTGATCTCATCGCCACTCATCAGTGCCACCGGGGTATCGGGATGGGTCGGGTGTTCCACATCCCAACGATTGTGATCCTCGCCGGTCACTATGTATACCACGGCTTTGTAACCATATTTTTCGAGCACAGGCAGCATGCGAGTGAGGTTGTCCCGATAACCGTCGTCGACGGTGATCATCAGGTACTTCTTGCCGTATTGCAGGCGGTGGATGAAGCCCTTGTCCGCCAGATCCGCGAACGTCAGCGTCTCGTAACCGAGCCACTTCATCAACTTGAGATGTTTCTCGAACATGGCGACGGGCAGCCAGGTGCCATGCACCCCCTTTTCGCTCTCCTGCTCGATGAAGCGGTGATACATGATGACCGGCATTTCCCGGCGCAGCGTTTCCACCACGGCATCCTGATAGATGGACTCCAGTCCGGTGACGACCCCTTGCAAGTCATACTCTTGCAAAATCCGCTGACGCAGACTACCCGGCACGCTCTTGCTCGCCAGGGCTGAGGCAATCTGCCCCTTCAGCGCGGCAAAATCGATCGCCAGATCCTGGGGCCCTATGTCGCCGAAGTTGCTGGCCAACGCCTCGTCCAGATTCTGTTCAGTCACCAGCCCGATGGCCTTGGCCTCGCCGATGGCAAACGCCGGACGGCCGCACAGCAGGGCTTCCATCGCCACCCGGCCGGCGCCGATCACCAGATCGCACTGTGCCAACAGGGCGGGCACATCATCCACATAGCCGACGAAGTCGACCTTGTCCTGGAAGCGGGCAAAGCGCTCCGGCACCTTGGTGCCGCTGACGACTCGGACTTGGCAGGCGTCCAGATCCAGCACCTCGTCCAGCAGACGATAGCAGAGCTCTCCCTTGGGGCCGCTCAGTCGACCTATGATGGCGATCACCGGCTTGGGATTCTCCGGCGCAGGCACAGGCTGGAATTTGTCGGTTTCGATACCATTGCGCAGCACCTGCACGATCGCAGGGTCGACCCCCAGATTGTCGATAATCTGGCGGGCGATATCTTCGCACACCGCCACCGCCCGATAGCCGAGGGCATGGAAGGCCTTGCGGGAGGCATGCACCGGCTGACGACCATGAACTGTGGTTATCATGGGGGTGCCGGTCAGCTTGCAGGCCACATAGCTGCTCCAGCCGGAGGCGCGGGAGTGGGCATGGACCAGCTGGATGTGGTGCTTCCTGATGAGATAGATGAGGTAAAACACATGCCAGAAGCGGCGCAGTATGCTGCGTTTGTTGAACCTCAGCTTGAATACGGGCCCTTGCGTGGGCTTGGTCAGGGTATCTGACACGTAAAAGACGTTGTGACCACGCCGGGTCAGCTCGTTGCCGACCGTGGTGGCATAGACCTCAGCTCCCGTGACTTCGAGCTGGGAGAGTGCCATCAATATGTTCATGCAAGCGCATCCGATCGACGGGCGGCCAGGGCCGCCCGTCAGAGGGGGATCAAGCCCGGTTCAACCAGGCCATGTAATCGGCCACGCCTTCGGCCACTGTCTTGAACTCGCCGTCATAACCGACGCCGCGCAAACGGGTGAGATCTGCCTGGGTGAAGCTCTGGTAGCGACCCTTGAGGTGATCCGGGAAAGGGATGTACTCGATGGCGCCTTGCTGGTGATGCTTGATCACGGCCTCGGCCACGTTCTGGAACGGCTCGGCCCGGCCGGTGCCGCAGTTGAAGATGCCGGAGTGCTGCGGGTTCTGCCAGAACCAGAGGTTCACCTTGCAGACATCGTCCACATAGATGAAGTCGCGCATCTGGCCGCCGTCCGGGAAGCCGTCACAGCCCTCGAACAGCTTGGGATTGTCCCCCTGCTTCACCTGGTTGTTGAGGTGGAAGGCGACGGAGGCCATGGAACCCTTGTGCTGTTCGCGGGGACCGTAGACGTTGAAGTATTTCAGACCCACAACCTGGGAGTCGATCTCCGGCAGCCAGCGGCGCACGTATTGATCGAACAGCTGCTTGGAGTAGCCATAGACGTTCAGCGGCTGCTCGAACTTGGGATCTTCGATGAAGTTGTCGTTGCGACCACCATAGGTCGCGGCGGAGGAGGCATAGATGAAGGGAATTTCCCGCTCGATGCAGTAGTGGAACAGATCCTTGGAGTACTCGTAGTTGACCTCCATGATGAACTTGCCGTTCCACTCGGTAGTCGCGGAGCAGGCACCTTCGTGGAAGATCACCTCGATGCCGCCATCCCACTCTTCAAACTCGTCACCGGAGACGATCCGCGCCTGGAACTCGTCCTTGTCCATGTAGTCGGCGATGGTGAGATCGACCAGGTTGACGAACTTGGTGCCGTCGGTCAGGTCGTCGATGACCACGATATCGGTCCGTCCTTGAGCGTTCAGCTGCTTGACCAGATTGCTGCCGATAAAGCCAGCACCGCCAGTTACTACGATCATGGAGTTTGCCTCGCGTACGTTGATGGCCCCGTGTGACTGCCTGTTAAAGCTGTGTATAGTGGGCCAATTTGAAATTGCCGAAAAGTTTATCACGGGCCGCCAGGGGATTCGACCTCGGCGCACAGGGCCCGGCAGAGGGATCAGCGATGAAGACCAGAGACAGGATCATCCACAGCGCCACCGAGCTGTTCAACGATCAGGGTGAACGCAACATCACCACCAACCACATTGCCGCCCATCTCGGTATCAGCCCGGGCAACCTTTATTACCACTTCCGCAATAAAGAAGACATCATCCACTCCATCTTCGATCAATACGCCCGTCACCTGAGCGAGAGCTTCACCCCGGCCCGCAGCCACGAGATCAAGCTGGAAGATCTGATGGGTTATCTGGATGCCATCTTCTATCTGATGTGGCAGTTCCGCTTCTTCTACGCAAATCTACCGGACATCCTCAGTCGCGACGAACCCTTGCAGCACAAATACCTCAAGGCTCAGGAGCAGCTGCGCGCCGCCGTGGAGGCGCTGCTCAGAAGCCTGCGCGAGGGCGGCATCATAGACGTCAGCGACGAAGACCTGCCCGACCTTGGCCAGACCATAAAGATGGTCGTCACCTGCTGGATCCCGTTCCAGATAGCCCAGGCACCCGCCACCCGCATCACCAAGCCCTTGCTTTATCAGGGCGTCTTGCGGGTGCTCTTCCTGCTGCGCCCCTATGTGCAGCCCCAGGTGCTCGCCCAGATCCGCCAACTGGAGCAGCACTACCACCAACTGGCCCAACCAGCAGGGTGAGATCTGTTTCACAATTGTTGAATATCAGCATAAAAATTTGAATTGGTGCGCAGCGATTGCAGTAAAATGTTGCCCATTCCAGGGTCTGTCGACGTTTCGTCACGACCGCGACGACGTCAGTCCGTGCGCCTCGCACGGCCCAAGATCCTGATAACACAGTCGACACAGTCAATGAGGACCGAGGATGTCTAACGGATTCTATCGTCACCTGGCCGAACAGCTCGAACAGGTCAAGGCGGAAGGGCTATACAAGCAGGAACGCATCATCACCTCGGCTCAGCAGGCCCAGATTGCAGTGGGTGGCGAGCAGGTTCTGAACTTCTGTGCCAACAACTACCTGGGGCTGGCCAACCACCCTGACCTCATCGCCGCCGCTCATCAGGGGCTCGACAGCCACGGTTTCGGCATGGCCTCGGTGCGCTTCATCTGCGGCACCCAGGATCAGCACAAGGCGCTGGAGCAGAAGCTGTCCGCCTTCCTCGGCACCGAGGACAGCATCCTCTACTCCTCCTGTTTCGATGCCAATGGCGGTCTGTTCGAGACCCTGTTCGGCGCCGAAGACGCCATCATCTCCGATGCACTCAACCACGCCTCCATCATCGACGGCGTGCGGCTGTGCAAGGCCAAGCGTTATCGCTACGCCAACAACGACATGGCCGAGCTGGAAGCCCAGCTCAAGCAGGCCAATGCCGACGGCGCCCGCTTCAAGCTGATCGCCACCGACGGTGTCTTCTCCATGGATGGTGTCATCGCCGATCTCAAATCCATCTGCGATCTGGCGGACAAATATGACGCCCTGGTGATGGTGGATGACTCCCACGCGGTGGGCTTCATCGGCGAGAACGGCCGTGGCACCCACGAATATTGCGGCGTGCTGGACAGGGTCGACATCATCACTGGCACCCTGGGCAAGGCGCTCGGCGGCGCCTCCGGCGGCTATACCTCTGGCAAGAAAGAGGTGATCGACTGGCTGCGTCAGCGCTCCCGTCCCTACCTCTTCTCCAACTCCCTGGCTCCCTCCATCGTCTCGGCCACCATCAAGGTGATCGACATGCTGGCCGACGGCCACGCGCTGCGCGCCCAGTTGAAAGAGAACAGCGAGTACTTCCGCACCCGGATGAGCGCCGCCGGCTTCACCCTGGCCGGTGCCGATCACGCCATCATTCCGGTCATGCTGGGAGATGCCAAGCTGGCCGCCGAGATGGCGAGCCGCATGCTGGCCGCCGGCATCTACGTGGTGGGCTTCTCCTTCCCCGTGGTGCCCAAGGGCCAGGCCCGCATCCGAACCCAGATGTCTGCCGCCCATACCCGCGAGCAGCTGGACAAGGCCATCGATGCCTTCATCCGCATCGGCCGCGAGCTCGGTGTGATTTGATCACATGGCTAGCTGATTAAAACGGGGGCCAAGGTTGGGCCCCATTTTATTACCCTCTGTACCCGGCACAGCGCCGTGAGGAATCTGTCATGAAAGCACTCTCCAAACTCAAATCCGAAGCCGGCATCTGGATGACGGACGTCCCGGCTCCCGAGCTCGGCCACAACGATCTGCTGATCAAGATCCGCAAGACCGCCATCTGCGGCACCGACATGCACATCTACAACTGGGATGAGTGGGCCCAGAAGACCATTCCGGTGCCCATGGTGGTCGGTCACGAGTATGTGGGAGAGGTGGTCGCCGTCGGCCAGGAAGTGCGCGGCTTCGCCATCGGTGATCGCGTCTCCGGCGAAGGCCACATCACCTGCGGCCACTGCCGCAACTGCCGCGCCGGTCGCACCCACCTGTGCCGCAACACCATAGGGGTCGGCGTCAACCGCCCGGGCTCCTTCGCCGAATACCTGGTGATCCCGGCCTTCAACGCCTTCAAGTTGCCGGACAACATCCCCGACGAGCTGGCCGCCATCTTCGATCCGTTCGGTAACGCCGTGCACACCGCCCTCTCCTTCGATCTGGTGGGTGAAGACGTGCTCATCACCGGCGCCGGCCCCATCGGCATCATGGCTGCCGCCGTCTGCCGCCATGTGGGCGCCCGTCACGTGGTGATCACCGACGTCAACGAATACCGGCTGGAGCTGGCCCGCAAGATGGGCGCCACCCGCGCCGTCAACGTGGCCAAGGAGCAGCTCTCCGACGTGATGGCCGAACTCGGCATGACCGAAGGCTTCGACGTGGGGCTGGAGATGTCCGGCGTGCCCAGCGCCTTCCAGGACATGATCGACAAGATGAACCACGGCGGCAAGATCGCCATGCTCGGCATCCCCCCCTCCACCATGGCCATCGACTGGAACAAGGTGATCTTCAAGGGACTGTTTATCAAAGGGATCTATGGCCGCGAGATGTTCGAGACCTGGTACAAGATGGCCAGCCTCATCCAGTCTGGCCTGGACCTCAGCCCCATCATCACCCATCACTTCCACATCGATGACTTCCAACAGGGCTTCGAAGCCATGGGGTCAGGCAAGTCTGGCAAGGTGATCCTGAACTGGGATTGAGAAGCCTGGACAACGGCTTGTGGATGTCAGGTGCGAAGGCCCGGTCCGGCACCGGGATCCTGAGTGGAGACAAGTCAGCCTTTTTCACGGCTGATTGCAAAAACCCGGCGAAAGCCGGGTTTCTTTTTGCTCTTGCCTTGCCTGCGGCCACTGCCGCCGCAGAAACTTTGTTCGCAGATTGCTTAACACTTCACACACAAGCGTTTAAATGCCTGTAACTATTCGGTTATAATCCCGTCGTTTTCTAGGGATAATAAGAGCCTGCTGGGAGTACATGAGCGTGTTGAAAAAACTGAGCTATTTGCTGGCTGCCGGGATGGCTGCCGCCACCCTGTCCGGCGCCGTCTTTGCCGCCGATGAGATGTCGACGGAAGCCATCGCCGAGCGCATAGCACCGGTCGGTCAGGTCTACACTGCCAAGGATCTGGAAGGCATTGCGACGGCCGCGGCCGCCCCGGCTGCTGCCTCGTCCGGTCCCCGTGATGGCGAGACCGTGTTCAAGGGCGCCTGCTTTGCCTGCCATGATACCGGCGCGGCCGGTGCGCCCAAGCGCGGGGACAAGGCCGCCTGGGAACCACGCATTGCCCAGGGGTTCGAGACCCTGCGCAAGCATGCCATCGAAGGCTTCACCGGCAAGGCTGGCATGATGCCGGCACGGGGAACCTGCGCAGCCTGTAGTGACGAAGAGATCGAAAACGCCATTCACTACATGATCGACAAGCTCTAAGTGGTTGAAAGGGCTCCTATTGCGGCCCTTTAAATCCAATCACTTCCGACTACGCTTGTAGGTGAGCTAATTCGGGAGTGTTGCATGTCAGTCCAGCCCCTCACACCGCCAGATCCCCCCCCCTTGCTGGCGGTCGTTTCTTCCATCATGGATTTTCCCGCGCCCGGCATCGCCTCACCTGAGGACTACGCCAGGCTGGTACAGCAGCTGGGCAGACTCTGCCCCCTGCAGCACTTTGCCATGCTGGGGCTGGCCGATGGGGGCCTGCACTGGTTGTATGAGCATCAGCTGCCCGAGACATTCAAGCAGCAACTGGGACGTGAAGAGCCCCGTCTTACCGAACAGCTCACCCGGCTGGATGAACAGCAGGGATGGTGTGTGCAGGCGGTGGAGCACTATGAGGTGCAATGGTTGCTGGCCCGCGGCGCCCCCGAGCAGACCCCGACCCTGAGACTGTTGCTGGAGTGTCTGGCCAAGCGCCTGCACGAAACCCAGACCGGTACCCAGCTGGCAGGACAAGCCTCCCCCCTCATGCAGCGGGATCCTCACTGGCAGCAGAAGATAGAAAAGATCGGCCGCATCATGCGGTTGGCCCACAATCTGCCGCAGCATGCCCTGTTTTCCCAGCTGGAGGCGGTGCTGCGCCAGATGCTGGCCGTCAATGACATGCTGCTGATCCGCCTCGACAACCAGCGACTGGAGAGACTCTATCCGACACGGCTCACCTACGATGATGACGTCATCAGGGGCCTGTGCCACAGCACCAACTGCATAGAGCGCAGCGAGGCCGGATTGTTCTGGTACAGCCTGCCTCTGCGTCAACAACAGCAGTATTTTGCCCACCTCCTCATCAACACGACCCAACCGCTGGAAACCGATGACAGGCTGTTCCTCGACTTCCTGCGCCACCAGTTGACCCTGCTGCTGGAACTCAAGAGAGTCAGGCAGCAGCTGGATGAACTCAACTCGGAGGAGTCCATCAACCAGCGGCTCCAGCAACTGCGCCAGACCAACTTGCGGTTGCAGAAACGACTCAGACACCATCAGGAACTGGAGCGGCGACTCCAGTTCAATGCACTGCACGATCCGCTGACCCAGTTGCCGAACCGGGCCCTGCTGATGAATCACCTCCATCATGCCATGACCCGCTATCGCCGTTATCAGACGGCCGGCTTTACCCTGATCTTCGCCGACGTAGACCATTTCAAACAGGTCAATGATGCCTTGGGCCACAGTGCCGGCGACCAGTTGCTGCTGGAGTTGGGCAAACGCCTGCAGAGCTGTATCCGGCAAAATGACATGGTGGCCAGGCTCGGGGGCGACGAGTTCGTCATCTATCTGGACAACAGTCAGCAGGAGGAGGACGTCAGCCCGGTGCTCAACCGCATTGTAAGCCGCATCGCCCACCCGTTCCGGCTTCAGGGCAATGAGCTGACCGTTACCGTCAGCCTGGGGGTGGCCAGCGTCTCGGAGCAGACCACGGACATCAGCGAGCTGCTGCACCAGGCCGATCTCGCCATGTACCAGGCCAAGCGCAATGGCCGCAGTCGCATCGTCATGTATTCCGACGCCTGCATGGAGCACTCAGGCTCGCCGGAGGAGCGGCTGTTCAGGGCCTTGCGGGAAGGACGGATTGTCCCCTATTTCCAGCCGGTGATCAGGCTGTGTGACAGCCGCTTGGTCGGTCTGGAGGTGATGGCGCGCTGGATCACGGAGGAGGGGGAACTGAAAGATGCCTTCGACTTCATTCCTCTGGCCGAGCAGTGCGGCCTCATTCAGGATCTGGATCGCCAGATCCTCAGACGCACCTGCCAGCAGTTGAAGAGCTGGCTGCAGCTCTCGGGCGGCGGCCGCTTCAAGATATCGCTCAACCTGTCCGGCAAGCACCTGGCCAACCGCGAGCAGATCATGGCGCTTGTTCACATCATGGAGGAAGAAGGGGTGATACCCGGCTACTTCATCTTCGAATTCAACGAGCGGGAGCTCTCCAGGCAGAGTGCCGACTCCCTCACCTCGCTCCATGAACTCAGGGCCAATGGGATCCAGATCAGCCTCGACGACTTCGGAACCGGCTTTTCTTCCCTCAATGCCCTGTTCCACTTCCCGGTGGACTACATCAAGGTGGATGACAGCTTCACCCATCGCATGCTGAACTCCCCCAAGGATCTGGCGCTGATCCGCGCCATGCGGGACATCTGTCAGGATCTCGACTTCACTCTGGTGGTCGAAGGCATCGAGAACCAGCAGCAGTTGCAAAAGCTGATCGAACTGGGCTGCGCCCAGGGACAGGGGCGCCACATCTCCCCGCCCCTGCCAGGATCCGACATCATACCGCTGCTCACTCAGGCAGACCCACCGGCCGAGTCCTCCCTCAATCCTTCTTGAACAGCGCTCTCAGGTTGGCGACCCCGACCTGCCCCTTCTGCTGGCGCTCCTCGGCGCTTACCTTCTTCTGGTTTTCCCACTCCAGGTCGTCCTGGGGCAGCTCCAGCAGGAAGCGGCTCGGCTCCGGCCGCACCGACTCGCCGTACTGGCGGCGCTCCTTGCAGAGGGTAAAAGTCAGTTCGGTCTGGGCCCGGGTTATACCCACATAGGCGAGGCGCCGCTCCTCCTCCACGTTGTCCTCGTCGATGCTGGTCTGGTGAGGTAGCAAGCCCTCCTCCATGCCCACCATGTAGACGTAGGGAAACTCCAGCCCCTTGGAGGCGTGCAACGTCATCAGCTGCACCTGATCCGCATCGTCCTCCCCCTCGTTGCGCTCCATCATGTCGCGCAGGGTGAGGCGAGTGACCACTTGGGCAAGCGTCATGGCCTCCTCCAGCTCGTCCCCCTCCAGCATTTCGGTGATCCAGCGATAGAGGGTGGAGACGTTCTGCATCCGCATCTCCGCCGCCTTCGGGCTGGGGGAGGTCTCGTAGAGCCACTCCTCGTAGTGGATCTCCTTGATCATGTCCCGCACCGCCTCCACCGGGTTGCCGCGCAGCGCCTGATCACCGAGCCGCACCAGCCAGTTGGTAAAGGCCTGCAGGGCCACCAGTCCGCGACCAGACAGGTGCTGCTCCAGCCCCAGTTCGAAGCTGGCGGCAAACAGGCTCTTGCCGCGCTGGTTGGCGTACTGCCCCAGCTTCTCGAGGGTGGTGGGGCCGATTTCCCTGCGCGGCAGATTGACCACCCGCAGGAAGGCGGTGTCCTCATCCGGATTCACCAGCAGCTTGAGGTAGGCCATGATGTCCTTGATCTCGGTGCGGGAGAAAAACGAGGTGCCGCCCGAGATGCGATAGGGGATGCGGTTGGTCATCAGAGCCTTCTCGAAGATGCGCGACTGATGATTGCCCCGATAGAGGATGGCGTAATCCTTGAATCGGGTGCGGTTCATGAACTTGTGCCCCATCATCTCGGCAGCGATCCGCTCCGCCTCGTGCTCCTCGTTCTTGGCGAACAGCACCTTGACCGGCACCCCGTAGTCGAGCTCGGAGAAGAGCGCCTTGTCGAACACATGGGGGTTGTTGGCAATCAATATGTTGGCGCATTTGAGGATGCGCCCCTTGGAGCGGTAGTTCTGTTCCAGCTTGATGAGTTTGAGGCTGGGGAAATCCTCGTTCAGCAGCACCAGGTTCTGCGGCTTGGCACCGCGCCAGGAGTAGATGGACTGGTCATCGTCCCCCACCACGGTGAAGCGGGCACGCTCGCCGACAATCTGCTTCACCAGCTCATACTGGCTGGTGTTGGTGTCCTGATACTCATCGACCAGCAGGTAGCGGATCTTGTTCTGCCAGCGGGTCCGCACCTCCTCGTTGTTCTTCAGCAGCAAGGTCGGCATCACGATGAGGTCGTCAAAATCCAGCGCGTTGTAGGCCACCATCTGACGGTGGTAACGCTCATAGAGCTGAGCCATCAGCACCTCTTCCGGCCCCCGGGCGATGCGCATGGCCCGCGCCGGCAGGATGAGGTCGTTCTTCCAGTTGGAGATTTGGCTGATAAGGGCCGACAGCTTGTCCTTGTCGTTGTCGAGCTCCGCCTCGGTCAGCTCTTTCAGCAGCGCCAGCTGGTCGGTGTCGTCGAACAGGGAGAAGTTCGCCTTGAGATTCAGGCTCTTGTGCTCGCGACGTATGATGTCGAGCCCCAGGGTATGGAAGGTGGAGACCATGAGCCCCCGCGCCTCCTTGCGACCCAGGGTCTGGCCGACCCGCTCCTTCATCTCCCGCGCCGCCTTGTTGGTGAAGGTCACAGCCGCGATGTTGCGGGCGTTGTAGCCGCACTGCTGCACCAGATAGGCGATCTTGTTGGTGATGACGCGGGTCTTGCCCGATCCGGCCCCCGCCAGCACCAGGCAAGGGCCGGAGACAAACTTGACCGCTTCGTTCTGATTGGGGTTGAGCTTCATGGGCCGGATCTCTTGGCTTATGATGAGGGGCGGCATTGTAACAGAGATCCCGCGGGCAGCCGAAACCGGACACAGGATCCCGCCACTTCGCCTTGTGTTTGCCCGTCATTTTCCGGATCATGGCCGACTTTTCCAGAGGAGATGAGGGGAGCATGAATCAGCAACAGCACGCCCAATTGCGTAGCCAGTTTCCGGCCCTGGCGCAGGAGGTGAACGGCCACCCTCTGATCTATCTGGACAACGCCGCCACCACCCAGAAGCCCCAGGCGGTGCTGGACGCCATCGCTCACTACTATCGGGCCGACAACGCCAATGTGCACCGCGCCGCCCATGCCCTGAGCGGCCGCGCCACCCGCGCCTTCGAGGCAGCCCGCGAGACGGTCGCCCGCTTTATCAATGCGCCCCGCAGCCACGAGGTGATCTGGACCCGCGGCACCACCGAGGCGATCAATCTGGTGGCCCAGAGCTGGGGCATGAGCGAACTCAAGGTAGGGGACGAGATCGTCCTCAGCACCCTGGAGCACCACGCCAATATTGTCCCATGGCAGTTGATTGCAGAGCGTACCGGCGCCCTTATTCGGGCCATTCCGCTGGATAAGCGCGGGGATCTGGATATGGAGGCTTACCTGGCGATGCTGGGGTCGCGCACCCGGCTGGTGAGCGTGGCCCATGTCTCCAATGCCCTCGGTACCGTCAATCCGGTCACCCGGATGGTGGCCGCCGCCAAGGCGGTTGGCGCCCTGACCCTGATCGACGGCGCCCAGGCGGTGGCCCACCTCGAGGTAGATGTACAGACCATAGGCTGCGACTTCTACGCCTTCTCCGGTCACAAGCTCTACGGTCCGACCGGCATCGGCGTGTTGTGGGGCAGAACCGAATTGCTGGAGCGGATGCCGCCCTGGCAAGCGGGGGGCGAGATGATCGACAAGGTCAGCTTCAGCGGCACCACCTTCAATACCCTGCCCTTCAAGTTCGAAGCGGGGACCCCCCATATCGCCGGGGCCATTGGCCTGGCTGCCGCCATCGACTTTATCAGGACTCAAGACAGGTCTGCCCTGGTGCGCCACGAACAGGCACTCACCGACCATCTGATCGCTGGCCTGCGGCAGGTGCCGGGCCTGCGCCTCATCGGGGAACCAGCACAACGGGCCGGCGCCGTCTCCTTCCTGCTGGACGACATCCACCCCCAGGATGCCGCCACCCTGCTCGACATGCAGGGCATAGCGCTGCGAGTCGGCCATCACTGCGCCATGCCGTTGATGGAGAGCTTAGGGATCGGCGGTACCATGCGCGTGTCCCTGGCCTGCTACAACAATCGGGATGACGTGGATACCCTGCTGGCGGCCCTGTACAAGTTAAGTGACTTCTTCTAAGGCAGACAACCGAATGAGTGACCTCGCAAGCTATACCCAGATTGGCCTTGAGCCCAATGCTGACAGCATCCGCCAACAGTTTGCCGCCGCTCACGGCTGGGAGAACCAGTACCGGCTCATCATCCAGCTCGGCAAGCTGTTACCCACGCTACCCGGCGAATGGCAGCAGGAGGCATTCCGTCTCAAGGGATGTGAAAGCCAGGCCTGGTTGAAGGGAGAACAAAGCGAGGATGGCCGCTGGCACTTTGCCTGTGATTCCGATGCTCGTATCGTGCGGGGCCTTATCGTCATCGTGCTGGCGGCGCTCAACCACCAATCGTCTGCGGCGATCCAGGCTTTTGATATGGAAGGGTATTTCACCGAACTCGGGCTTGAGAAACACTTGAGCCCGTCACGGGGCAACGGGCTCAGGTCGATCGTGTTGGCGATCCGGGAACAAGCGGTCTAACCCGCCTTGTTCAGTGGTCGATCAGGCTTCGCTAATCGACCCTACCTCTCCATTCCCGGCCTCTTTCTCGGCGCGGGCACCCCGCTCGGCAATCTTCTTTAATACCCGGGACGCGGCAACCAGCCCAAAGGTTGCCGTCACCGGCGTCACGGCGCCAAAACCTGAGGCGCAATCCATCTTCATGTTGCCATCGCTGGCCGCCTTGGCCTGACAGGTGCCACCATTGCCATCGGGATAACTCAGCTGCTCGGTTGAGAAGACACACTCAACCCCGAACTTTCGCGCCGGATTCTTGCTGAAGTTGTGCAACCGGCGCAGGTCGGATCGCACCTTCGCAGCCAACGGATCCTGAATAGTCTTGGCCAGATCGGCCACGGTGATCTGGGTCGGATCCATCTGCCCACCGGCACCACCCGCCACAATCACCGGAATCTTGTTGCGTTTGCAGAAGGCAATCAGCGCCACCTTGGCCTTGACCGAATCGATGGCATCCACCACATAGTCAAACTCCCGTTTGATATGCTCGGCCAGGTTGTCGGCGGTGACGAAGTCATCCACCTCGATCACCTCGCAGTCGGGGTTGATGGCGCGGATGCGCTCGGCCATGACTTCTGTCTTGAGGCAGCCGACCGTGCCCTGCATGGCATGGATCTGACGATTGGTGTTGGTGATGCAGATGTCATCCATGTCGATCAGGGTGATCTGGTTGATGCCGGCACGGGCCAGCGCCTCCGCCGCCCAGGAGCCGACCCCGCCTATCCCCACCACGCAGACTTTCGCCTGGCTGAAGGAACCGAGCGCGCGTTGACCATAAAGACGGGCAATGCCCCCGAATCGCTGTAGATATTCTGCTTTCATACCACCACCTTGCTTGAGGGCGGCCATTATAGCGGCAACGACGGCCAGCGGCGATCATCAGATGATGACGGTGTTGATGCGAGGGGGAAATGAGTGCGGCGTCGGCATGCTTGAAACGAAAAAAAGCCCAGTCGTGAGACTGGGCTTCTTGTTAGTGGCGGAGCGGACGGGACTCGAACCCGCGACCCCCGGCGTGACAGGCCGGTATTCTAACCGACTGAACTACCGCTCCGCTGTCTGGTTAGCTTTTTGCTAAATTGTC
>NZ_JBGLRL010000026.1:0-41551 GCF_041402505.1 Aeromonas sp. S2(2024)
CGAGTTTGAATTCAGCAGTAAATGAGCGACGTAATCTTGTCATTGAACACCTCAAGTCATGGTGGCGACTGTACCACCTAAAATGGTGTCCGGGATGATTAGACCACTACACCCGCTACTTTGGCCGAGGGAGAATGGATTGCTGGACTTAGGTGGTGAGAAGATGGAATACCATGTATAACGTCCGTTCATCTGAGAGATACACGCAGGAGGCGTCTTACAACAGGATTCAGTCTATGGGCGTAAGCGAATAAATATATGCATCAAAAGGCTGGCCATTAAAAAAGATACGATTCCTTGCCCGGCACTCGAAGGTTGCCCCGGCGGCGATGGCAACGGCTTCGCTGGCGGTGTTGCCAATCCCCATCACGATCTCCAGCCGAAATAGCCCTAACTGCTCAAAACCAAAGTCATGTAACAGGGCGTCGGCTTGCCGGGCGATGCCTTGGCCTTGTCGGGATTGTCTCACCCAATAGCCGATATTGCCGTAGCGATGATGGGCTGCCAGCTGGTTGATACCGGCGCCACCCAGTAGCTGTCCGGTGGCGGCGCAGAAGAGGCCTATGTCAAAAGCTCGCCCCGCCGCGCGATCCTGATCGCAGGTCGCAAACCACGCCAGCGCCTGCTCCCGGTTGAACGAGGGAGTGCACCAACTCATCCATCTGCCAACCGTCTCGATGGATTCGTGGGCCGCGCGGACAAACTCGTCGGCATCGCCCGCTTCGAACGGGCGAATGACGAGATTGGCGTTGGCAAGGCGCTGGAATGGCATCACTTATCCTGCTTTTTCAGGAAGTAACTGATATGCCCAGGTGGCATATCGGGCAGCTGGCCAAAGACTTCGTAACCCTGCTTCTGGTAGAAGGGGAGGGCCTGAAAACTGGTGGTTTCCAGATGGTAGTTGGTGATGCCCTTGCTCTGTGCGTACTGCTCCATGGCGCCGAGCAGGCGGCCACCCCAGCCATACTTGCGGATGCTTTCGTCGATCCAGAGCCAGTCGACGTGCAGCCAGCCCCACTTGATGTCGGCGATGATGCCGCCGTGGACCTTGCCCTGCTCATCCTTGATAAAGCTGGCGATCCGTTCGCGCAGGTGTGCGCCGGCGTGACCCAGGTTGTAGCCGGAGAGGCCAATTCGCAGCGCTTCGATCTCATCGTCCTGAGGCGGTTGGGGTGTGGTCAATTGCATAGTGCTTCCTGCTTGATGTTGGTTGTATCTATCTGGTTGTGGCCTGTGGTGTGTCTGTCTCCCCGCGGCCAATCAAGAGCCCATTTCCGCCCATTCCACCAGAGGAGGATATTGAGACGGACCGGTGGCGTCGTCAAAGGAGGAGCGGATCACCCTGAGGGTTGGCATGCCCGGTGCGATCCTCTTGAATCTTGGCCCGGACTACCGTAACGGAATCTGGCGGGGCCTTGCCACCCTTTTGTGCAGCCAGGTTCGCCAGCCTTTGTCGCCCCCGTCCCATATGCGCATCGACCTGGGGCCGGTTTGTCTCTAGCATGGGAGGGAGGCGGAGCGGGGCTCCGTCATGCGGGCTTTTGGCGAAGTCCGTTCCACGGACTTCTGGCGGAGAGAAAAGATGAAGCTGCGTTCCTTGTTGATGGTGGGTGCCCTGCTGCTGGGCGGTTGTGCGGTCAATCCTTATGGCGGCACCCCGGCGCCGGTCGGCGAGCCGGACAAGCCGGTGAGTCAGCCAGAGAAACCTGTGGCTGAACCCGAGGCGGTCAAGCCGCCGCCCAAACCCGTGGCACCGACCGGGCTGGCTGTCGCCATGGCGGATGCTTTCTTGAAGGCCCCCGAGGTGCAGGCACTGACCCGGGACGGCAGCCCGGTGCTGCTGTTGATGGCCCCTCAGAACGGCACGGGTGAGTCGTTCAACACCCAGTCCATGGCGGTGGCCATGATCCAGCGGATTCAGAAACAGGGCGGCTTCAGCTTCGCCGATCCCGGCCAGGTATCAGCCATCACCAGCCAGCTCGAGTACCAGCAGGGGGGCATGAATCCGGCCTCTCTGGTGCGCCTGGGTCGTCAGACCGGGGCCGGTTACATGCTCTACGGGGATCTCGTCTCCGAGGGAAGCCGCTACCGCCTCGCCATGAGCCTGATGGATCTGAAGAGCGGCGAGCTGCTCTGGAGCGGGAACCGCTCTGCCAGCCGCTGATCCCCTCATCACGGTCACCGAAAACGCCATCGAGCTCCTCTCGATGGCGTTTTTGTATCAAGGCGCCAGCGCGCTCGCCGCGAGCGCCTGTCATGGGCCGAGTGGCGCCATATCCCCCTTGCGGGTACTGACTGCGGGCCCGGGGGATAGTCGTTCACTACCGCACCCGCGGGTTCTGCCGCCACGTTGCCACGGCGTCCGGGCCGTATGCGATACTGCACGGGTCGTGTATAACAGACAACACAGGGCCCTCCCCGCAGATAAAAGGAGCACAGATGGCGCTCTCAGTGGCACAACTCTATGAAGTGATGACCCAGCTGCCCGATCCCGTCTTCATTCTCAGTGAAGATGGTCATTACATCGAGTACATCGGCGGGGTGGAGCAGCAGTCATACCAGGATGGCAACCCGCTGATCGGCAAGCGGTTGTTCGACGTGCTGCCGGCAGACAAGGCGTTCTGGGTGATGGAGCAGGTGGCGCGTGCCCTGGCCAGCGGCCAGGTGCAGGTGGTGGAGTACGATCTCTCCCCCGCCGAGGTGGATGGCATAGATGCCGAGGCGGGGCCCCAGGGAATGCAGCGCTTCGAGGGCAAGATAGCGCCGCTGCCCTCCCTCTATGACGGCAAGCGGGCGGTGGCCTGGATGACCCGCAACATCACCCGCCAGCACGAGCTGCAGCGGCGGCTCAAGCGGCTTGGGGAGACGGATCAGCTGACCGGCCTCTACAATCGCCACTTCTTCTTCGATCAGTACCACCAGAGGGTGCAGGGTCAGCCGCTCACCGGCCTCATCATGCTGGATCTCGATCACTTCAAGCAGATCAACGATCGTTACGGCCATCAGGCCGGGGACAGGGTGCTGTGCCGCGTCTGCGACTGCGTGTCCGCCCAGTTGCGGGGAGAGGATCTGTTCGTGCGCAGCGGCGGCGAGGAGTTTCTGATCCTGCTGCCGCAGATAGACGAGGAGATATTGCTGAAGGTGGCGGAGCGGATCCGCGCCGCGGTGGCGGCCATGGAGCCGGATCCTGCTCCCGTCACCGTGAGTCTGGGCACCACCCTGATCCGGCCGGGGGAAGATCTCGGCACAGTGCTGGCCCGGGCGGACGAGTGGCTTTATCGGGCCAAGCGGGGCGGGCGCAACCAGGTGGCCCATGACGGGGATCCCTGAAAATCACCCAGGCTTGCAACGAAGGAGGGCGACCCTGTGTCGCCCTCCTTCATTTGTCTGTGTCTGCGCCCGTCTCAGCCAAACAGCGTCGAGATGTTCTGGCCCGCCATCAGCAGGCCGATGGCCAGCACGCTGAACCAGACCAGGGTGGCAGTGACCAGGGCGTAGCCGAGGGCGACGAAGAGGCCGTCCCGTTGCAGCATGCCGATGGCCAGCAGCAGTATGGCCCAGGCGGGCATGGCGTTGGTGAAGGGAATGGCGCCGAGCGGCAGCATCAGCAGCAGGGCCGCCAGCATGATCAGCAGGCCGTTGCAGCGATTGATTGTGGAGCTGCCGGTCAGCAGCAGCAGGCGCGGCCGGATGAAACGGTCGATGCGGGCCAGCAGATCGGCCCCCTTGTGCAGGGCTGGCTTGAGGTGCTCGGCGGCGAAGCGGCGCTCCATCAGGATGGCGGGCAGCCAGGGTACCCGGTTGAGGGTGATGCCGATGCCGATGAAGAGGATCAGCAGGCCAAACGGCGTACTGACGCCCGGGATGGAGACCGGCAACAGGAAGGGGACGGTGAGCAGCACGCAAAACAGCAGCATGCCCTGCTCACCCACCAGGGCCAGCATCTCCTTGAGGCTGACGTGGCTCTCCTCGATGGCGTGGGCGGTGGCCCTCAGGGTATCGGAGAGCGTGCTTTGTGGGTCGTTGAGTTGCGCGGCAACCATTCCTGAGATCCTCGTCCTGTTGATGCCACCGCTGTGGCGCCGTCAGCTTACGTGGCAGAGGTTAATCCCAGATGAATAATGTGAGCCGGCGCAAGCTTTGATGAAAAGAGAGGGCGGGGAACGGGGGCGGGTCGCCAAAATGGGGCGATACAGCCACCATCCAGGGTCGGATGGAACAGGCTCTGATATGCTTTTGACGCAATCCATGCAACTAGGGAGAAGAGCGTGACGCGAGCGACGATGATGGTGCTGGGACTGTGCTTGCCGCTGACGGGCTGGGCGGCCGAGCCTGCCGCGCCGGGTTGGCAGCTGACCCCTTTCCTGGGTTATAGCTCGTCCATCGACTTCGAGGCGATGGATGAACCCGCCCCCACGCCCCACGTAGGCTCCCTGCAGGGGGAGAGCTCGGGCAACTGGGGCCTCTTCATCAGCAGGGAGGTGGATGATCCCGGCATGATAGAGCTGCTCTACAGCCATCAATCCACCCCCGTCTCCCCGGATCAGCCGGACAGGCTGACGGTGGATACCCTGCACTTCGCCGGGGCCCTGACCCTCTCGGACAACCTGATGGCGCCCTATATAGGCGCCGGGATCGGGGTGACCCGCTTCGATGCCTACGACAGCGAGACGGCCCCCTCCATGTCCCTGGCGCTCGGGGTGCAGCCGCGCCTGGGGGAACATCTGGCGCTGCGGGCCGAGGTGCGTGGCTACGGCTCCCTGCTCAACGACGACAGCGCGTTTCTCTGCAACCCCGAGGTCTGCGCCTTCCGGGTGCGGGGGGATCTGCTCACCCAGTGGCAGGCCAATATCGGCTTGACCCTGAGGTTCTGAGCCCGCGCTGTGGGTCGGTTTATTTGATGCCGAAGGTGATGCGGCTCAGGGGCTCGTTGACGTCAAACACCTTGTACTGCACCGCGCTGGCGCCCATGGCGAGCACCCGCTGCTCGTGCATTGTCGCGTAGGCGAGGGCGCTGGCCTTATCCTCGAACAGATAGATGCCGCCCGCCTCGTCGGTGCGCGGATTCTCGGTCCAGATCTTGGAGATGAAGCCCGGCTCCCGGGTGATGGACTCGGCCAGCGGCGTGGCGGCGGCGGTCAGGGACGGCCCCATCAGCTCGGCGGGGAAGTTGAAATGGATCTGCAGCAGGCTGGGCATGATGAACCTCTCTCGGGGGAATGACGGAATCCGCATCATAAGAAGCCGGCATCTTGGCTGCAAGAAGGCACCTTTTCGTGGCATAGTTACCCCAAAGTAACCAGTCGCGAGCCATCCCTTGTCCTCACTGCCTTGCCCCGCCTATCAGGTATTGCGCCTGCTCGCCGGTAAATGGAAACCGGCCATCCTGTTTCATCTGCGCAGCCAGACCCTGCGTTTCGGCGACCCGCGCCGCTGCCTCCCCGAGGTGAGCCAGAAGGTGCTCACCGCCCAGCTCAAGGAGCTGGAGAGCGACGGCGTCATCATTCGCACCCTCTATCCCGACGTCCCGCCTCGGGTCGAATACGCCCTGAGCCCGCTCGGGGTGGCCCTTCTCCCCCTGCTGCAACAGATGCACGACTTTGCCCTGAGTCACGGCGATCTGCTGGCACCGAACGACGCGGCGGCGGCCCGCGAAGAACCTCATCCCACCGAGCCCAGTTAATCCCGCGCCGACCAGACCATTACCCACTCGGCGCAGCCGGTGTGGGGATCCAGGGCGTCGGCCGCAACCTGAAATCCTTGCGAGCGATAGAAGTCGCAAGCAGTCCGGTTCTGCTGATAGACCTGCAGCCGCAGGGCCGGCAACTGCCCCTTGGCGTGCTCGAGCAGAGCCTTGCCCAGCCCTTTCCCTTGCTGCGCGGGGGCCACGAAGAGGGCTGCCAGGGAGCCCTCGTGGAGGGAGTAGAAGCCAAGCAGCTGGTCACCCAGGCAGAGTACCTGGCTGTCGGCGGCGGGCAGGTAGATCTCCCGCATCGGCGCCAGGTTGGTGTGCCAGTAGCTCGGCTCGATGAAGTGGTGGGCCTGCAGGGAGGCTTCCAGCCAGATGGCGAGGACGGCCTCGGTGTCGACCGGGGTGAAGGGGCGGATCTGCATATGTGTCTCGTCTGGATTCGTCAAAAGAGGGGCATGGTAGCAGCACAGATCTCGTCGTCACCCGCTAGCGGGTCAAAGTGATGCCCCTGTAACAAAAAAGGCGACCCGCAGGTCGCCTGTTGCCGTTAGCGGGCGTAGGGGAGAGATCTGCCTCCCTCCCATGCCTTGTTCCCCTTCAGCGGGCCCGCAGCAGCCAGCCGCTGATCCGGTTCGTCGCCAGCAGTCGGCAGGCGAGCAGGGAGAGCACCAGCAGCACCGGCACCTTCACCAGCTCCCACCACAGCAGCTTGCCCTGGGGGCCGAACACCATCAGCCAGACCACCAGCATCATGTGCAGGCAGTAGAGGCCCAGCACCCTGGGGGCCTGGCGCTCGAGCCAGCTGCCTCTGCCCCAGTTTGGATTGGCCAGCAGCAGGCCGAACAGGCCGAGCGCCCAGGGCAGGGAGCCGAGCAGAAAGTCGTGACGGTTGAGGGGCACGGCGGCGAAACGCAGCAGGCCCGCGGCCTCCAGGGCATAGAGACCCATCCCCGCCACCATCAGCAGGGCGCTGCGCCTGGCATCCGGTTGCCAGCCACGCAGGCGCAGCTCGGCGCCAAGCGCCACGAACAGCAGCGAGAAGAAGGGGCCGTTGCGGGTCAGCAGGGCCCACTCGCCCCCTGGCAGCAACGGGCCATAGGAGCCGCCGATCAGGGCCAGCCCGTAGAGCAGGGCGCCCGCCACCAGAGCCAGTCTGGGCAGCCTGACCCGCCAGCTGAGGGCCAGCAGCAGGACGGCCAGCATCAGGGCGGGCAGGAACCAGAGGTGGATCATGCCGCCCACCTACCAGGCGTTGAGAGGGTCCCCCAGCTGCATCTGCCACTGGCCTGCCATGCTGGCCAGATAGCCTTCCGTCATGGCCGCGACCGGGTTGAAGGGCACCAGCAGATAGAGCAGGCTCCAGGCGAGCCAGAGTCCCAGCAGGGGGCGGCAGTAGCGCAGCGCCACCGCCATGGGCTTGCCTGCGGCGAGGGCGGGTTGCAGGAAGTAGCCGGCGCAGAGGAAGAACAGCGGCACCGCGAAGCGGCACAGCTGGTTGATGATGGCCCCGAGCCAGAGGTAGGGGGTGCCGTCCCAGAGGGTGGGATCGAACGGATTGCTGAAGGGGGAGAGGTGAATGGTCATCACGGCCATTATGGCCAGGACTCGCCCGCACTCGATGCTGGAGATGCGCATGAAGGTTTCCGACGGCTGAAACCCGGCACCCTAGCAGCCGGGCACATGCCTCTTCCAGCCGGGGGGCCGCCAACTGTGACCCCCATCGGTGCCCGGTTACCCTTTGTTACCCGGGGGATGGGCAGGGTTACCCCGGGTGGGAGGTGGATCCCGTTTTGGTGTCGGTAGAAGCCCTAGAGCAGGGCGACCAGCGCTGTCGCGATGGCGCCCGTCAGCAGCAGGGCGATGCCACGGCCGGCCGGGCCGTGCAGCTTGTTCCACATCAGCAAACTGGTGAGGGCCAGCAGCAGCATGGAGAGGGCCGCGAGATCGCTGACCAGTTGCCAGGCCAGACCGGTGCCCATGCCGCGATGCAGCCGGTTGAGGCTGGCGGCGAGGTTGGCCCGCTGCAGTTCGGTCTGCACCAGCAGGGTACCCTCCACATAACTGGCGGCCAGGCTCTGGCTGAGGGTGACGCCGCGCAGCTCCCAGCGCGCCGGCAGGGTAAGGGGGCCAGTGGGGGTGGGCAGGGTCCGGGCCGGGGTGATGCTGATCCGCCCCTCCTCCAAGCCTTCGGGGTAGTGCTGTTGCAGCAGGGCTTTCAGTGCGTCAGGGCTTGCCAGCGGCGTGGCCAGCGTTATCTCCTCGCTCGACTTTTCGGTGTGGGGTCCGGGCAGGGGCAGCACGGCCCTGTGCTGGAGCCAGAGGCCGGTCAGGCCGTAGAGCAGCATCAGGGTGAGGGTGGCAAAGCCGGCCCAGGCGTGGATGCGGCGCACCCACTTGTTGTTGTGAAGGGGGAGTCTCTTGGATTTCATCATGGTGGCGCGTCATAAAAAAACTGGCCAGCAGAGGCTGGCCAGTTTGGCTGTGGGCAGGAGGATCAGAAGCGGTAGGCGGCGGTGAGATTCAGTTGACGGGGGCTGCCCGGCATGATCTGGGCCGCGCTGGTGGCGCTGACGAAGTAGTCGTGGTTGGTCAGGTTCTCCACGCTGAGCTGGGCATCCCAGTGCTGCCAGCGGTAGCCGGCGCGGGCGTCATAGCGGGCGTAGCCCGGCAGCACTGTGGTGTTGGCGTTGTCGGCGAAGCGATCCCCCACCGCCGTCACCCCGGTTTCCCCATACCAGCCCTGCTTGCCGCTCTGGTAGCCGGCGAACAGCTGGCCGTTCTCGCGGGAGACGTTCATCGGCCGCTTGCCCTGCAGATCCGCATCCGCCTTGACCTGCTCCGCGTCCTGGATGGCGATGCCGCCATGCAGGTAGAAGGCGTCGGTGAGCTGGGCGCGGGCGCTCAGCTCTATGCCGTCGGTGCGCTGCAGGCCGGTGAGGAGCACCTTGGTAGGATCCAGCGGATCCTTGCTGCGCTTGTTGTACATCTCCAGCCGGTAGATGGAGAGGGTGGTGGCCAGGCGGCCGTTCAGCCAGTCACTCTTCACGCCCCCCTCGTAGAGCCGGGTGTGCTGGGGATCCAGGTTGTTGTTCTTGTCCCCCGGGGTGATGCCGATCAGTTCCCCACCCACTGGAGTGAAGGTCTTGCTGTAGGAGGTGTAGAAGGCGTGCTCCTCGATGGGGTTCCACACCAGGCCCAGACGGGGGCTCAGGCTGGTGACCGAGAGGGTCTCCTCCTTGTCGAGGTCATTGCGGCGGCTGGTGACGGTGAACGCGTCCCGGCGCAGGCCGCCGAGCAGGTGCCAGTCCCCCAGGCTGAGCTGATCCTGCACATAGAGGCCGTAGCCGCGCACCCTGTGGTTAGCGTCGCTGGAGAGCTTCATGGCGCCGTTGTAGCTGGGAAGTGAATCCGGATCGTACAGGTTGCCCGGGGGGATAGGGGTGGCGTTCTGATAGAGCTTGGGGGTGCGCTCCTGCCAGCTCTGCTCCAGGCCCACCAGCAGGCGATGCTCGACGGGACCGGTCTGCAGCTGGCCTTCCGCTTCCGTGTTGCTGGTCAGGTTGTTGGCCTTGAGATCCTGCTGCCAGCGGGCGCGGGTCACCTGGTCGCCCTTGACGCTGGTGACATAGGTGTTGTCGAACTGGCTGTCGAGGCTGGTGTAGCCGAGCTGCTGGCGCAGTTGCCACTGCTCGTTCAGATCCCAGGTGAGCTGGGAGCGGGTGGACTGGGCCACGTCATCTATGAAGTCGCGGCTGGTGTCGCTGTAGACGCTCTCGATGGGCACGTCGGCCGGGCGACCGTTGACCCCGGGGATGCCGCGATCCGGTGTGCGATCGCTGCCGTTGCGCTCGTACTGCACCAGCCAGTTCAGCTTGTCGGTGATCTCCCAGTTGGCGGAGGGGGCCAGCAGGGTGCGCTTGCTGGTCACGCCGTCGCGAAAACTCTCCTTGTCCTCCTGGGCCAGGTTGAGGCGCAGCTGCACCCGCTCGCCTGCCTCGGCATTGAGATCCGCGGCGAGGCGCTGGCTGTCGAAGCTGCCGACCCGGGCACTGACGCTGGAGGCCTGGCCCCGCTGCGGCTTCTTGCTGACCCGGTTGATGATGCCCCCCGTGCTGCCACGGCCGTAGAGCACGGCGGCCGGCCCCTTGAGCACCTCGACCCGCTCTATGTTGCCGAGATCCCGGGTGTACTGCATGTCGTCCCGCAGGCCGTCGAGGTAGAAGTCGTTGCTGGCGTTGAAGCCGCGGATGTTGACGCCGTCGAAGCGGGTGTCGCCGCTGGCGTTGACCCCGGGGATGCCGCTCAGGGCCTCGCTCAGGGTTGGTTGGCCGTAGGCGGTCAGTTCGCTGGCGGAGACGCTCTCTATGCTCTGGGGCACCAGCTTGGCCGGGGTGCTGGTGCGGGTGGCGGTGGCGACTTCCTCGTGTTGGCTGCGTTTGCCGACCACAGTGAGGGTTTCATCTTCGGCCTGGGCGCTGGCGCAAAGGGACAGCAAGGCGACGCCCAGCAGGGCGCGCGGGGAGTTGGGGTTATGCATCTGCGTGTGACTCTTTTAATCGACCTGTCGGCCTGAACTTATTGATTTATTTGTAGTTATTAGTATCTCCCGTTTCGAGAGGACGCTAATGATATTGATTTTCATTTGTCTTGCAAGGCAAAGATGCAAAAATCCCACACCTACGAGCAGTTGTGCGGTCAGTTGAGGATCATTGCCCTGATGCAACCCATCGGATGAGTCTTGGTTGGGGCAAAGGGCTGGTTTACCATCCGGGTTCGGTGGCGCCGATGCCGCCCCAGGGAAACAGGAAACGGAACATGGAAGAGATCATCAGGGCAGACCTTCATAACCGGCAGCACGGCGAGGCGCTGGTCTATCTGCTCAACGAATACGCGAAAGACGAGATGGGCGGGGGCAGCCCCCTCGCCGATGAGGTGAAGGCCAATCTGGCGCAGGCCCTGGCGGCGAGAAGTGGTGCCCATGTGTTGCTGGCCTGGGTCGATGGGCAGCCGGCCGGGGTGGCCACCTGCTTCGAGGGCTTCTCGACCTTCGCCTGCCGGCCCCTGCTCAACCTCCACGACCTTGCGGTGCACCCGGATCATCGCGGGCGCGGCCTCGGCAAACGGCTGCTGGCGCAGGTGGAGCAGCTCGCCCGGGAGCTCGACTGCTGCAAGTTGACCCTGGAGGTGCTGGAGGGCAACAAGGTAGCGCAGGCCGCCTACCTGGCCAGCGGTTTTGCGGGCTATGCGCTCGATCCCGAGGTGGGCCGGGCCCTGTTCTGGCAGAAGAGGCTCTAGCCTCTGTGGTTCAGCCCCAGGCGGGAGGGGAGAATGAAAAACGGCGCGCAGAGGGATCTGCGCGCCGTTTTGTCTGGGGCCGGAGTTAGAAGTCGTAACGGGCCGCCAGCTGGAAGTCATCCTTGGTGTTCAGCTTGCCGCTGTCATTGCTGTCGAGGTTGTTGATGCGGTACTCGCCGATGACGCGCAGGTTCTTGTTGAACTTGTACTGGGCACCCAGGGTGTAGTAGTCGATGGAGTCGTAGTCGGACTTGCCACTCTGCTCCACCTTCTGCTTGTTCCACAGGGCCATCAGGCCGAAGCCGCTCTCGAAGTTGTAACCCAGCGCCCCTTCCCAACCGGTGTGATCCTTGCCGGTGGCCAGGAAGTCGCTGCCGTCGGCGTAGCTCAGGGCGGCATAGACGGCCTTGTTGTCGTACTTGGCGGAGAGCAGCCACAGCTTGGCATCCTCTTCACCGCTCTTGTCGCGGATACCCACGTTGTAGGCGGTACCCAGGGCCAGGTTGAACGGGAAGGTGTAGGCCAGGGCGGCGCCGTAGGCGGCATCGCTGTCCTTGCTGCTGGTCTCTTCGGTGTCACCGCCGTCGAACTTGTAGCTGGTATCGACCTGGAAGCCGTTGAACAGGCCCGAGTATTTCAGCACCGAGCCGGCACGGTTGGTGGCGAAGGTGTCGGTCTTGGCACCCAGCGCCTCGTTGCCGTAGCCGTCGGAGAGAGAAACGTCGGTCCAGTCGGCCAGCAGGCCGGGGGCGCCTTTCTGACGACCAAAGGTGACATTGCCCCAGTCGGCACCCACACCGGCGAAGGCCAGACGGGTGCGCATGTTGTCGGAGTTCTCGCTGACGGTCTTCTCGCTGTCATTGACGTAGATCTGCAATTCGTACTGGGCCAGGGCCTTGAGACCCGGATTGATCTCGCTCTCTACCTTGGCACCCAGGCGGACGAACTGGTTGGCGCCCTGCTTGTCGCTGTATTCGTTCTTGATGTCGCCATTGGCATCCAGCTCTTTCTTCTCGCCGAAGAACTGGCCGGCGTAGATGCGGCCGTAGAGGTCGAGCAGGGTGCTCTCGTTTTTGTACACTTCAACGGCTTGAGCCTGGAAGGCGGCGGTAAGAGCCAATGCTACTACTGTCAGCTTTTTCATCATGATCCCTTGTGTTGCAAGCTTTTGTTTTAAAAGACGGGGCCATGCTAGAAGTGACAGATGACAGTCGGGTGACCGTGCAATGAACAAACCGTGTCGATTCCATGTCAGCGGGATGAAAACCGGGATTTATGTGGCGAGCCGCCACTTTTGCGCGCAAAGGTTTGCCCTTGTGGTAGAATGCCGCCCGTTTTCGAGCTCCTAAGGTTGGATATGCGATGAGACGTGAACTGGCAATCGAATTTTCCCGAGTGACGGAAGCGGCTGCACTGGCTGGCTACAAGTGGCTCGGACGTGGTGACAAGAATATCGCCGATGGCGCGGCCGTTGCGGCCATGCGTCACATCCTCAATCAGATCCAGATCGATGGCGAGATTGTGATAGGCGAAGGCGAGATCGACGAAGCCCCCATGCTCTACATCGGCGAGAAGGTGGGCACGGGTCAGGGCGACGCCGTGGACATCGCGGTCGACCCCATAGAGGGCACCCGCATGACCGCCATGGGGCAGTCCAATGCCCTGGCCGTGCTGGCCGTGGGCGACAAGGGCTCCTTCCTCAAGGCTCCCGACATGTATATGGAGAAGCTGATCGTGGGTCCGGGTGCCAAGGGCGCCATCGATCTCGATCAGGCCCTGGAGCTGAACCTCAAGGCCGTGGCCAAGGCGCTCGGCAAGCCGCTCTCCCGCCTGACCGTCATCACCCTGGCCAAGCCGCGTCATGACAAGGCGATCAAGGAGATGCAGGGGCTGGGCGTGCGGGTGTTCGCCATTCCCGACGGCGACGTGGCCGCCTCCATCCTCACCTGTCTGCCGGACAGCGAAGTGGACATGCTCTATGGCATCGGTGGCGCTCCGGAAGGGGTGATCTCGGCGGCGGTGATCCGCGCCCTGGACGGCGACATGCAGGCGCGCCTGGTGCCCCGTCATCAGGTCAAGGGCGACAGCCCCGAGGTGCGTGCCCTGGGCGAACAGGAGATTGCCCGTTGCCAGGAGCTGGGCATCGATGTGAGCAAGGTGCTCAAGCTGGAAGATCTGGCCAAGAATGACAACGTCATCTTCTCGGCCACCGGCATCACCAAGGGTGATCTGCTGGAAGGCATCACCAGCAACGGCGTCATGGCGACCACCGAGACCCTGCTGATCCGCGGCAAGTCACGCACCATCCGCCGCATCAAGTCGATCCACTTCCTGGACCGCAAAGACAGCGTGGTGCGCGACATCATCCTGTAATGAGGGTGTGCTGAGTGGCGGCAAGTCCCGTCCTCTCATGCCGCCGCATCAAGTCGATCCACTTCCTGGATCGCAAAGACAGCGTGGTGCGCGACATCATTCTCTGATGAGAGTGGGTTGAACCTGCTGAAGATGAAAAGCCCGACCGCTGCTGCCGTCGGGCTTTTTGTTGCCCGCGCGTCCGGGTCTGGACTATTTAGCGGGACAGGGCGGATAAGGCTAAGGGGAATCGGGGCCCTTTGATAGACTGCTTCGCCATGCACAGGAATGCATCATATGGAATGTCGTCAAGGTTGCGGTGCCTGCTGCACAGCCCCCAGTATCAGCAGTGCCATCCCCGGCATGCCGGAGGGCAAGCCGGCCGGCGTTCCCTGTGTTCAGCTCGACGCGTGGCTGGGCTGCAAGATCTTCGGCCAGCCTGAGCGGCCTGCGGTGTGCAGCAGCTTTCGGCCCATGCAGGACGTGTGCGGCTCTCACCGCCAGGAGGCCGTCTGGCTTATCGGCGAGATGGAGCGGCTGACGGCCTGAGCCCTTGACTCTCTCCCTCAGGGAGAGGGGAGCTGAGAAACACCCCGAATCCACGCGGGAACACGGAATAGAAAAAGGCCGCAATTGCGGCCTTTTTGGTTCTCTCTGTCGAGCTGGGGTCAGACGTCGGCCAGTTGCAGGGCCTGACGATAGTACTCATTGGCCTTGTTGGTGAGACGGCGCTTGTCCATCACCTGCCCGAGGGCATGGTAGAGGGCGGCCTCCGGCCGCTTCGCCACTTCCTGCTCCAGCAGGCGCTGGGCATCGTCCAGCTGGCCGGCCAGCAGGTAGACTCGTGCCAGAGCAGCCTCGGCGCCCGGCTGATCCTGGATCTTCTTGAGCAGGGTCAACATGGGCTGATAGTCATCCAGCCTGAGTTTGGGCAGACGGGCGAACAGCTCGGGGGAGGGATCCTTGCGCAGGGCCTCCAGCCAGAGGTCGGCAGCCTCGCTGTCGGCACCGAGCCGGCGCAGACGATCCCCGTAGTTGGCCAGCAGTTCGGGGTCCTGACGCAGCTTGCGGGGCAGCGCCTGCCATACCGGGCGCAGTGTCTCGAGGGCGCCGCTGGCAGCCTCGAGACGGCCAATCCAGGCCTGGTGCAGCAGCGCCTCTTCCTGTACCGACGTCAACTTGCCCACCTTGCGCAGGGCCGGGGCGAGATCGATGAGGGCCGCCCAGTCTTCCCGGGCCAGATAGACCTGGCGCAACTGATCAAGCACCATGGGGTGGCGCGGGTGCAGGGCATAGACGGACTCGAGCCGACCGAGGGCGCTGTCGTACTGGCCCTGCTCTATCTGCAGCTGGGTCTGGATCAGGGTCAATGCCAGCTCGGCCTTGGGGTTCTCCTCCTGCGCCTTTTGCAGGTAGTGATCCCGGCGCACGTCATCGCCTCTGGCCTGGGCCACTCTGGCGGCACTCAGGTAGTTGAGCAGCGGGGTGTCGCTGTTGTCAGCGCCCTTGATCAGCAGCTTCTCGGCCTGGTTGTAGTGCCCCTCGGCCATGGCCAGGGTGGCATTCACCGTTTGCAGGTTCGCCTTGCGGCGACGGCGCGAGCCGAACCAGCCTTGCGTCTTGCGGCGCAGGCCGAAGACCCGACCGAGCACCCACTCGACGATGAGCAGGGCACCGTAGAAGAGTACCGCCAGGATCACGGCGCTGGTGACCGAAGACTCCACCGTGTAGTTGCCAAGCGAGATGAGCACATAGCCCTTGTTGCCGGACGCTTCTGGGCCGAAGATCAGGCCCGCGACCATCACGGCCACCACGACGATCAGACGAATCATGGTCTCCTCCTCAGTTGCCGGCCAGGATGCGTTGCAGGCGCTCGGTCAGCACCTGTTCCAGCATGGCCTGGGTCTTGAACTGATCCGGGTAGTCAAACTGGATCTGCTCGCCTTTGAGCTTGTCGAGCTCGGACTGCATGTACTGGGTGGCGCTGTTGTCGGTATCGAAGTACTGTGTCAGCCAGCGCTGGGCCTTCTCCAGGCTGTCGGTATAGAGCGCTTGCTGCTCGCGATAGACGGCGAGCTGGGCCTGCAACAGCTTGGTCTTGAGGTTCTCCCGCAGGAAGATCTCCTGCTGCGGTGAGAGCAGGGCCTCCACGGCGCCGTCGCGGCGACGTATGGTGATGAAGTTCTCGGTGAACTTGACCCAGTTCTTCTTCAGATTGCTCTCCCACTCGTCCGGATTGGCACTGACCGCCTGATCCGGTTCGGCCTTGGCTTGTGGCATGCTCACGGTGGAGAGGGGCAGCAGCTCTATCTGGTCGGACAGCGCGGCCAGCTTCAGGGTCAAGCCTTCGCGATCGACCCGCGGCATCCCCTTGAGCTGGGCTATGTCTTCCGCCAGCGCCTTGCGAATGGGCATCAGGCTGGGGTCGTTGAGCGCCTTGATCCGCTCGTCGGCGTTGCCGAGCAGGGTGATGGCGGAGACGATATCGTGTTCTAGCCACAGCTTGCGGCCCGCCATGCGCACCAGGTATTCGGATTCGGCGAGCATCCAGTCGTTGGGGCGCTTGTCGTCGAGATCCAGCACTTTGGTCTGCAGGGCGTCCAGCGCCTCCTGCAACTGCTGTTGGTTCTTGCCGAGGGCGCCGATCTGTTCGGCATCCTTGCTGTTGCTCTGATCCAGCTTGCCCATGGCCTCGGCCAGTTGCAGCTTGAGGGCGCCGAGTTCGGCCTGCTGGGCGACGGCATTCTGGTGGCCGTGCAGATAGAGGCCGCCGGTCAGCCCCAGGGCCAGCAGGATGGCAACGCCACCGAGGACGACGCCGGCGCCACCCTTCTTGTTGCCGGCGGCCTTGTTCTCGGGCTTGTTGTTGTCGGCCGCGGGGGCCGCAGCACTCGGCTGGACTTCTTGCTGTTCAGTCATTCCATCTTCCTCAGTTCCAGGGCGGCCACCAGAGCCTGGTTGGATGCACCTTGGGCAATCACGATACGGGTAAAACCAGCTCCCTCGGCCATCTCGGCCACCCGGGGACTGGGCACCACCAGCAGGCGGTCATAAAGCCAGGGTCGCTGCGGGCCGGGCACCAGGGCCAGCAACCGCTGCAAGAGTTCACCGCTGGTGATGAGCAGGCTGTCGAGGCCGGCTGCCTGCCAGTGGCGGGTCAATGCGTCCCCGTCGAGCTCGGGGTAGTGGCGCTCGTAGGTGGCACAATAGTGCACCAGTGCGCCGCGTGAGGCCAGCGTTCGGGCGATGAGATCCCGCCCGTCGTTGCCGCGCAGGATCAGCACCCGCTTGCCGCTCACCCCTTGCAGGGGCGGCAGGGCCAACAGGCCTTCACTGCGGGGATCGGTCGGGCAGAGGGCCTGGACACCCACCTCGCTGAAGGCATCCGCGCTCGCCTGACCGACCGCAAAGTAGTCAATATGTGGCCAGGTCAGACCAGTTTGCAACAGAAAATGATGAGCAAATTTAACGGCATGGGCGCTGACGGCGATGATGATGTCCGTTTGGGGCAGCAGTTCGGGCAGGTGGGGGAGTTCACTACCCGGTCGGGTTTCCAGCAGCGGGCAGCACAGTGGTGCATGACCGTGCTGGCGCAGCAGTGCTGCCAGCTCGGCGGCCTGGGCGGCCGGGCGCACCACCAGCGGGACCATCAGGCCACGCTCGGTGGTTGTGACCATGAGCAGACCCGATTCGCACTCATGCCCGGTAGACCTCGGCAAGAATGGCGTCGGCACCATCGGCCAGCAGGCGCTGAGCCAGGGTGTGGCCGAGTGCCTCGCCATCGGTCAGGGGTCCGCGGATCTCGTCCCGGATCACCTGGGTGCCATCCGGGCTTCCCACCAGGCCGCGCAGCCAGATCTCGTCCCCCTGCACCAGGGCATAGGCACCGATAGGCACCTGACAGCCTCCCTGCAGGGCACGGTTCATGGCGCGCTCGGTCAGCACCCTGATCCGGGTCTCGGTGTGTTCCAACGGTGCCAGCAGGGCGTGCAGCTCAACATCGTCCAGACGACACTCGATGCCGACGGCACCCTGGCCGTTGGCGGGCAGGCTCTGCTCCGGCTCGATGAAGGCGGTGATGCGATGGGCCATCTCCAGCCGTTTCAGGCCGGCGGCGGCGAGTATGATGGCGTCGTACTCGCCGGCATCCAGCTTGGCGAGGCGGGTATTGACGTTGCCGCGCAGGTCGCGGATCACGAGATCAGGGCGGGCGGCCCGCAGCTGGCACTGGCGGCGCAGGCTGGAGGTGCCGACCACGGCCCCTTGGGGCAGCTCGTCTATCTGCTTGAAACGGTTGGAGACGAAGGCATCGCGCGGGTCTTCGCGTTCACAGATGGTGTGCAGGCCTAGCCCCTCGGGGAACTCCACCGGTACGTCTTTCATGGAGTGGACGGCGATGTCGGCCCGACCTTCCAGCATGGCAGTCTCCAGCTCCTTGACGAAGAGCCCCTTGCCGCCGACCTTGGCCAGCGGGGTATCCAGGATCTTGTCACCCTGGGTGCTCATGGGGACCAGTTCGACTCGTAGATCGGGATAGAGAGCTTCCAGCCGATCTTTTACAAAGTTGGCCTGCCACAGGGCCAGTGGGCTCTTGCGAGTGGCAATTCTCAGGGTTCGGGCTGCCATATCAATCAGTTGTTTCATCTTTAGTGAGGAAAACGATCTTACCACCCTTTGCATGGGCTTTCATGACGCAGCCGGCAAAAGCGGGGCCAAGCTCAAAAACGGTCGCTGAAAATAATTTTCACGCGGTCATTATATGATGGCAACTAATTGAAAATATTATTTTTTATTGCTTTCTACTGATACCGTTACGGGGCGTGCCAGAAATAATCCGGTGATTGTGTGCGGGCTTGTTTACCACTGCTGTTTGCATTGTTAACATGATCACACTTTTTTGACGTCTCCCCGTTTTGGTGCGTCATTTCTCTTCCCCATAGGTAGGGCATTGCTGGTAAAACTGGACACGCTGGTGGCGCGCTACGACGAGCTGAATCGTCTCAAGACGCAACGAGCGTTGGATCTCATGAGTCGCTACGGGCAGCAGGTCTTCCAACTGCTGCCTGTGATGCTGCACTTCAATCATCCCCTTCTGCCTGGTTATGTGGCAGGGGACGTGCCTCATGGTATCTGGAGTTTCGTCGCCAACGAGGCCCAGCAGGCCTTCATCCAGGATCTGTGCCAGAACGCCAACTGTCAGGGCGGCCTCAGCACCCACGACAAGTCGATCCAGGGTCTCTACTCCATGGGCAGTACCTCCTCCATCGGTCAGTGCTGCCACTCAGATCTCGACATCTGGGTCTGTCACGTGGCCGGTCTGTCGAGTGAGCGCCTCGCCCTGCTGGAGCAGAAGTGCCAGCACCTCTCTCTGTGGGCCGAGCAGCGCGGAGTCGATCTCAACTTCTTCCTGATCCCCGAAGACAAGTTCCGCCAGCGCAACGATGCCCAGATGCAGGGGGAGAGCTGCGGCAGCGCCCAGCACCTGCTGCTGCTCGACGAGTTCTATCGCAGTGCCATGCACATCGCGGGCAAGCGGCTGCTCTGGTATCTGGTGCCGGCCGAATATGACGATCACTACGACGACTACGTCAACGGCCTGTTCGCCCATGGCAAGTTGAGCCAGGACGACTGGCTCGATCTGGGGGGCTTTGACCGCATCCCCGCCGAGGAGTACTTCGGCTCCGCCCTGTGGCAGCTCTACAAGGGCATAGATTCCCCCTACAAGGCGGTGCTCAAGTCGGTGCTGATGGAGGCCTACTCCCACGAGTATCCCAACACCCGGCTGCTGTCGGTGACCAGCCGCGACTGGTTCCAGCACAACGAGGGGATGCACTACCGACTCGACAACTACTGCCTGATGCTGGACAAGGTGACCAACTACCTGAAATCCATCGGCGACATGCAGCGCCTGGATCTGGTGCGCCGCTGCTTCTATCTGAAGGTGTGTGACGGCCTGAGCCACCCCAAGGAAGATCACTCCCCGGACTGGCGCCGGGAGCAGATGGCCCAGCTGGTGGCCTACTGGGGCTGGAGCCCGGAGCGGCTGCATCACCTGGATCATCGCCAGGAGTGGAAGGTCGAGGACGTCAAGGTGGCCTACGCCGAGTTGCTGGAGGCCCTGATGCAGAGCTACCGCAACCTCATCCAGTTCGCCCGGCGTAACAACATCAGCGAGTCCATCAATCCGGAAGACATCGGCATACTGTCGCGCAAGCTCTATGCCGCCTTCGAGAGCCTGCCGGGCAAGGTGCAGCGGATCAACCTCAAGATAGCGCCGGATCTCGGCGAGCCGGATCTCAGCCTGGTGCAGGTGCCCCACGGTCGCCTGAATCGCGCCGGCTGGTATCTCTACAAGCATTCCCTGGAGCCCGCCGACATCATCGGTCGGGCGCCGCTCGAATATAATGGCTACATCAGCAAGCTGGTGGCCTGGGCCTATTTCAACGGCCTGCTTACTCCCCAGTCCCGGGTGCACCTGTTCAATCAGGGCTCGGATCTGCACATCGACAATCTGCACCAGTTCTGCCGCGATCTCTCCGGCACCTTCCCGGTCAAGTATCCCCGCGCCACCAACCTGGCGCTGAGCCGGCCGTGCGAGATCCGCCAACTCTCCATCTTCCTGAACCTGGAGACGGACCCGTCAAGCCACTGGGTGGGGCAGGTGATCGAGTTCGATGCCAATGCCGCCGACGTCTTCTCCTTCGGCCGCAACCAGGAGTGCCTGGTGGGTTCGGTGGATCTCGTCTATCGCAACTCCTGGAGCGAGATCCGCACCCTGCACTTCGAGGGAGAGGAAGCGGTGGTGGATGCCCTCACCACCATACTCGGCAAGATGCACCAGGATGCCGCCGCCCCCGAGATGATAGAGGTGTTCTGTTACAGCCAGCACTTCCGCTCCCTGGTGCGTACCCGCTTCCAGCAACTGGTGGCCGAGTGCATCGAACTGCGCCTGGCCCGGGACAAGCAGCAGTTGGTCAAGACGCTGGCGCTGGGGAAAGAGAAGTACGGCATCTTCTTCGAGCGGCGCGGGGTGTCGGTGAAGAAGCTGGAAAACGCCATCGACTTCTACCGCCACATCTCCCACAACAAGCTGGATCACCTGCCGCTGCGCCTCGACAAGACCCACAGCCAGCATCTGCCCGGCATTGTCGATGCCTACGCGAGCGAAGGGCTGGTGCAGTTCTTCTTCGACACCCGGGATGCGGGCACCAACATCTATATCCTGGACGAGGCGAATCGGGTGGAGATCTACCAGCACTTCGCCGGCAACAAGGATGAGTTGGTGCAGGGAGTTAACCGCTTCTACACCTCGGGCCACGAGCGCTTCAGCGATGCGGGCCAGTTCAGCAACTTCAACCTGCCCCAGTATTACGAGATCGTGCAGATGGGCGACAAGCTGGAGGTGATCCCCTACCGCAGCCAGAGTCCGCAGCGGGACAATCCGGGGGCGGCCCGGGAAGTCGGGTGATGTGCCGGGCACATCGCCAACGGGATGAAAGCAAACGGCCTGCTGATGCAGGCCGTTATCGTATCCGCAGTGCGGGATCAGGCGCCGAGGCGGGCCAGCAGCCAGCGACGGATCTCGTCGAGCTGGGGGCGGCAGATCTCGTGGCGCATCGGGTACTCGTGCCACTCTGGGCTGAGTCCCGCCGCTTCCAGACGGTTCTTGGCATCCCAGCCCATGGAGAGGCTCACCACGTCGTCATAGATGCCGTGCATGTAGCAGATGGGCAGGGCGCGGGCGGCCTCGCTCATCTCCTCGACCAGTTGCTCGGGCGCCGCCAGATAGGTGGACATGCAGAGTAGGCCCGCCAGCTTTGCTTGATAGCGCAGGGCGGTGAAGGAGGCGATGACCCCGCCCTGGGAGAAGCCGGCCAGCACGATATGCTCGGGAGCGAAGCCCTCGGCTACCAGCTGATCCAGCAGGGCTGCGATACGATCGGCGGACTCGCGCACATGGGACTCCACGGCGCGATCCGCCGGATCCTCGAAGCTCTTGATGTCGTACCAGCCGCGCATCTTGTAGCCCATGTTGATGGTAATGGGCCGCTCGGGCGCATCGGGCAGCAGATGGCGGACGGGCAGGTCGGTGGGCAGGGCCAGCGCTTCCACCAGCGGGGCGAGGCCTGCACCGGAATCCCCCAGCCCGTGCAGCCAGACCACCGCGTGACGGGCGCCCTGGGGATGCAGATCCATCATGGAGGGCTCTGCCATCATGGGAACCGGACGGGCTCGCCCGCCTGGGTGGTGCAGGCCCGGGTCAGCAGAGCCTTGAGCTCGTCGCCAAAGCGGTTGTCGATCCAGCTGTCACCGCGCAGCTCGAAGTGGAAGCCGTTCTCCCGGGTGGCCACCCAGATCTGGTGCAGGGGCTCCTGCTTGTTGATGATGACCTTGGTCTTGTTCTCGAAGCTTAAGGTCAGCACACCGCCGGCCCGCTCGCAGTCGATATCCGGATACCCCTCGTCGATAACGTCTTCCACATACTGGAAAAAGGCGTCGGTCAGGGCGTGATACTCGTGATCCTTCATCGGTTTATCCTGTTGCTTTTAACAATGTGAGTGCGATTATAGAGGGCCAAAAATTTTTTCGCAGCGAACCATTATGATTACCCAGTTCACCAAGTGCCTGTTTGCCGCGTCGCTGTCGTTCGGGTTGGCCGCCTGCGGCCTGACGGGGCCGCTCTACATGCCACCGGCCGAGCAGCCCGTCTCCACTGAGCAAACACCGGCACAGCCCAAGACAGAGAGTACACCGCAAGCCGCCTCGCCTGCGACCGCCAAACCGGCCTCCGAGGCCGCGCCGCAATAATCTAGGAAGGAACCGCCCCCTTGGATCACTTTAACTACGATGCCGACGGCCAGCTTCAGGCCGAGCAGCTTCCCCTGCAACAGCTCGCCGACCAGTACGGCACCCCGCTGTATGTCTACTCTCGCGCCACTCTTGAGCGCCACTGGCACGCCTTCGATCAGGCAGCGGGCGACATTCCCCATCTGATCTGCTACGCGGTCAAGGCCAACTCCAACCTGGCCCTGCTCAACCTGCTGGCGCGCCTGGGCTCGGGCTTTGACATCGTCTCCGGCGGGGAGCTGTCACGGGTGCTGGCGGCGGGGGGAGATCCGGCCAAGGTGGTCTTCTCCGGCGTCGCCAAGAGCGAGGCCGAGATGCGCCTCGCGCTGGAGAAAGAGATCCTCTGCTTCAACCTGGAGTCGGAAGCCGAGCTGGAGCGCCTGAACCGGGTCGCTGGCAGCATGGGCAAGAAGGCGCGGGTCTCGGTACGGGTCAACCCGGATATCGATGCGGGCACTCACCCCTATATCTCCACCGGCCTCAAGCAGAACAAATTCGGTATCCCCATCGAGCAGGCGCCTGCCATCTACCGCAAGGCGGCGGCCATGACCCATATCGAGATCAAGGGGGTGGATTGCCATATCGGCTCCCAGCTCACCGAGCTCAATCCCTTTATGGAAGCGGCCGACAAGCTGCTGAAGCTCATTGACGAGCTGGCGGCCGAAGGCATCCACATCCATCACCTGGACGTGGGCGGGGGTCTCGGGGTCAACTATGGCGCCGAGCAGCCGCCGCATCCGACCGAGTACGCCGAGGCGCTCAAGCAGAAGCTGGCGGGCCGGGATCTGACCCTGCTGTTCGAGCCGGGCCGCGCCATCGTCGCCAACGCCGGCGTGCTGCTGACCCGGGTCGAGTTCTTGAAGCCCGGCGAGACCCGCAACTTCGCGCTGATCGACGCCGGCATGAACGATCTGCTGCGCCCCTCCCTCTACGGCGCCTGGATGAACATCATCGAGGTGGACAGCCGCACGACCCACGAGAAGGCGCTGTATGACGTGGTCGGCCCGGTGTGCGAGACCGGTGACTTCCTCGGCAAGGAGCGTACCCTGGCGATTGCCGAGGGCTCCCTGCTGGCGGTGCGTTCCGCCGGGGCCTACGGTTTCACCATGTCGTCCAACTACAACACCCGTCCCCGTGCGGCCGAGGTGCTGGTGGACGGTGACCAGGCCCATCTCATCCGTGAGCGGGAACAGTTGGCCGATCTCTGGCGCGGCGAGCACCTGCTGCCGTGAGCCAGCCACAGGAACGCAAGACGGTGACAGATTTTTCCAGGATCCATGGGGCTGTGGACGACCTTCGTGACGGCCTGAACTGCGCAGGGAAAGAAGATGTTGATTGAGTTTTCCAAAATGCATGGCCTGGGCAACGACTTCATGGTGGTGGACGGCGTCACCCAGAAGGTGTTCTTCAGCAACGACGTCATCAAGAAGCTGGCGGATCGCCACTTTGGCATCGGCTTCGATCAGCTACTGCTGGTGGAGCCGCCCTATGATCCCGAGCTCGACTTCCATTACCGCATCTTCAATGCCGATGGCAGCGAGGTGGAGCAGTGTGGCAACGGTGCCCGCTGTTTCGCCCGCTTCGTGCGCCTCAAGGGGCTGGTCAACCGGGATCGCATTGCGGTCAGCACGGCCCGTGGCCGCATCACCCTGCAACTGGAGGGGGAGAACCAGGTCACGGTCAACATGGGGGTGCCCCAGTTCGAGCCGGGCAAGATCCCGTTCCGCGCCCAGAAGGCGGAAAAGACCTACCTGCTGCGGGCGCAGGATCACACCGTGATGTGCGGTGCCGTCTCCATGGGCAATCCCCACTGCGTCATCGAGGTGCCCTCGGTAGCCGATGCACCGGTGGAGACCCTGGGGCCCATCATGGAGCGCCACGAGCGTTTCCCCGAGCGGGTCAACGTCGGCTTCATGGAGATGGTCAGCGCCAGCGAGATCAAGTTGCGGGTGTTCGAGCGCGGGGTGGGCGAGACCCTGGCCTGCGGTACCGGCGCCTGCGCGGCCGTGGTGATCGGCATCAGCCAGGGCAAGCTCAGGGAGCGGGTCACCGTCACCCTGCCGGGTGGCAAGCTGACCATCGCCTGGAAGGGGCCGGGTCAGCCGGTCTACATGACGGGCCCGGCCGAGCATGTCTTTGATGGCCAGATAGAGCTGTAAGCCAGTGAGCGGGCCAGTCGAGCATATGACGGGCCCGGCCGAGCACGTGTTCGACGGCCAGATAGAGTTATAGGCATCGAGCGGGGACCTCCTCCGCGCAGCCAAACGGTAATGTCGGGGCCCTGTGCCCCTTTTTCGGATGGATCAACCAAGTTATGAGCGAACTCAAACGGCAGGAGTCACTGTTGGACGAAGCCACAGTGCTGGAGTACCTGGCCCGTTACCCCGAGTTTTTCCAGCGCCACGGGGCCATGCTGGACCGGATCCGCATTCCCCATGAGCACAAGGGCACCATCTCCCTGGTGGAGCGCCAGCTGGACAGACAGCGCGAGCGCATCGAGCAGCTGGAGCAGGAGATCACCGAGTTGATGGGGATCGCCAGCGAGAACGAGCGGATCTTCCGGGTCTATGCGGATCTCTATGGCGAGTTGTATGGCTGTCAGACCCTGTTCGAGCTGAGCGCCGTGATGGGCAAGGCGTTCGTGCAGCGGTTGCGGCTGACCGGCCTGCGCCTTTGGCTCAGCCCGAAGAAATTCCAGCTGACTGGCCCGGAGCAGCGCTTCCTGGCGGACGGCAAACAGCTCGACCAGTTGCTGGGCCAACGACTGCCCGGGACGGATTACTACTTCGGGCGGCTCAACCAGAGCGAGAAGCAGGCACTGTTTGGCAGCGACGTGCTGGTCAACTCAGTGGCCCTGATGCGGCTCGGGGATCTCGGCGTGCTGGCTTTCGCAAGCTCGGACCCCAGCCACTTCACCCCCCACAACGACACCCTGCTGCTGGGTCAGCTGGGCCGTCTGCTGCAGATGCGTCTGCCCGAGCTGGTTCGTGGCTAAGGCCCCCCTTCCTGCCGCCGACCCTCTGCCCCCCGCCCTGGCGGGGGAGCTCACGGCCTTTATCGAATACCTGAGGGTCGAGCGCCAGCTCAGCCCCCACACCCGCAGCAACTATCAGGCCCATCTGGAGGCGATGGCCGCCGAGCTGGTCAGGCTGGGGGTCGATGACTGGGCCCGGCTCGAGGCGAGCCAGGTGCGCAGTCTGGTGACCCGGATGCACAAGGCCGGTCTGGCCCCCCGATCGCTCGCCACCAAGGTATCCGCCCTGCGCAGCTTCTGCGACTGGCAGGTGCGCCAGGGGCGGCTCCCTGCCAACCCGGCCCGGGGCATCGTCACCCCCAAGCAGGGGCGGCCGCTGCCCAAAAACCTCGACGTGGACGAGATGTACCAGCTGCTCAACATCACCGACGAGCAGGATCCGCTGGCGGTGCGGGATCGCGCCATCATGGAGCTGATGTACTCCTCCGGCCTGCGCCTCGCCGAGCTGGTGGGGCTCAACCTCGCGGACGTGAAGCTCGACGAGCGCCAGCTCAGGGTTACCGGCAAGGGGTCGCGGGAGCGGGTGCTGCCCATGGGCAGGATGGCGGTGGAGTGGTTGCACAAGTGGCTCAAGGTGCGGCCAGCGCTGGCGGGGGACGAGGGGGAGGCATTGTTCGTCTCCAAGCGCCGGCAGCGGCTGTCGGCCCGCTCGGTACAGGAGCGGCTCGACGGCTGGGGCAACAAGCAGGCCCTCAATGCCCATGTCCATCCCCACAAGCTGCGCCACAGCTTCGCCACCCACATGCTGGAGTCCTCCGGGGACCTGCGGGCGGTGCAGGAGCTGCTGGGCCACGCCGATCTCTCCACCACCCAGATCTATACCCACCTCGACTTCCAGCATCTGGCCAAGGTGTATGACAGCGCCCACCCCAGGGCCAAGCGGGATCCCGACACCCCGGAAGATGAGTGACAGCAGGGAGCCCAGGCGCTCCTGTTGATGACGCAGAGGAGAATGCATGCATTTTTACCGTCGCTGGCAGCCGGTAGCCGCCATCTCGTTCGATCTTGACGACACCCTCTATGATAACGGCCCCGCCATAGCGCGGGCCGAGCAGTGGATGCTGAGCCACCTGCGCAGCGAATACCTGGCCACTGCCATGCTGGACAAGCCGCGCTGGCTCGAGCTCAAGCGCAACCTGCTGCTGGCCCGGCCCGAGCTGGGCCAAGACGTCAGCCTGGCGCGCCAGCACGGCATCCGCGAGGCCATGGTGCAGGGGGGCATGGCCGCCTCCCTGGCGGAACAGGAGGCGCAGCGGGTGTTCGCCGGTTTTCTGGCCGAACGCTCTAAGATCGCGGTGAGCGAATCGACCCATCGGCTGCTGACCAGACTGGCGGAGCGCTACCCTCTGGCGGTCATCACCAACGGCAACCTGGATCTGGTACAGGCCGGGCTGAGCGACTACTTCACCCTGGTCTGCAAGGCAGGGGCGGGGGCCAGGATGAAGCCGGCGCCGGACATGTTCGTGCAGGTGCAGCAGACCCTCGGGCTCGCCCCCGGCCAGATCCTCCACGTGGGGGATCATCCCGAGACGGACGTGCTGGGGGCCAGGCTGCACGGCTTTCGAGCCGCCTGGCTCAACGAGCGCCGGCTGCCCTGGCAGTCACTGAGGTTGCTGCCGGATGTGGAGCTCGCCACCCTAGACGAGCTGGACGGGCTGCTGCTCTGATCCACCCCGAGCGGCAGAGAAAGAGGTGCACAGGCGAGGCCATTTATTTATCCTTGGCGCGGACTGACAAGGGAGTGCAGGGCGTGAGTGGAATGAAGAGTGTCATCTGGTTGGCCATCCCCATGGTGCTGGCGGGCTGCGATCTGTTTCGCGACCACTACCGGATGGAGTTTCGGGATGGATCCTGGCGAGATATCGCCATTTCGCCTTTCTCGGATGAGGCCCGCTGGCGTGAGGGGTGCGCCACCGGCGAGATCCTGGTGGACATGACCCTGCCCCTGAAGCGGGGCAAGGTGGTCGATGGCCGTGAACAGCTGTTGATCGGCGGCGAGCTGTTCGAGCTGGAAGAGGCCCGGCTCTATCGCGGCAACGGCATGGTGCTCGGGCAGGCTCCTGACCATGTCCAGCGGGGCCTCAAGGGGCTGGATGTCTGCCGTACCCTGCGCCCCGATCGCGGGGCCCTGCCCAAGTTGAAGGGCAAGGGGTTCGGCGACTAGCCCGCCCGCTGCCGATATTGGCGACAGGCGTCGCCGAAGGCGCGAAACAGCTTGATGGAGTGGGGGTTCTCTTTCGCCTTCCACTCCGGGTGCCACTGCACCGCCAGGGTGAACTGGGGCAATCCGGGGGCATGAATGGCCTCTATCAAGCCATCCTCGGCATGGGCCAGCGGCGCCAGCCCCTTGCCAAGCCGCTTGATCCCCTGGCCGTGCAGGGAGTTGACCGGGATCTGCGCCTCCCCCATCAGGTCGGCAAACCAGCTGCCGGGCACCAGGCTCACCTGGTGGCTGTGGCCATATTGCTCTTCTACCGGATCGTCCGCATCCTCCCTGTGATCCGCATAGCCGGGCTCGCAATAGACCTTCTGATGAATGTCCCCGCCGAGCGCCACGTTGATCTCCTGCATGCCGCGGCAGATGCCGAGCAGGGGCAGTCCCCGATCGATGGCGGCGCGCACCAGAGCTATGTCGAACAGATCCCTGTCTCTGTCCTGGGCCTTCTCCGGGGTCAGGTTCTCCTGGCCGTAGAGGGCGGGATCTATGTTGGATCCGGCCCCGCTCAGGTAGACCCCATCGGCGAGATCCAGATACTGCTCCAGATCAGCTGTCCCGCAGCAGGTCGGCACCAGCAGGGGCACGCAGCCGCTAATCTCCACCAGGGGGGTGATGTATTTGTGGGTCATGACCTGGTAGGCATGGCCGCTGCGGGCCTGGGCCCCCATGGTCATCAGCACGACGGGTTTGGAACGGGAACTGGGGTTGGGCATAGGTCACCTTGGCTATCCTTGGCGGTCTCATCCTGCGCCTTGGGAAGGCCCTTGCCGCCTCACGCTCGCAAGGGCATGCCTCAAGGCATGGTCATGGGATCAGGGTCATGCTGCAGTGCCAGAATCGTCGGTCAGCCTGGGCGATGACAGCCTGGATCCCGATCCCAGTCTGCCAAGGCCGTTCAATATGTCAAACGAAATGATGCCGCAATGTTAATTTTGATGATGGAAAAGCCAGCTTGAGTCCCTTTATAAGGGGCTTTAGCCGCAGTTGGTGGGCTTCTGGGAGAAAGGCGTGGTGGATATATTAAACATTCGACCCTGATGGCCGGATAGCAGAAGGGGCCCGCAGGCCCCTCGTCGATTCAGGCATTGAGGATGAACTGCTCAATCACCCTGGCCACGCCGTCCTCGTCGTTGCGGGCTGTGGTGTGCTGTGCCAACGCCTTGATCTCGTCGGTGGCGTTGCCCATGGCGACCCCGAGTCCGGCATATTCGATCATGTGGCGGTCGTTGCCCGCATCACCCACCGCGATGACCTGGGAGGCGTCCAGGCCCAGGTGCTCGGCCAGGGCGGCCACGCCGGTGCCCTTGTTGCTTCGCTTGTTCATGAACTCGAGGAAGTAGGGGGAGCTGCGCACCACTGTGTAGCGTTCATAGAGTTCTGCGGGCAGCTGGGCGATGGCGCGGGAGAGCTGGGGCTCGGGGTCTATCATCATCACCTTCATGATCTGCTCGTCGGCGGGCAGGGTGGCGAAGTCCACCAGGTTGATCGGCATCTTGATCAGTCGGGACTCGTGCTCGGTGTAGGTGCTGACTCTAGGGCTGATGAGGCCCTGGCGGACGGAGAAGCCGTGGACGTTGACCCCCAGCTCAAAGGCCAGATGGGCGATGGCGCTGGCATCGCTGCCGGTTAGCAGCTGGCTGCGCAGGATGCGTTGATCCGCGACCTGTTGCACCAGGGCGCCGTTGTAGCAGATGACGTAGTCATCCTGACCGGTGAGGCCGAGTTCGGCCAGATAGGTTGTCATGCCCTCCAGCGGGCGGCCCGAGGTCAGTACCACGGTGACGCCCTGGGTGCGGGCGGCCGCGATGGCGGCATGGGTGCGGGGGGTTATTTGACCGTGCGGGTTCAGCAGGGTGCCATCCATATCCAATGCGATCAGCTTGTACATCTTCTCACTACCTGAGTCTGGCCGGCCCGCCCTATGGGGCCAAGGGGAGGCCGAGTGTAGCGAAAATCGCCGCCGGGATCACGAGTTGAAGGGTTGCATGGGCGGTGCTGACTCTGACTGACGCCTTTCAGTGCTGGCCCTCGTAAGGGGTCAGTTGCAACTGGTCTTCCCGGATGGCGAAGTGGATGGGGCCGTGCTCGATGTCGACCCGGCTGTGGTAGTGGGCCATCTCCACCTCGACACCGGGGAAGAGGCGCTGGGTGGCGATGATCTCCATGTTGGCCATCAGCGCCTGCAGCGCTTGCTGCGCCTCGGCAAGCTGCTCGTCGAGGGACTTGCTCTCATCCAGCTGGCGGGTGCGCAGCGCCTTGATCTTCTGCAGGGTCTCGGGATTGCGCTTGTCACGGGGCAGTTGCAGCAGCCGCAGGATGAGATCCTGCAGCTTGTCGATCTGCTCCCGGCAGGCCTGCTTGCGCTGGCGCAGGGCCTGCTCCTGCTCCTTGTGGCTGAAGTAGCCGCCGAGGATCTGCAGCCGGGTCCGGTTCGCCGCCGAGGCCCCGAGCACCGGTGCCATGATGAGCCGGTTGGCGATGTTGACGCCGCCGATCAGGTGCCCCTTGCGCATGGCGCTGTCCCCGACCTTGAGATCCTGGCCGCTGCGGCAATAGCTGTGGCTGAGCTGGCTCTGGATATGGATGTCGCCGTCTGCTTCCAGCCTGGCGTACTGGGCATAGCTGGCGTGGATCTCGCCCCCGGCGCAGAGGTGGCAGAGGTATTCGTCCCCCTCCAGCTTGCGCCCTATGATGCCGTTGCGCACCGTGATGGTGCCGCCGGATTCGATATAGCCCCCTTCGACGAAGCCCCCTATCACCACATCGCCACTGGTCTTGATCCGCATGCCGGGCATGACATCCCCGGTCACCAGCAGGGAACCCTCGAACTCGACGTGACCGTGGCGGATATCGACCTGTTTGACGCTCAGCACCTCGTCCACCCTCATGCCGGCCCGCTCCTGGCACGGTAGCCCGGCGCGGGTCGCCAGCAGTAGGTCCGGATCCTCGGGGGAAAAGCAGGTGCCTTCTCCCGCCGTCATGGCGCTCTCCTTGCCGGAGCGGGCCGCCAGCACCTGGCCCGTCACGGTGAAGCCATCTATGCCCTGGGTGGCCGGGTGGCGCCGCATCAGGGGGGCGCCTGCCTTGACGGTGAGCAAGGTGCCGAGATCGCGCATGTCTACCCTGCCATGGTCCAGTTCCTGGGGTTTCAGGATCCGCTCGGCTGCGGTCTCCACCAGTCGCTCCAGGCGGGTATCCAGGCCGTGTCTGGCCGCCTTGCCCAGGGCGATGACGGGGTTGAGCCGGGTGCCGGGGGCGGCCTCGCTGGCGGCCTTGATGGCGGCGGCGAGCAGCTGCTCGCTCACTCCCTGCTTGACCGGGCTCGCCGCCACGGCCTCCTGCAACTGCGCCAGGGTGAGGGAACTGCCGCCCCAGTCGGCGGTGATCTGGGCGCTGGCGCTCATCTGATCCTTGTCGATCAGGATCAGCAGCCGGGCATCCTGCCGCTGGGCGATGGGCACGGGCGGGTGAGAGGGGGCATCAGGCTGGGTCAGCAGGGTGTTGAGCAGGGTGACGGCCTGCCGGATCCCCTCGCCGAGGGGTTGATAGCGTCGGCAGTTGGAGAGCCGCAACAGGGCCAGGACATGGTGCTCCTGAACGGGCTCGGTGAGACCCGGGGTAATGCGCAGACAGACATAGGTCATGTCTGCCGACAGCTGAAACCACTCTTTGCTTAACACCGGGATCCTCCTTCGTTGTCCCGATCCGGCCAACCTCCCTGTGGCCGGGGGCGGGATCCTTGCCAAAAGCCAATGTCATCAGGGCGGCCCAGAACCGCAGTATTCTGGCATTTCTTCTTCCGGGTCAACGAGCCGAGTGCAAATGGGTGAGCCGGGTTGGGGAAATTGTGTCTGACGGCGGGTGACGGTGCCGTGATGACTTGTTTGGTGTCAAATGAGGTGTGTTTGGCGGTATCTGCTGACTATTTCACCGAAAGCGGACCCCGATGGGTATCAGGTTCAGGGTGGCGATACGATTCACCTTGCCAGAGGCGGTTCAAGGGATTTTAATCTGCCGCCGTCCCGAGGCGCTGATGCGGGTCGCTACCGATCATACTGCCCTCTTGTCCAACCGAACGAGCCCCATGACCGCCCAAGGCCACCTGCTGTTTTCCGTCACCTGCGCCCTGCTTGCCCACAAGGTCGAACTCACTCCGGCTCTGGCCGAAGGCAGCCTGTGGCACATAGTGCCCATGGCCCTGGCCAGCGCGCTGCTGCCAGACCTCGATCACCCCCAGTCCCTGCTCGGTCGGCAGCTGCCCTGGATCTCGGGGCCCCTCTCCCGCCTGTTCGGCCATCGCGGCTTCACCCACAGCCTGCTGGCGGTCGGTCTGGGGATATGGGGGCTGGCGCAGTTTCAGGTATCCGGCCCGCTGTCCGGCGTGATGAAGGACGCCCTCATCGTCGGCTACCTCAGCCACTTGCTCGGGGACTGGCTCACTCCCATGGGCATTCCCCTGCTCTGGCCCTGGCGACGGCGCTTTCGGTTGCCCGGCCTGCCCCTCAAGAGCGGCGGGGGCTATGAGAAGGCCTTCTGCCTGCTGACCCTGGCGCTTGCCGGGTACTGGGTGCATGGGAATGGGGGCTTAGGCGCCTTCTAGCCCGGTATCAGTCGATGCGGCTGGCGGTTCTGGTCAGGGTGAGGTAGTCGGCGAGCACCGGCAGCCCCTGCAGGTGGCGGCGCAGCATGTCGAGGGCGGCGAAGGCGAGGATCCGGCGGGCGCTCTCGGGATCCGGGTGATTTAGCTTCACCCGCTGGCCGATTCGCTGCCCGTCTGCGCACAGCAGCAGCGGCACGCCGTCGGGGCCCGCACTGCCTATGGTCAGGCTGGGCTCCCGTCCGCTGCATGTCAGATGGTCGAGCTCGCAGGGGAGGCTATGGCTGAAGCTGGCCTCCAGCCCCGGATGCGGGTGGCACATGGCCAGCAGGGCACCCCGGCTCTCCCCTTCTTGCAGGTACAGCGGCCTTGCCCCCAGCAGGGACAGGATCTGCTGCGCCGGCTCCTCGTTGCCCTGTCCTACCAGCCAGGGGGTTATCTCCCCGAGCAGGCGTGCCTCGGCAGCATCCATGTCGGCGGCGCTGGCGCCGTGGCCGATGAGTTTCAGCTCGATGAGGGGCATGGAGGAGCGGTAGCCGAGCTCGATGCCCGCAGGCCAGGGCGCCGCATCCAGCTTGTCCGAGAGGGCGGATTCCGAGATGCCGAAGGTGTAGAAGCGGCGCAGCTCGGTGTCCGTCTCTTCCCCCGCCAGCGCCTTGAGGCGGGGCAAAATCTGCTCGCGCACCATCTGCTTGAACTCGAACGGCACGCCCGGAGTGAAGAAGAGCCGGCTCTGGCCGTGGCTGGCCGGGTGGTTGACCACGAAGCCGCAGGCGGTGCCTACCGGGTTGTCTAGGATCTCGCAGTCCCGGGGCAGCCAGGCCTGCTTGGTATTGCTCTGGGCCATGGTGCGGCCCCGGCTGGCGTAGCGCTCGGCCATGGTGGCGAGCCAGTCGGGGAACAGGGTCAGGGGCTGGCCAAAGGCCTCGGCCGCAGCCTGGGCGGTGAGATCATCCGCGGTGGGGCCGAGCCCCCCGCACACCAGCACCACCTCGGCCCGGCTGGCACTCTCCTGCAAGGCGGCCTTCAGATCGGCGAGGTTGTCCCCCACGGTCAGGCGGCGACGCACCTGCCAGCCTTGCTCCAGCAGCAGGGCGCTGAGCCAGGCGGCGTTGGTGTCCACCACCAAGCCGGTCACTATCTCGTCCCCCGTGCTGATGATCTCGATACGCATGCAGGCTCCTTGGGTGGTGAACCCCGATCAGGGTTTGTTGTGCTCGAAGTAGTAGCTGATCCGGGTGCGCGGGTTGAGGTACTCGAACACCGCCGGCGGCAGTCGCTTGGGGTGGATCACCTTGGCAATCGTCAGCTCGGCCTGCTCGAGATCTATGATGGCCGCCTCCTGGCGCGGGATGCGGGGGTCGTACACCAGCACGGCGGGGTAGAGCAGGCGGGAGGCGTTGACCGACATCACCAGCCCGACCTGGCCGTTGGAGAGCTGTACCACGCTGCCGGGGGGATAGATGCCCATCAGCCGGATCAGCATGCCGAGGTGGTCGGCGTTGAACTGAGCCTTGCGCTGCTTGTAGAGGTTGCCGAGGGCGGAATAGGGCACCTTGGCCTGCAGGTGGCAGAGGTTGTCGTACTCGTTGATGAGGGACACTATCTGGGTCAGCGGGTCGAGCTGATCCCCCCTGAGCCCCTGTGGCCCGCTGCCGTCAAGGTACTCGTGATGGTACTGCACGATGCGCTTCGCCGGCTCGGGGAAGCCACTGGTCAGGCTCAGCAGCTCCAGGCCGTAGCGCGGATGCTGGGCCATCAGGTTCTGCTCGGGTTTGGTCAGAGGGCCTGTCTTGCGCAGGATCTGGCTCGGGATCTTCAGCTTGCCGATGTCGTGGAACAGGGCTCCCATGCCGACCTGACGGATCGCCTCGGCCGGCAACTTGCATTCTCTGGCCAGCAGCATGCTGAGCACGCTGACGTTGAGGGAGTGGAACTGGAGGTTATTGCCGTCCGCGCTGTCGGAGACCAGGTGCAGCACCATCTCGTCTACCGACAGCAACTGCTCCGTCATGGCGTTGATCAGCTCCTGGGCCTCATTGATGGCATTGAGGGGACGGGACTGGATCTTGCCCATCAGGTTGCGCACCTGGGCCAGGGACTGCTGAAAATGCTTCTCGCACTGTTGCAGATCCCGGCGATAGCGCTGCAACTGCTCGATGCGTCTGGTCTTCTCCTGCTGCATCTCCTGCTGGCGGCCGACCAGATCGTCCGAACCATCCGGTGCGGGTTGCACCTGATCGAGGGGCTTGGGGGGGGCGTCGCTCTTGTCGGGAATGATGGTCACCAGCTTGAGGCCGAGCCGGCGGATGAGCTCTATCTCCTCTTCACTCTTGAGTTTGAAGCTGGAGAACAGGAAGGGGTGCTCACGCCACCCTAGTGGCAGGGAGACATAATTGCCGACTTGCAGCCGGTCTACCGAGATCTTGATTCCTGTCATGGGGTTGGGCACGAGAGACACACAGAGCCGTATGCTAGTCAAAGGCAGGGGTGAATACAAAAGGTATCTGATGACAGGATGAGTGCTTTATTATAGGCTTCTAGATGTCCAGACATATTTACCGATGCAGTACAGGGAGTCAGCATGCCGATCAAGATCCCGGACCAGTTGCCCGCCGCCGAAGTGCTGGGGCAGGAGAACATCTTCGTGATGACGGAATCCCGGGCCGTCACCCAGAACATCCGTCCGCTGCGGGTGCTCATCCTCAACCTGATGCCCAAGAAGATAGAGACCGAGATCCAGCTGATGCGGATGCTCTCCAATTCGCCCTTGCAGGTGGACGTGGATCTGCTGCGCATCGACGATCGGGAGTCGAAGAACACGCCCCAGGCACACCTCGAGAACTTCTATCACGATTTCGAGCAGGTCCGTGGCAACAACTACGACGGCATGATCATCACGGGGGCGCCGCTCGGGCTGGTGGAGTTCGAGGAGGTGGTTTATTGGCCGCGCATCGTCGAGATCATCGAGTGGTCCCATCAGCATGTGACCTCCACCCTGTTCCTGTGCTGGGCGGTGCAGGCGGCGCTCAAGGCGCTCTACGGCATGGAGAAGCAGACCCACGGCGAGAAGCTGTCCGGGGTCTATCGCCACCACCGCCTTGATGAGCACGAGCCGCTGCTGCGTGGCTTCGATGATGAATTCGTTGCGCCCCACTCCCGCTATGCGGCCTTTGATGGGGATCTTATCCGCGCCCATACCGATCTGCAGATCTTCGCCGAGTCCGAGGAGGCCGGTGTCTATCTGGCGGCGACCAAGGATTGCCGCCAGGTGTTTGTCACCGGCCACCCCGAATACGATGCACTGACCCTGGACGGGGAGTACCGGCGGGATCTGGCGGCGGGCCTCACCCCCGTCATCCCGGTCAACTACTACCCGGGCGACAATCCCGATCAGACGCCGCGTGCCACCTGGCGCAGTCACGGTCACCTGCTGTTTTCCAACTGGCTCAACTACTACGTCTATCAGCTCACCAGCTATCGGCTGGAGGACATCGGCAAGGTGTTCACTTACGAGCAGCCCAAGGGCTAGATGTAGGGCCGGCTCACCGGCTATGGTCGGAGGAGATCGGCAAGGTGCTCACTTGTCAGCAGCTCAAGGGTCAGGGCTTCCTTCAGTCGGCCCCGGCCAGTCGTCGTCCCCGGGTGTCGAGCCAGTGACGGTGGCAGGCCAGGGTGAAAGCGCCGGGCCGCCGGGCCCGGATGATGGCCATGGCCTCCAGCTGGGGCTGGCCCTGGGCCATCAGCAGCAGGGCCGCCACCAGCCCGGTGCGGCCGCTCCCTCCGTGACAGTGAATGGCCAGGTGCCTGCCCTCGCGCAGCAGGGAGATCAGTTGCGGCAGCACGGGGAGCCAGGCTTGCTCGAAGGCTTCATTGGGGGCCTCATCGTCCGCTATGGGCAGGTGGAACCAGGCCATGCCCCTGGCCTTGACCTGTGAGCCGAGAGAGCCTGCACCGCGTGCGGCCAGCTCATCCTTCGTCATCAGCGTGAGCACACCGCCGGCACCGGCCAGTTGCAACTGAGCCAGGGCGAGCGGCAGGGCAACCTGCTGGTTGCCGGGGCAGGGAGTGAGCAACAGCTGGCCGTCGAGGCGCGGGACCTCCAGGCTCCAGAAGGGGTGGGCACTGAGCATGAGGATCCTTGTCGGTGCTGAGCGGGTGTCAAACGAACTTGTTGGCCCCCTGTTTGAGTGCGGCACAGCATAGAGGCGCTGGGGACGATGTCAATCTGCGTTGTGTTCGGCCCGGTTTACGGGCAGAGTCTAAAAAAATTGAGCGATGGAAGGAGTAGAGATGAGAAACCTGGATCAACTGGACTTGGACATCCTGGCCCATCTGTTTCGCGATGCGGGCATGACCAACAAGGATTTGGCGGCCCTGGTCGGGGTGGCTCCCTCCACCTGTCTGGAGCGGGTGCGCAAGCTGCAACAGGACGGGGTGCTGAAGGGCGCTCACTGCGAGGTGGATTATCAGGCCCTGGGCGGCCATATCCAGGCCATGGTCTCCCTGCAGCTGGCGCGTCACAGCCGGCAAATCATAGATGCGTTTCGCGATGCCATCCTGGCGTTGCCCGAGGTGATCAGCCTGTTTCACATGGGTGGCAAGGATGATTTCCTGGTGCACCTCTGCGTCGCCGACACCGAGCACCTGCGCAATTTCGTGTTCGATCACTTCACCTCCCGGGAAGAGGTGGTACACCTCGAGACCTCTCTGGTGTTCGAGCACAGATTCAGCCGCTCCCTGCCCTGCTTCACCCACCCCTGACAACAAGTGGGTGCCGGCCCTGAAGTAGGTCTGCATCATTTCAACCGGCCTTGAGCCCCTTGAGACCGAAACGAGAAAAGCCAATGAGTCGCCTCATTGGCTTTTTGCCTTGAGTGATGTTCAGGGTCTGGTCGGCTGGATCTCCTTGGGCTCCAGCGTGATGACCGCATTGCCGGCGGCACCGGGATACTGGTGGTAGCTCTGGTCCTGCTCCAGGGTGTAGAAGGTATCGAGATAGTCGTCGTTGTTGGTCATCCAGGAGTCGGGCAGCGCCTTGACGATGCGACCGCCTAGGTCGAGGAAGGGCAGGGCTTCCGGCACGCCGCCTGCGGTGAAGCCGAGCTTGAGGGCCTCGATCAGCAGGGCGCTCAGCTCCTTGTAGTTGACGTTGTCATCCTGCTCCATCATGACGAGGTCGACGGCGCCCCAGCGATAGCGATCCCAGTACACCAGGATCTGGTTCGGGGTGTAGTCGGTGTTGTCATGGTCGAGATAGGGCATGTCGACTATGTCCACCACGGGTTCGTCCCGACCGGGATTGACCCCGGCCACGACGGCGTAGACCTCGGCGGCGCCGAGCAACCAGGGTTCCTGATCATCGCTGAGCCTGATCTTCTTGAGGATGCTGGTCTTGAGGGGGGCCGTGTTGCCGCCGACACGGGGGGCCACCTGCATGTCGGCGGCAGCCAGCGCCTTGCGCATCACCTTCAAGCCGGCATTCTTGGCCTTGACGGGATCGGCCTCCACTACCAGTACCGGTCGTGCCGGTGGCTGGTTTACATCGAGGTAGACCGGGTTGCCGGCGCTGTCGAAGGCTTCGATGGCACTCCAGCTCTTCTCATCTCCGCTCGGCACGTAGGCAACCAGGGGGTCGACTCCTTGTTGCAGTGCGGCAGCCTGCTCCGGGTTGGCCAGTCGCAGTTGCATCAGCTGCTTGATCTCGCCGTCCAGCCCTTGCCGGCTGATGGCGGCCTGGTTGGCATCGCTGGCCTGCCGCTTGAGGCGTGGACTCGCCTTTTGCAGCAGGTTTGGCAGCGGGCTCTGGTACTCCTGATGGGCGAGCAGGGGTAGCAGGTTCTTCTGTTGCAATGCGAGCTGGCGTGCCAGCTCCCTGTCCGTGTCGGCGGCATGGGCACTGGCGGTACCCAACAGGGTCAGCAATAAAATGACAGCCTGATTCCTCATTCTTCTTCTCCAGTATTGAGTCTGACAGCGGCGCGTATCGGGAAGAATCTGCGCCTCCTTCTCACTAAACGGGAATGGGGTTCGCCTGTGAACCACCTTTGCCGAATTGTGTGCAGCGTCTCACTGGAGTCTCCCCAGATGGTCAGGTCAGGCGCGGAGGCGGTTGACTTGATGCAGCGCCACGCCGACCAGCAATCCCCAGCAGGCAGAGCCGACACCGAGCAGGCTGATCCCCGAGGCCGTGATGAGGAAGGTGAGCAGCACGGCTTCCCGCTCTTCATCCTGCTGCAGTGCCGCGTGCAGGCTGCTGCCTATGGTGCCGAGCAGTGCCAGCCCGGCCACGCAGGTCACCAGAGCGGTGGGAAAGGCGCTGAACAAGGCGACCACAGTCGCTCCGAAGCAACCGGTCAGCAGGTAGAAGCAGCCCGCCCACACGGCGGCAGGCCAGCGGCGAGCCGTGTCGGGATCCACCTCCTTGCCCATGCAGATGGCGGCCGTGATGGCGGCCAGGTTGAAGGCGTAACCACCAAATGGGGCCAGCAGCAGGCCGGTAAGACCGGTCCAACCGATCAGGGAAGAGGTTGCCGGTTGATAACCATGGGCACGCAGGATAGTAATGCCGGGCATGTTTTGCGACGTCATGGTGACGAGGAAAAGCGGCAGCGCTATCCCCAGCAAGGCGTTGATGGAGAAGGTTGGCGAGATCCATACCGGACTGGAGAGTTGCCAGTGGACCTCGGCAAGCTGCAGCTCGCCCCTCAGGGTGCAGAGCAGCATGCCGGCACCCAGGACCAGCACCATGGTGTAGCGGGGCCAGAGGTGGCGCCCAAGCAAGAACGCTAGCAGCGAGGCGCCAAGCAGCAGGGGATCCTGTGGGGCGACTTTGAATAGATCCAGCCCGAATCTGAGCAGCACACCGGCCAGCATGGCGGCGGCCAGGGGCGCTGGAATGTGGCGCATCAGCCTGTCGAACCAGCCGCTGATGCCACACAGGGTGATCAGCAAGGAGGAGGCGATGAAGGCACCGATGGCTTCCGACAGGCTGAAATTGCCCAGGCTGGTGATGAGCAGGGCGGCCCCGGGGGTAGACCAGGCGGTCAGCACGGGTATGCGGTAATAAAGGGAGAGGCCGATGCAGCTCACTCCCATGCCAATACCCAACGTCCATAGCCAGGAGGATACCTGGGCGGCATCGGCACCAGCGGCGGTGGCCGCCTGAATGATCAGCACAACCGAACTGGTATAGCCAACCAGAACGGCGATAAGGCCTGCGACCAGATGGGGGAAAGCAAAGGGCATGGTGACTTCCTTGTGTATGTCGATAGCTTGTGCGTTATTACGTACAATATGACTTTGACTATAACCTTGTGCGCTATAGCGCACAAGGTGACATACCGCATTCGGGAGAGGGCGTATGCAGGAGATGAATCGACATCTGGCTCAGCGATTGAAAGGGCTGCGCAGCGAACTGGGGTGGAGTCTGGATGTGGCTGCCCGTGAGACCGGGGTGAGCAAGGCCATGCTGGGGCAGATCGAGCGGGGGGAATCCAGCCCGACGGTGGCGACTCTGTGGAAGATCGCCACCGGGTTTCGGGTCTCCTTTTCCAGCTTTATCGAGCCGACCCCGGCAGTGGCGGGGGAGACGCTCTATCGCACCGCCGATGACATTCGCCAGCAACCGGCGGGCGAAGGCATGCAGGTGGCGCCGCTGTTTCCCTATGAAGGCCGCTTCGGTTTCGAGTTGTTTGAATTGACCCTGCTACCTGGCTATCAGCGGGAATCGGAACCCCATGAGACCGGGGTGACCGAGCATGTCATCGTCATCAGCGGGGTAATGGAGGTGCTGGTCGATGGGCAGTGGCGTTCACTGGAGCAGGGGGAAGCCGTTCGCTTCGTCGCCGACCGCCCCCATGGTTACCGCAATTTGGGAATAGCCCCGGCCGTTTTTCACAATTTGATCCACTATCCCGCCACTCGTGCCTGATGGCTAGCCAGGACGACCGTCCACTCTGGGGCGGGTCAGGATGGGGGTGTAAACCCAGACAAACAGACCATAGGCCGCTATCCAGCTCCAGCCGCTCAGGTTCCATCCCGTCAGCGTCAAGGTAGGCCAATACAGAGGGATCAAGACCCGCACGAGCGCAGAGACGATCACCAGAGCGAATGCCATGGTGATCCTGCGCCCTACGTGCAGGGCTCTGCCGCTGTGACCGAGCGACACTCTGGCAATCATTCCGAGGATCATGGTGCCCATGCAGCCAGCACTGAGCAGGTGACTGGCCAGCGACAAGCTGAGGGGCAGCCCAGCAGCCTGAGCCGTGAGGGCGAGCAGACCAAGGGGAATAAACAGGTAAGCCAGGTGCAGCGACCATAGCAGGGGGTGTACCAGGGTGTCACCGGGTTGCCAGCGCAGTTGCCTGCACAGGTGCAAGCCAGCCGCCACTATATATAGAGGCATCGTATATAAAGAGTTGGCCCATGAGCCGGGCAGAAGTAGCCAGAGCAGCAGGATCAGCCAGAGAGAGGCCAATGCCCCGCGCTCCAACCAGGGGCGGGGAGGTGCCTTCTCCTGACCCGTGCCTCTGGCTGTAAAGAAGGGAATGACCCGTCCACCCATCACGGCAATCAGGGTAGTGAACAGCAGTACCGTCGTGATCAGCAGATGTTCCACTGTGTTCCAGTCATCTCGCCATAACCAAGTGGCGCCATTGAGCAGCGTCAGTATGAGGAGCAAGGGGACAAAGAAGAGGTTGCGCCATTGGCGTGTCATGATGATGGGCTTGGCGAGGAACCAGGCACAGAGCGGTAGCCAAGCCAGATCCAACGCCATCAGAATGATATTGTCTTCTCCCAGCCAGGGTAGCAGGCACCTTGGCAGCGCCCACAATCCCACGACCAACGCTAATGGCCAGCTGCGAACGCCGGGATGAGCCGTCCAGTTCTGGACAGCAGTCAACAGAAACCCCGCGACGATGGCGGCGCCAAAGCCGAACAACATCTCATGAGCGTGCCACCAGATGGGATTGCCAATACCGGGCAGAGCGAACCAGCCGTTAAGCTGCCCCAGCCAGCCCAACATGGCTAGGCAGGAAAACAGAGCTCCAAGCAGGAAGAAGGGACGAAACCCCAGACGGAACAGCGGGACTATCTGCTCTTCCTTGTGGCTATCGAGGATCTGGTGCATGACAGCGACCTTAATTGAGTATTTGAAAAGCCAATTATAAAGTGGCTTTTCAAATACTCAATTTAAATCCAGTCAATGCCGATTTAGGAATCGGAATGGCTGAAAAGAGAACGACTTGCTGTAGAACTGAGCGAACAAACGGTTAAGGTAAAAAAGCCCTTGTCATCCCGGCGCGGCTCCCTATAATGCGCCCCTACCAGCACGGCGGAACACGCCAAACTGATGAGCCAGCTTCCTTGTGAAGCAGGCGCCGAAAGAAAAGCGAAAACAATCGCTTGACTTTCGAAGTGAGGAGCGTAAGATGCGCCTCCTCAGCGCGATAAGCGTGACGCTCTTTAACAATTTGAATCAAGCAATCTGTGTGGGCACTCACAGCATCGAAC
>NZ_JBGLRL010000027.1:0-40415 GCF_041402505.1 Aeromonas sp. S2(2024)
GAGTTTGAATTCAGCAGTAAATGAGCGACGTAATCTTGTCATTGAACACCTCAAGTCATGGTGGCGACTGTACCACCTAAAATGGTGTCCGGGATGATTAGACCACTACAGGTGAATATCATCTCCATACAGAGCCTCAACTTTTATATACATGAGATAGGTGAATATAAGATGCAGATAAGAACAGCCTGCAGACATGAACTGGATATCATCTATCTTATGGGCTTCGATGTTTGGGGTGAGGGTCTGTCCCGAGATGAATATCTTGCTGGTTGTCAAAGCAGCAAGAAATACCAGTCCGGTGTTTGGTATGTATTGGTTGTCGATGAAAAGCCGGTCTCTTCCCTTATCGTCTATAGCGACCTATTTGGCCTCGGCCAGGGTTGTTTTGGTATCGGCTCCCTGGCAACGGATCCCGCGATGAGAGGAAAGGGGTTTGGCTCCCAGCTGCTGCGCGGCGTGACAGAAATGCTCCTGAACGCTCCAAATACTGTCGCTACTTTTCTGCATGCGGATATCGGTCATCACTACTACGAGAGGCTGGGGTATAGGCGCATTCCGGGGGGTGATTGCATGTATTTCTCTCATAGGCGGCCGCGCTATGTTGGTGAACCGCCGACCTACTTTTAATCCACCTCCAGCCACCATCCATAATGGCTGCCACCCGATGGCTAACGACTTTTCTCCACCTTTCCCCTCGCTTGCTTCTCCTCTCAACCTCCCCATGACCGCCATTTACGTGCGTTGGCTCACATCTAGAAGCCTCTTCGTACCTCACAAATTTACAGGAATGCAGCTCCCCTCGCTCAGGTGAGGACTAGCTCAATGGATGATAAATATCGGCAGAAATATCTTTAATCGATTGATTTTTAACTATAAAAATTCATTCATCGATTCAGTTTAGACCTATTTAATCAGCTGGTCTGCTGTGAGATCGGGGTCACACTCAAGTCTATAGCGCACAAAAATCCAGTATTTCGCAGTTTTGTCCCATAGGGGGAATGGCGTGCCCCCACCATAATAGGAGGGTCAAATTTGTCTGCATGTCCCGGGGTAGAACCTATCGTGGTCAACTAAACCCGGGAAGCGATGCCAACAGGCTCCATCAAGGGAGTAGGGAGAACGCCATGATCACCACCCTTATCAACGAGCAGCTGATCGCGCTCGATTTAAAGGCCACGGGCAAGGAGGAGGTCTTCACCGAGATGACCCGCCTGCTCGCGGCGCAAGGCAAGGTCAGCGACGAGCAGCAGTTCATCAAGGACCTGTGGGCCCGCGAAGAGCTGGACAATACCGGCTTTGAAGAGGGCGTCGCCCTGCCCCACGCCAAGAGTGCGGCAGTGAGCACCCCGGCGGTGGCCATCGGCATCAGCCGCGCCGGTATCGAGTACGGCGCCGAGGATGGCAAGCCCTCCCGGCTGTTTTTTATGATTGCCTCCCCGGCCGGTGGCGCCAACCACCATATCGAGGTGCTGGCCGAGCTCTCCGCGAAGCTGATTGAAGAGGGCTTTATCGATGCCCTGCTGGCCGCCAAGACGCCTACCGATGCGCTGGCCCTGCTGCTCGAGAAGAAAGAAGAGCAAGCCGCCCCTGTTGCCGACAAAGGCTTCATCATCGGCGTCACCGGCTGCCCGGCCGGTATAGCCCACACCTATCTGGCGGCGGAATCCCTGGAGCGCGCCGCCAAGGAGCTGGGCTTTGAGGTGAAGGTAGAGACCAACGGCTCCATCGGCGTCAAGAACAGCCCGACTGCGGCCGAGATCGCTCGTGCCAGCGCCATCGTGGTAGCCTGCGACAAGCAGGTGGACATGGCCCGCTTCAATGGCAAGCCGCTCATCAAGACCGGTGTCAAGGCCCCCATCAAGGATGGCAAGGGCCTCATCGAGCAGGCGCTGAAGGCCCCCGCCTATGTGGCGGACAAGGATGAGCGCAAGAGCGAGGAAAAGAGCTCAGGCGGCAGCTCGGATCTCTACCGTTATCTGATGAACGGCGTCTCCCACATGATCCCGTTTGTGGTCACGGGGGGCCTCTTGATCGCCCTGGCTCTGGCCATCGGCGGCGATCCGACCCCGAGCGGCATGCAGATCCCGGCAGGGAGCATGTGGAACCAGATCCTCAACGTGGGCGTGGCCGCTTTCACCCTGATGATCCCCATACTCGCCGGCTACATCGCCTACGCCATAGGTGATCGCCCCGCGCTGGCACCGGGCTTTATCGGCGGCTGGATCGCCAACAACGGCAGCTTCTACGGCGCCGATGCCGGGACCGGCTTTATCGGTGCCATCATTGCAGGCCTGCTGGTCGGTTATCTGGTGCGCTGGATTGCGACCCGCCACTACCACAAGATGGTGCAGCCGCTGGTGCCTATCCTGATCGCGCCTATCGTTGGCTCGCTCTTTATCGCCGCCGTCTTCATCTTCATCATCGGCGCCCCCATCGCCGACATGATGACGGGTCTGAACGCCATGCTGCTCTCCATGAGCGGCGGCAGCCTGGTGCTGCTGGGCATAGTGCTCGGGGGCATGGCCGGCTTTGACATGGGCGGCCCGGTCAACAAGGTGGCCTTCCTGTTCTCGGTGGGCATGATTGCCTCCGGCCAGACCCAGTTCATGGGCGCCATGGCCTGCGCCATCCCGGCGGCGCCCCTTGGCATGTCGCTGGCCACCGTGCTCGGTCGCAAGCTCGGCATCTTCGACGCCTCCGAAATCGAGGCGGGCAAGGCCGCCGGTGCCATGGGTCTGGTGGGGATCTCCGAGGGGGCGATTCCGTTCGCCGCCCGGGATCCGCTGGCGGTCATCCCCGCCAACGTGCTGGGCAGCATGACCGCCGCCGTGATGGCCTTCCTGTTTGGCATCACCAACAGCGTCGCCCACGGCGGCCCCATCGTGGCCCTGCTGGGTGCGGTCAACAAGCCGCTGCTGGCGCTGCTCTGCATGATTTGCGGCGCCATCGTCACCGGCGTGGTGGCGGTCGCCCTGAAAAAGCTGCGAGTCAAGAAGAGTGACGAGGTGACGCTGGCCAAGGCCGCCTGATCCCTTGTTTACCCCACGCACTTGAGATGACAGCAGGCCACCCCCGGGTGGCCTGCTTGTTTGTGCGCGCCCCCTTGCCACCGGTTTGCGAGCCTGATGGCTCCCCCCCCCTGCGGCGCCGCGCCACTCCGGGCGCGCGGGCCCGTGAGCCGACTCTGTGATCCCCTTCACGCTTCAGGGCCACAAGCCGCCAAACTAGGAAATTTTCCTACGTGTCCTAGGGATGGCTCTCACGCCATCTACAGCACGCCTCTTTACAGTCGACCTACCTGATGTAGTTACCCGACCCCAGCGCAGGTGCCAGGGCCGGGCATGGGTTCAATCGACAGGGGAGCGCTCTGCAGTTCGCCCTCTTCCTGTCGCCCTTCCCGTGGCGTGACCTCCCATAACAGATTGAACGAGTTCAATACACAAATGAGGAACGCGGCGGGAATAGCGTCTATCTCGCAGAGGATGAACGAAGATGTTTAAACTGCTCGAACAGGTCCGGATCCCCACCCTGGACCTGCCGGTCGAAGCCCGGCGCAAGCTCTGGTTCAAGCCATTCATGCAATCTTATCTGGTTGTATTCATTGGCTATCTGACCATGTATCTGATCCGCAAGAACTTCAACATCGCCCAGAACGACATGATCCAGGAGTACGGTCTCTCCATGACCGAGCTCGGCATGATAGGCCTTGGCTTCTCCATCACCTACGGGGTGGGCAAGACGGTCGTCTCCTACTATGCCGACGGCAAGAACACCAAGCAGTTCCTGCCGCTGATGCTGATCCTCTCCGCCCTCTGCATGCTGGGCTTCAGTGCCAGCATGGGGGGTACGGGGTTCAGCCTCTACTTCATGATCTTCTTCTATGCCCTGAGCGGCTTCTTCCAGAGCTGCGGCGGCTCCTGCAGCTACTCCACCATCACCAAGTGGACCCCCCGCAACAAGCGCGGCACCTACCTCGGCATGTGGAACCTCTCCCACAACGTGGGCGGCGCCGGTGCGGCCGGTGTGGCGCTGTTTGGTGCCAACTACCTGTTCGATGGCAACGTGCTCGGCATGTTCATCTTCCCCTCCATCATTGCGCTCATTGTCGGCTTTATCGGCCTGCGTTTTGGCAGCGACTCGCCGGAGGCCTATGGTCTGGGCAAGGTGGAAGAGCTGTTTGACGAAGTCGCCAGCGAAGAGGACATCGCCACCGAAGAGCAGAAACTGACCAAGTGGCAGATCTTCGTGAAGTACGTGCTGATGAACAAGGTGATCTGGCTGCTCTGCTTCGCCAACATCTTCCTCTACGTGGTGCGCATCGGCATCGACCAGTGGTCCACCGTCTACGCCCACCAGGAGCTCGGCTTCTCCAAGGAAGTCGCCATCCAGGGCTTTACCTTCTTCGAAGTGGGCGCCCTGGTCGGCACCCTGATGTGGGGCTACCTCTCGGATCTGGCGAACGGTCGCCGCGGTCTGGTGGCCTGCGTGGCACTGGCGCTCATCATCGCCACCCTGGGGCTCTACCAGCATGCCACCACCCAGTTCATGTTCCTGGGCTCCCTGTTCCTGCTGGGCTTCCTGGTGTTCGGTCCGCAATTGCTGATCGGCGTGGCCGCCGTGGGGTTCGTGCCCAAGCAGGGCATCAGCGTGGCTGATGGCGTCAAGGGCACCTTTGCCTACCTCATCGGTGACAGCTTCGCCAAGCTGGGTCTGGGCATGATAGCCGACGGCACCCCCATCTTCGGCCTGACCGGCTGGACCGGCACCTTCGCGGCGCTGGACATGGCCGCCGCCGCCTGTCTGGTGCTGATGGCCTGCGTGGCCGTGGCCGAGGAGCGCAAGATCCGCCGCATCAAACGGGAACTGCGCGCCGCCGAGCTGGCTACCCAGTCCGCCTGATGGCCATCATCCGCTTTATATCCTGATATGCATTCGGCTCGCCCTCTGGCGGGCCGTTTTTTTACCCGCACAACCCCACACTCAAACGGGGCCATGCCTTGTGCAAAGCGGCACCAGAGCGCCGCCAAGATCCCACTTTCACCCCGCACCTTTGGCAAAGGTCCGCGCTTGGCGCTATCTTGTGGCCCCATCCCCACTTGTCTCGAGAACCCATGAAGATCCTCGCCGTCACCGCCTGCCCTACCGGCATCGCCACACCTACATGGCCGCCGAGGCGCTGCAAAGTGCCGCCGACAAGCTGGGACTGAAGATCAAGGTGGAGACCCAGGGCGCCATGGGGCTGGAGAACGTGCTGACCGCCCGGGACATCGCCGGCGCGGATCTGGTGCTGATCGCCTCCGACATCGAGATAGAGCAGAAGGAGCGCTTCCTCGGCTGCAATGTGCGCCAGGTATCCCTGGAGTCCGTGCTGCTGGACGCCGCCGCCGTGCTCAAAGCCATCACCCCCGGCGCCTGAATGCTCCGCCGCGAGCTCACCTTCTGTTGCCACTTGGGCTTGACCATCACCCAGGCCAAGCAGCTCTGTCGACTGGCCGGGCTGTTCAAGTCCCAGATCCTCTTCATCAACATCAGCCGTCGCCAGCGGGCGGAGGCGACCAGCCAGCTTGCTCTGCTTACCCTGGCCACCCGGCCCGGGGATCTCTGCCAGTTGCTGATCGAAGGGCTGGATGCCGAGCTCGCCCACATGGCCTTCACCTGCTGGTGCGTGGAGCTGGGTCAGCCACTGGGGCGTCCCGCTACCTCGGCCCGGGCCGAGCAACGTCTGGCCACCGCCCTGCCCGACTATGGGTTTTCCCTCGCCCAGCTCGGCCACAGCTCGGCGCCCCTCGACAAGGCGCTGGCGTTGCAGGTGCTGGTGGATCTGCTGCCAGCGGAGCGGGTGCGCGACAGAGCCTCGCTGGAGCAAGCCATAGCGGATCGGGAGCGACTCGCCGCCACCATCATACGGCCGGGCCTCGCCATGCCCCATGTGATCTGCCCCGCCATCGCCAGGCCAAGCCTCTCGCTGCTTAGCTGCGATGATCCCCTCCCCTGGGGATCGGCGCTCGGGCCTGTGCAGACCATCATCTTGCTGGCCATCCCGGCCGGGCTCGCCCCCGAGCAGCTGCGCCCCCTCACCCGACTGGCTCGCGCCCTGATGGACGAGGTGGTCAGCACGGCGCTCTTGCACGCAAGCTCGGCCCCCGCCCGCCAGGCCATCGTCATCGACAGCCTGCTGAGCTGAATCTCCCAACCCCTCTCCCTGCGAAGGGGGAGGCAGGGAGGGGATCTGCCGCACTCTTTCCCTCTATGCCCCGATGCCCCATGGCGAGCGCCTCCGTGATACACTCCTGCATCCCCTGTTTTTGGTATGCACGCGATGAAACCTGCCCGTCCCCGCCTCTCCCTTTCCGGCCGCACCAGTGCCGCTGGCCGCCCCGCACAGGATGAGGCTCACAAGCCCGGCCTTGCACGCTCACGGGCCGGCACCCGGCAGGCGGGCGACGCCAGAGTGGCGGGGCAAAAACCAGAGGTGGCACCGGCAGATCGCAGACTCTTGCTGCTGAACAAGCCCTACATGGTGCTGTGCCAGTTCACCGACGAGGCGGGGCGCGAGACCCTCAAGGACTACATCAGGGAGCCCGGCATCTATGCCACGGGCAGGCTGGATCGCGACAGCGAGGGGCTCTTGCTGCTCACCAACGACGGCAAGCTGCAGGCGCGCCTCACCCAACCGGGGGAGAAGACCCCCAAGACCTACTGGGTACAGGTGGAGGGCATTCCAAGCGAGGAGAAGCTGGCGAGTCTGCGCGCCGGGGTGGAACTCAACGACGGCATGACGCTGCCCGCCGGGGCGCGGATTATGGCTGAGCCCGATGTGTGGCCGCGCAATCCGCCCATACGGATGCGCAAGGAGATCCCCACCAGCTGGCTGGAGATCAAAATTGTGGAGGGGCGCAACCGTCAGGTGCGGCGCATGACGGCCCATATCGGCCATCCCACATTGCGCCTCATTCGCTACGCCATCGGCGACTGGACGCTCGATGGGCTCGCCCCCGGGCAGAGCCAAAGCCTGCCCGCCCCCGAGCTGGCACAGGCCAGGCGCCAGTCGTCATCACACCGAACCAGTGGCAACGCAGCCAAACCGGCAAGCAAGGCGCCGAGCCTGGGGAACCAGTCCCAGCGAAACGATAAACCGCGCGGCACGGGCAAGCCCGAATCACCCACGGCGGGGGAGAACAAGCCCCGCAGCAGCGGCCGGGGCACGGCCCGCAGACCCGCCCGTCACCCCAGCGACAAGGAGTCATCATGATCGATCACCCGCCCCTGCCCGCCCGTTTGACGGTGGCCGCCCTGGTGCACTGGCAGGGCCGTTTCCTGCTGGTGGAAGAGGAGATCAAGGGGCAGCGCCGCTTCAACCAGCCCGCCGGCCACGTGGAGCCAGGGGAGAACCTGATTGAGGCGGCCTGCCGCGAGCTCAAAGAGGAGACGGGGCTGACCGCAACCCCCAGCGCCTGGCTCGGGGTCTATCTGTTCAAACCGGCGGACAGCGAGGCCACCTTCGTGCGCACCGCCGTCATCTTCGACCTTGAAAAGGCGCCCGGTCAGCACCATCCAGAGGATCCCGACGGCGATGTGCTGGCCTGCCACTGGCTCACCCTGGAAGAGATAGCCGAGTGCAAGCCCGCCCTGCGCAGCCCATTGGTGTGGCAGTGCATCCAGGACTACCTGGCCGGCACCCGCCTGCCGCTGTCGGCGCTCAAGGCCTTTATCTGAGGCCATTTGAAGCCGTTTTTTGCCCATCTTGGCAAACAACGGAAAAACGATTTCCCGCCGCCGGGCTCCCGAGGGGAACGACAGCAGGGAGATGTGACCGGGGGCGCAAAACTCTGGTAGAATACGCCCCGTTTAAACGAACTGGTAACTTCGACTAATGACAGACAACAGCCAAATCAAGGTGATCGTCGGCATGTCCGGCGGCGTGGATTCTTCCGTCTCGGCCTACCTGCTCCAGCAGCAGGGTTATCAGGTCGAAGGCTTGTTCATGAAGAACTGGGAAGAAGACGACACGGACGAGTATTGCTCCGCCTCCCAGGATTTGGCTGATGCCAAGGCCGTCTGTGACAAGCTGGGCATGAAGCTGCACACCATCAACTTCGCCGCCGAGTACTGGGACAACGTGTTCGAGCACTTCCTGGAAGAGTACAAGGCTGGGCGCACGCCGAACCCGGATATCCTGTGCAACAAGGAGATCAAGTTCAAGGCGTTCCTCGAATTTGCCGCCGAGGAGCTGGGTGCCACCTACATCGCCACCGGCCACTATGTGCGCCGTGACGACAGCACAGGCCGCCCGCGCCTGCTGCGCGGTCTGGACACCAACAAGGATCAGAGCTACTTCCTCTACACCCTGAGCGAAGCCCAGGTGGGTCAGAGCCTGTTCCCGGTCGGGGATCTGGAAAAACCCGAGGTGCGCCGCATCGCCGAGCAGCTCGACCTCATCACCGCCAAGAAGAAGGACTCCACCGGTATCTGCTTCATCGGCGAGCGCAAGTTCAAGGACTTCCTGGCCAAGTTCCTGCCCGCCCAGCCCGGCCCCATCGAAACCGTGGATGGCAAGGTGATAGGCGAGCACCAGGGGCTGATGTATCACACCCTGGGCCAACGCAAGGGGCTCGGCATCGGCGGCATGAAGGATGCGACCGAAGAAGCCTGGTACGTGGTGGACAAGGAGGTGGAGCGCAATACCCTGGTGGTGGCGCAAGGGGAACATCCCCGCCTCTACTCCGATGGCCTGATCGCGAGCCAGCTGCACTGGGTGGATCGCACCCCGATCCGGGCGCCGCGTCGCTGCACCGTCAAGACCCGCTACCGCCAGCAGGACATCCCCTGTCTCATCCAGCCCATCGACGATGAGACCATACGGGTCATCTTCGACGAGAAACAGGCTGCGGTGACCCCGGGCCAGTCCGCCGTCTTCTATGACGGGGAAGTGTGTCTGGGCGGCGGCATCATAGAACAGCGTTTCAGCCATCCGGTTTGAATCCTTAACAGAAGGCAGCAGACGTGAGCGACAAATTCCAAGACAGAACAATGGCTTTCGCCGGCATCTGCCAGGCGGCCTATCTGGTGCAGAAAGTGGCCCGTGACGGCAACTGCGACGAGGCCTCCCTGCGCGAGAGCCTGCAAAGCGTCCTGGTGACCAATCCCAAGCAGCCGCTGGAAGTGTTCGGCAGCCACCTCGCCATCCGCGACGGTTACCGCGCCCTAGTGGAGCAGCTGGGGGCCGACGGCAGCCAGAAGAACGCCGAGCTGACCCGCTACGTGGTGAGCCTGATTGCGCTGGAGCGCAAGCTGGCCAAGCGCAAGGACATTCTCAACATGCTGGGGGAGCGGATCGGACAGATCGGCCGCCAGCAACAGCATTTCGATCTGCTCGACGAGCAGATCCTGGCCAACATGGCGAGCATCTACAGCGATCTCATCAGCCCCATCGGGCCGCGCATCCAGGTGGCGGGCACCCCGCTGTTCCTGCAGCAGCCCCTGGTGCAGCACAAGGTGCGCGCCCTGCTGCTGGCCGGCATCCGCGCCGCCGTGCTGTGGCGCCAGCTTGGCGGCAGCCGTACCCAGATCATCTTCGCCCGCAAGAAGATGGTGGAACTGGCCAAACGTTTCTAAGAATCGGCTCGAGCTTCGTAGTGAGAGGTCGGAAGCAAGGTGAAGAGCAGCACAGGTACCGGAGTTTATGTCGATAAATGAGGATGCCGAGCAGCACATGAGCCTTGATAACGGCCTCGCAACAGGAGCGCGAGTTGATGAGAATCCCCCACACCAATCATCAGGAGTTCACCCCATGGAGCTGTCCGCGCTGACTGCTGTTTCCCCGATTGACGGTCGTTATGGCGACAAGGCCGATGCCCTGCGTCCCATCTTCTCCGAATTCGGTCTGCTGCGTTTTCGCGTCGAAGTCGAGGTGCGCTGGTTGCAAAAACTGGCCAGCCACGCCGGGATCCCGGAAGTCCCTGCCCTGAGTGCGGCCGCCAACGCCGTGCTGGACGGCATAGTCCTGAACTTCAACGAAGCGGACGCCGCGCGCATCAAGCAGATCGAGCGCACCACCAACCATGATGTGAAAGCGGTGGAGTACTTCCTGAAAGAGAAAGTGGAAGTGAACCCCGAGCTGGCTGCCGTCAGCGAGTTCATCCACTTCGCCTGCACCTCGGAAGACATCAACAACAACTCCCACGGTCTGATGCTGAAAACCGCCCGCGACGAGGTCATCAAGCCTTATTGCGAGAAGCTGATTTCCGAGCTCAAGCGCCTGGCCCATGAGTACCGCGACATGCCGCTGCTGTCACGCACCCACGGCCAGCCGGCGACCCCGAGTACCATGGGCAAGGAGATGGCCAACGTCGCCTATCGCCTGGAGCGCCAGTACAAACAGATCATGGCGGTGGAGATCCTCGGCAAAATCAACGGCGCCGTGGGCAACTACAACGCCCACGTGAGCGCTTACCCTGAAGTGGACTGGCACCAGTTCTCCGAGGAGTTCGTCACTTCGCTGGGCCTTTCCTGGAACCCCTACACCACCCAGATTGAACCCCACGACTACATCGCCGAGCTGTTCGACGCCATGGCCCGCTTCAACACCATCCTGATCGACTTCGACCGCGACGTGTGGGGCTACATCTCCCTGGGTCACTTCAAGCAGCGCACCGTGGCCGGTGAAATCGGCTCCTCCACCATGCCGCACAAGGTCAACCCCATCGACTTCGAGAACTCCGAAGGCAATCTGGGTCTGGCCAACGCCGTGTTCCAGCACCTGGCGAGCAAGCTGCCCATCTCCCGCTGGCAGCGTGATCTGACCGACTCGACCGTGCTGCGCAACCTGGGTGTGGCCGTGGGTTACTCCCTGATTGCCTATCAGGCGACCCTCAAGGGCATCTCCAAGCTGGAGGCGAACGCGGACGCCATGGCCGCCGATCTGGACGCCAACTGGGAAGTGCTGGCCGAGCCCATCCAGACCGTGATGCGCCGCTACGGCATCGAGAAGCCCTACGAGAAGCTCAAAGAGCTGACCCGTGGCCGCCGCGTGGATGCCGAAGGGATGCGTACCTTTATCGACACTCTGGAACTGCCCGAGGCCGTCAAGGTCGAACTGAAGAAGCTGACCCCGGCCAACTACCTCGGTCAGGCCCAGCGTCTGGTCGATCTGCTGAAGTAAGCCGGCAGGATGAATGCGGGGCCCTGGGCACGACAGCCACAGGGCCCCTGTTATTTTTGACCGCCACCTGTTTTGCCATAGAGGCCTTGCCCAAGGCCGGCGCCCCCCTTGGGCAAGACCTCTCTAACTTTGTCTGACCTTTTGACGAGAAGACCTATGTACGAACTCAATCTGGATATCGCTCACTTCCTCGAGCATTACTGGCAGAAACGCCCCCTCCTCATCAAGGGCGGCTTCACCGACTTTCAGGATCCCATCAGCCCGGACGAGCTGGCTGGGCTGGCCATGGAGGACGTCATCGAATCCCGCCTGGTGACCCGCTTCGACGGCAAATGGGAAGCCGCTCACGGCCCCTTCGAGTCTTACGATCACCTGGGGGAAGAGAACTGGACCGTGCTGGTGCAGGCCTGCAACCACTGGGCCCCCGAGGTGCACGAGCTGGCGTTGCCGTTCCAGTTCATCCCGGGCTGGCGCTTTGACGATGTGATGGTGAGCTTCTCCACCCCCCATGGCGGGGTCGGCCCCCACATCGACAACTACGACGTCTTCATCACCCAGGGCCAGGGCAAGCGTCACTGGCGTGTCGGCGATGCCAAGCCCTTGAACGAATTTGCCGCCCACGCCGCCCTGCTGCACTGCGAGCCGTTCGAGGCGATCATCGACGCCATCATGGAGCCGGGCGACATCCTCTACATCCCGCCCGGATTCCCCCACGAGGGCTACGCCATCGAGCCTTCCCTGAACTTCTCCGTGGGCTTCCGCGCGCCGGATGCAAAAGCGCTTATCTCTTCGTTTGCCGATCACCTGATCGACAACGATCTGCGCACCGAGCGTTATGGCGACCCGGATCTCAAGCCCCGCGCCCGTCACGGCGAGATCCAGCCCCATGAGCTGCACCGCCTACGCGAGCTGATGCAGCAGGCCCTCGATGACGAGACCCTGTTCAAGGAGTGGTTCGGCACTATGATTTCCGAGGCCAAGCACGACCTGGACGTGAGCCCCATGGAGCCAGACTACAGCGCCGAAGAGATTGCCGATCTGCTGACCCAGGGCGAGCCCGCCATCAAGGTGCCGGGTCTGCGCTCGGTCTGGTTCAGCGGCGAGAGCCGTACCTGCTACATCGATGGCGAGGCCTGGACCCTGCCAAGCGAGGATGCGGCCGCCATTTCGCTCTTGTGCGACAAGGACATCATCACCCAGGCTGACATGGTGGAACTCGCCGATCAGGCCGGCTTCCTGCAACTGCTGACCCGTCTGGTCAACCGCGGTTACTGGTTCTTCGGCTAAGCCTGTGCAACAGGCGCGTCGCCTGCCCGGGCGACGCGCCTGGTCGCGACCCGATGCCAGCCCCGCGCAGTGGCCGCCCAGTGACTACACTGGGTGACGGCCAGAGGGGAAAGGGGCCCTGCCCCCCTCGCCGGAGGCCTCCCTCTTGTTTGTCATTTAACAACATGGGATGGCAACGACGAGCAGGCCAGGAATGGGAACCAAATGGCCTCACTCGCGGAAAATCAATTATTTTAGCCCCTAAAATCAGCTGTGAGCGAAAACGTTATCTTGTGAATTGAGGCGCTTTTAGCTCAAAACGTTGTTTCTGGATCATAAAAAGTATCCAAAAACTGGTGTATATTGCACGGCGGAAACTCCTTAACCATGAAGACTGACATGAAAAAGACCAAAATCGTCTGCACCATCGGTCCCAAGACCGAATCCAAAGAAATGCTCGGCAAGATGCTCGACGCCGGCATGAACGTCATGCGCCTGAACTTCTCTCACGGTGATTACGAAGAGCACGGCACCCGTATCCGCAACCTGCGTGAAGTGATGGCCGAGACCGGCAAGCACGCAGCCATCCTGCTGGATACCAAGGGTCCGGAAATCCGTACCATGAAGCTGGAAGGTGGCAACGATGTCTCTCTGGTTGCCGGCCAGACCTTCACCTTCACCACCGACCAGACCGTGGTTGGCAACAAAGACAAGGTCGCCGTGACCTACGCCGGCTTTGCCAACGACCTGCGCGTCGGCAACCGCATCCTGGTGGATGACGGCCTGATCGGTCTGGACGTCATCGAAATCACCGAACGTGAAGTCATCTGCAAGGTGCTGAACAACGGTGATCTGGGCGAGAACAAGGGCGTCAACCTGCCGGGCGTCTCCATCAAGCTGCCGGCCCTGGCCGAGAAAGACAAGCGTGACCTGATCTTCGGTTGCGAGCAGGGCGTGGACTTCGTTGCCGCCTCCTTCATCCGCAAGAAAGAAGACGTGCTGGAAATCCGTGAGCACCTGAAGGCCCACGGTGGCGAGGCCATCCAGATCATCTCCAAGATCGAAAACCAGGAAGGCCTGGACAACTTCGACGACATCCTGGCTGTCTCCGACGGCATCATGGTTGCTCGTGGCGACATGGGTGTGGAAATTCCGGTTGAAGAAGTGATCTTCGCCCAGAAGATGATCATCACCAAGTGCAACAAGGCACGTAAAGTGGTCATCACCGCCACCCAGATGCTGGATTCCATGATCAAGAACCCACGTCCGACCCGCGCCGAAGCCGGTGACGTGGCGAACGCCATCCTGGATGGTACCGACGCCGTCATGCTGTCTGGCGAATCCGCCAAGGGCAAGTACCCGCTGGAAGCCGTGACCATCATGGCCACCATCTGCGAGCGTACCGACGCCGTGATGCCGTCCAACCTGTCTGCTGCCAACGACAGCAACAAGCTGCGCATCACCGAAGCCGTATGTAAAGGCGCGGTCGAGACCTCCGAGAAGCTGGACGCTCCGCTGATCGTGGTTGCCACCGAAGGCGGCAAGTCTGCCAAGGCCATTCGCAAGTACTTCCCGAAAGCCTGGATCCTGGCCATCACCACCAACAAGAAAACCGCTGCCCAGCTGGTCCTGACCAAGGGTGTGGTTGCTCACGTGGTTGACAGCATCGCCTCTACCGACGATTTCTATCGCATCGGCAAAGACGCTGCGCTGCAAAGCGGCATGGGTCTGAAGGGTGACGTGGTCGTCATGGTTTCCGGTGCCCTGGTACCGAGCGGTACCACCAACACCGCCTCCGTTCACGTACTGTAATCAGTCTTGAACCATTGAAAGCGGCGCCTTTGGGCGCCGTTTTTTTTATCTCTCCCCCCTGCTTCGCCTCTCAAGCCGGTGCTAGAATCCACGCGGATTTTCCCCCAGTGGAAAACCACCCGAATCTCGCATAATCACCCGGACGTTTTATGCCCTCAATACAGTTCAGAAGAGCCTCGGCCACCCTGTTGCCGCTGCTCTGTTTACTCATCAGCCTCTGTGCCCCGCAAGCCGTGGCGCAAGACCTGCCCCAGCGCACCACAGTACAGCGGTCGCTCGATGCCCTCGGCAAGTCCGAGACCCTCACCGTCAGCCAGCAGGCGGACCAGAGATTTCTGACCGACACCCTGGCCCTGCTCGACAACATCGAAAAAGAGCAAGCCAAGGCCAAGACGCTGGCACAGCGGGTACGCACCCTGCCCGGTGAATTGAAAGAGATCAGTGCCAAGCTCGATGCCCTGGCCCTGGACAAGGGTCCGGAGCAACTCAAGAGCGAATACGCCACCATGAGCCTGGCAGAGCTGGACAACCGCCAGCCCGAGATCATGGCCAACATGCAGGAGGCCCAGGAGGCCCTCGGCACCATCGGCAGCCAGATCACCAACCTGCAGACCCTGCCGGAGCGGGCCCAGGCCAACATGAGCCGCGCCTATCAACGCAGTCAGGAGATCCGCACTCGCCTGAACTCGGGGGACGGGGTGAGCAGCGCCGAGAAGATGAAGCTCAATACCGAGCTGGCCTTGCTGGACCTGCAACTGGCCAACCTGCAAAAGGAGCTGGACAACCGCACCAGCATGCAGGATCTGGCGGTCAAGCAACGGGACTACCAGAGCGCGCGCCTCGCCCACGAGGAACAGAAGCTGCAGGCCCTGCAGGAGCAGAGCAGTGCCAAGCGCCTCGGCGATACCGAGAAGACCGCCGAGCAGACCGGCGAACTGGTGGCCACCGAAGACAACCCGCTGGTGCAAAAAGAGCAGGAGATCAACCACCAGCTCAGCCAACAGCTCATCAGCGCCACCACCAACCTCAACTCCCTCGCCCAGAAGAACCTGCAGGCCAAGAGCTGGCTGGAGCGTGGCACCCAGACCGAGCGCAACCTCAATGAACAGGTGCAGATGCTCAAGGGCAACCTGCTGCTGTCACGCATCCTCTACCAGCTCTACCAGCAACTGGAGGCCGCCCCCTCCACCCTGGTGAAAAACCTGGAGGAGCAGATCGCAGACCTGCACCTGGCCCAGTTCGAACTGAGCCAGCAGCGGGATCAGCTGTTCCAGAAGACCCAGTACCTTGACAACCTGATCGCCAGCAGCAGAGAGACGGTCAGCGAGGAGGACAAGGCGAGCCTGGCCAAGCTGATCGACACCCGTATCAGCCTGCTCGACCAGCTCAACCGCCAGATGGATGCCCAGCTGACCAACGCCATCAGCCTGCAGCTGACCCAGCAGCAGCTGACGCGCATCTATGCCTCCATCGAATTCACCCTGCAACAGCACATCTTCTGGGTCAGCAGCAACAAGCCCATCGATGGCAAGTGGTTCATCAACTGGCCGAGCCATGCCTACAAACAGGTCTCCGATCTGGTGCTCAAGCCGGACTGGCAAGGTTGGGGCGACATGCTGCTGGCGGTCTCTCTGCTCGCCTTGCCGCTGCTGCTGGTCGGCGGTCTGCTGCTGTGGAAGCGCCCGACCCTGGTCAAGCGCCAGCAGAAGATCACCAAGGATCTCGGCCGTTTCCGCCAGGACAGTCAGTGGCACACCCCGCGCGCCCTGCTCTACACCGTATTGCAGCGCCTGCCGGGTACCCTCTTCATCCTGGCCGCCGGCCTGCTGCTCGCCTATTGCGGCCTGCTCAGTCCCAAGCTCATCTTCCAGATCACCCTGAACCTGGCACTCGGCTACCTGGTGTTCAGCGTCTACCTATCGGTGATGCGACCCGGTGGCATCGGCGAGAGCCACTTCCGCATCCCGCGGGACGAGCTGCAAGCCAAGCGCAACAGCATGCGTTACCTCTGGCTGCCCCTGCTGCCCCTCATCATGCTGTCGACCAAGGCGGTGGTTGAACCCTCATCGCTGGGTAACGATGTAATTGGCCAGGCGCTGACCATGCTGCTGCTGGGTCTGACCGCCTACCTGGTGTTGCCCATCTCCCGCGCCCGCATCAAGGGCGAGGCCAGCATGCTGCAGACCCTGACGGCGGTCGCCCTGGCACTGGCGCCGGTGGCCCTGATGGTGCTGGCGGCGCTCGGTTATTACTACACGGCCCTGAAGCTGACCGGCCGCCTCATCGAGTCCTTCTACCTCATCATCATCTGGAGCCTGGTCTATCGCACCGCCCTGCGAGGTCTGGAGCTGGCGGCCCGCCGTCTGGCCTATCGCCGCGCCGTCGCCAAGCGCGAGCACAAGTCCTCGGAAGATGCGGAAGGGGGCGAGGCCATCGAAGAGCAGCCCATGGATCTGGAGGAAGTCAGCCAGCAGTCCCTGCGCCTGACCCGGATCATGCTGTTGGTGGTGTTCGGCGTCGCCTTCTACTGGCTCTGGTCCGATCTGGTGGCGGTCTTCACCTACCTCGACAGCGTGGTGCTGTGGCACAAGAGCGAGGGGACAGGGGCCAATGCCGTGCTCTATCCCATCAGCCTGAGCGACGTGCTGACCGGCCTGTTCCTGTTCGGGGCGGCCCTGTCACTGGCCCGCAACCTGCCCGGTCTGCTGGAGGTGCTGGTGCTCTCCAAGCTGCGTCTGGCCCAGGGTACCGCCTACGCCTTCACCACCATGCTCAACTATGTGCTGATCGGGATGGGCTCGCTCACGGCGTTGGCCATGCTGGGAGTCCAATGGGAGAAGCTGCAGTGGCTGGCCGCAGGCCTCTCGGTCGGTATCGGCTTCGGCATGCAACAGATCGTCTCCAACTTCATCTCGGGCATCATCATCCTGTTCGAGCGCCCGGTACGGATCGGGGATACGGTCACCATCGGCACCATCTCGGGCACGGTCAACAAGATCCGGATCCGCTCGACCACCCTCACCGACTTCGACCGCAAGGAGGTGATCATCCCGAACCAGCAGTTGATGATAGAGCGACTGATCAACTGGTCCCTGAGCGATACCGTCACCCGGGTCATCGCCCGGGTCGGGGTGGCCTATGGTTCCGATCTGGAGCTGACCCGCACCCTGCTGATGCAGGCGGCCATGGAGAACAGCCGGGTGTTGAAGGAGCCGGCGCCCATCGTCTACTTCCTCACCTTCGGCCCCAGCACCCTGGATCACGAGCTGCGCTTCTTCGTGAGTGAACTCGGGGATCGCAACCCGGCCATCGACGAGCTGAACCGCCGCATCGACGTACTGTTCCGCGAGCATGGCATCGAGATCGCGTTCAACCAGATGGATGTCTACATCAAGAACATGCAGGGGGACGAGCAGAAGGTGGAATCCCGCCCGGCCCTGCCGCCAGCGGGGAACCACCCCGTCTGATCCCGCCCGCTTGCACAGGCCCCGTCATGGGGCCTGATTTTTTTCTACCCTTCCCACACCTTGAAAGCGGGGTCAGTCCCCCAATATAGGGAAGACAACGGACTGTCAGCCACGAGGAACTCAATGGACTATCTCTACGCCGTGGTGCTCTTTGCCATCTCGGCCTCGGTCACCCCGGGGCCGAACAACATCATGGTGATGAGCGCCGGTGCCAACTTCGGGATACGCAAGAGCCTGCCGCTGCTCATGGGGATCTGCGTCGGCTTCACCCTGATGCTGTTGCTGGTCGGGCTGGGTTTCGGCCAGCTGTTTACCCTCTTTCCCGGTTTGCATTTCGCCATCAAGTGCATTGGCACCCTCTATCTGCTCTACCTAGCCTGGCTGATTGCCCGCTCTGCGGGCGAGGTGACGGGAGACGCCTCTGCCCGCCCCCTGGGGTTTCTCAAGGGCGCCCTGTTCCAGTGGGTCAATGCCAAGGCCTGGGTGGTCGCCACCGGCGCCATCGCCGCCTTCACCAGCGCGGGAGCCGACTTCCACCAGCAGAACCTGACCATAGCCCTGACCTTCTTCATCGTCTCTTTCCCCTGCGTCGGGCTCTGGCTCCTGTGCGGCACCCTGCTGAAACGCTGGCTGACCAACGCCCTCGCCCGCCGCCGATTCAATTACGCCATGGCGACCCTGCTGGCCCTCTCCGTGGTGCCCGTCATCCAGGAGATCCTGAGCAGGCCCTGACGCCGCGTACATGAGTCCATCAAGAAACACAGGCCCCGAAGTGGGGCCTGTGTTGTTAGGTGACAGCTATCACCCAGCGCGCATAAAGGGCGTTTAGCTGCAGGCACCGATCAGCTTCCAGGGGTCCCCTGCGCTCGGCACATTGCCACTGTTCCACCACTTGGCCTCATAGATGTTGCCGTTGTAGGTCACCTTGTTGCCCGTGGTGTACACAGACCCGGTGGCCCAGCTTGCCGGGCAACTGCTGCCCTGCTCGAAGCTGGCCGACAGGCTATGGGCACCATTCACGGCGGTGAAGGTGTAGCTACCAGCCACAGCCTGCGCCACACCATCGACGGTGAGGGATTTCACCTTGTAACCGGTATCGGGCAACAGGGTGACGGTGAAGCTGGTTCCCCCCTTGGCCTTCAACACACCGTTCACCGGCACCGGTGACAGAGTGCCGCCGACCCCAACGTTCACGCTGATGTCGAAGAAGACGGGAATGTCGATGGTAGCTTCGCTGTAGCTGCCGCTAAAACCGGCGAAGTTGGTCGCACTGAGGGTATTCACCGCCGTGTTCTTCAGCACTATCTGCTTGGCATCCCCCTTGGCATAGGGTTCAACCAGGCTGATGACCACGTCGCTCCCCTCCTGGCTCAGCTTGATGCCAGAGAAAGGTACCGGCTGGTTGCTCGGGGTGGTGATGACCGTCTTGGCCGGATCGAAGTGACTGACGACCAGCGTCATGTTCCAGCCCCAGTTCAGCGAGCTAAGCGGCACTATATAGCCGAGGCGATCGTAGCTGCCGGTGACATTGGTGAACATCTCGGGCCTGATATCCTGGAGGGTCAACCCCACCAGCTCATAGGAGGAGTAGATGCCGCCATCCTCCGCCTGCGGGCCTATCACCACCGAGGTGGCCGTCTCATAAGCCTTCAGGTGTTTGAAGCCGATGCCAGCACTGCCCGCAATCTTGTCGACCGCAGGATCGAAGCCCTGGACCACCTGCTTGCCCGAGTTCCAGGCCAGGGTGTAGATATCGGATTTGGTGATGACGGCAGCCGGATTGGCCTGCACCGACGCCGCGCTGACCCCCTTGAGCAGGACGCGCTGACCGGCAAACTGCAACTCGGCGCCATCGGCAACATCACCAATCACCAGATCCGCCAGGGGATCCGCCATGCTCCAGCCACGCAACACGATGAGATCATTGCCCAGGGTGAAGTCATTGACCGTGGTCAGGCCGTTCGCCTGCTCGTTGAGCAGGATCTGATCCTTGCCACCACCTGTGATGACAATGTCATTGCCCCAACCGGCCGTCAGCACCTCATCATAAGGTGAGCCCTGGGTGATGCTGTCACCCGGGGTGTCAAACAGGCTGTTGTAGTCACCAAACTTGTAGACGTACTTGGTGATGCAGGTCCCGAGCTCATCACAGGTGATCTGATCCTTGGTCAGCAGGGCGCCGACCCCCCAGGCGCCACGCAGGTGTGCCGCCGCCAGTATGCCTGACATGGTGGCACGGACCTGAATTGGCTGACCGTTGTCATCCTTATCGGGCCAGCTCTTGGCCAGGGCCTGTGCCCAGGTCATGTTCGCGCCCTTGAGCAGCTTGCTTATCACCTGATAGTTGAAATGCATGGCGTCGCGCATCACCAGCTCCTGCTTCTCCGGCAGGCGCAAGTCCGCCAGGGAGTTGACCCCATTCTTGCCGACAAAGGTGCCCTGCCAGCGGTTGACATCGGTCACATAGACCTTGTTGCCGCCCGAGCCCTCAATCTCGGCAAGGGCCTCGGTCTTGCAACCCGCCCAGGTGGAGTCCGGCACGAACATGTAGAAGCTGTCGTACTCCTTGCCATCGACAGTCACCTGTTTCGGGCTGTAGTAACCGGCGTCGATCAGCACCGCCTCTCCCAGCTGATAACCGATAAAACCCCAAGCGTTCAAGGAGTTGTATTGCATCTTCCGGAACATGGCCGCATCGGTCGGGGTGGCGGAATTATAGATGTTCCCCACCCCCAGCTTGTTGAAGAAGCCACTGATGGTGGTCGGCTCGGACAACATGCTGCCGGTCGAACAGTCCCGTACCAGACGACCCGGCGCCGTCACCTGGGCATAGGTGTAGACAGGGTTGTCGAGGTTTTGCAGATAAAAATCTGCCAGTGCCGGATTGATACCGGATTCAAAGTTGCGCAGCGCATCCAGGAAGTCCTGAGTGCCCCCCTTGGCCGCCAGAGCGGGGACAGCCAACGCGAGCAACACGGTTGCCGACACTATTTTCATGGTGCTTTTCAAAGCCTGAACCCTCTAATTAGTCCATTAATCACCGGGCAATTGCCCATGCAGGCTCCCAACAACAGACTCCTAGGAGAAATCCCCCGCCATCCGGGATGGCGGGAAAAACAAAAGTTAACTGACCAGACTCACCGCACGGCTGTGCTGGGTCGCCAGGGTGCCATTCAACACTTTTGCGGCGGCGCGAGCGCTCTCGGGGCGGGCCGAGTGGCTGCACAGGTAGTAGCGCACATCCGGATAACCGAGCAGGTCATAAGGGCTGCGCAGTGCCACCACTATCAGCTTCTCGACCTCGCGGCTGAGCCAGCGGACCAAGGCCTGGGCCTCCCCTTGGGCGAAGTCTTCTCCGGGCAGAGGATGGTGCTCGGTCACCACCAGCAGCCAGTCGTCGCCAACGGTTGTCAGCTGCTCGGGCGTCACGGACAGCACCCGTCGAGCGCCCTGGGCCAGAGCCGCAAGGAAGTGATCGAAGGCAGGTTCACGCTGGTTGGGGCCTATGCCACGGGGATTGGTGAGGTTGTGATAGCTGGTCGCCGGTGTGGCGTTGAGCACATAGAAGGGCCCCTCGCCCAACTCGGGCACCTGGCGTAGCCAGGTGAGCGCCTGGTTGGCACAGCGGTTGGCCACCTGCTGGTTTGCCGCCATGTCGGTGGGTTGATAGAGCGCCATGGGCACCAGCTTGGCGAGCTTGAAGGCAAGGATGCGAGCCAGGGCGGCATCGATCACTGCCTCGTCCAGATCCCCCGCCGCCACCGCGGCCATGATGCCGTGGATCATGGCGAACTGCTTGTCGAGGTAAGAGTCGCTGTGATCGTAGTGCTCCTCGGAGAGCATGATCATGTTGATGCCCGCCTTGAGCGCCAGCACTGCCGCCGTGGCGGGGGAGTAGTGGTGGACGATAGCCCCCATGTTCATGCTGTCGGAGATGATGACACCCTCGAAGCCCATCTCGGTACGCAGCAGATCCTGCAAGATAAGCGATGAGAGCGTGGCCGGGTGCTGACTGTCGAGCTGCGGATAGAGGATATGGCTGGTCATGATGAGATCCACCCCGGCATCGATGGCGGACTGGAAGGGCCGCAGATCCTGCTCGCGCAACTCGCTGAGGGATTTGTCGACCCTGGGGATCTCCCTGTGGGTGTCACCCTGGGTGTCGCCGTGCCCGGGGAAGTGCTTGCCGCTGCCACAGATGCCCCCCTGGTGCAGACCGCGCACCGCCGCCGCCGCGTGCAACGCCACCTTGGCGGGCCTGTCCCCGAAGGAGCGGCTGTCGATGATGGGGGAGCTTGGATTGAAGTTCACATCGCAGCAGGGCCCCAGAATGCAGTTGAAACCGGCAAGGCGCATCTCCTCGGCCATGGCCTTGTACATGGCTTCGGTACCCTGCCCGGTCTCGGCCACACCGAGAGCCAGATTGCCGGGCCCAGTGGTGGACTCCCCCACCAGCACGCCCCAGGCCCCCTCCTGATCCACTCCGAGCAGCAGCGGCAGGCGACCCTGCTCGGCACCTATGCTGGCCAGCTCCCGAGTCAATTGCTGGGCCTCGGCGAAGGTATCGCCGTTGTCCTGGCTCAGATAACAGCCTCCCAGGTTGTACTCGACTATCATGGTGCGCGCCTGCTCGGCGGACTTGCCCGGGAAGGCCAGGATGAACAACTGACCCACCTTCTCTTTCAGGCTCCAGCTGGAGATGATGCTTGCCACCTTGGGATCCATCTTCATGATCTCTTCCTTAAGTATCTGATAATAAATTTATTTTTTTCGCAGCTGCTTGAGCTGCCCCATGGTGAAGGTGACGGCGACGATGACGATGATGCCGCGCAGGATCAGTTGCTGATCCACGTTCAGCCCCATCAGGATCAGGCCATTGTTGACCATGCCCATGATGAGGGCGCCGATGACGGATCCCACCACCATGCCCTTGCCACCAAACAGATTGGTCCCCCCTATGATGACGGCGGCAATCACCAACATGAGATCGCTCTCCCCCAGGGTGTAGCGGGCGCTTTGCAGCCGCCCCGAGTAGAGGATGCCCGCGAGAGCGGCGAGAAAACCGTTGAGCATCAGCACGTAGAGCTTGATGCGGTTGATGTTGATGCCCGAATACATGGCGGAGATCTTGTTGCCCCCGGTAGCCAGCACCTGCTTGCCGAAGCGGGTATTGCGCAGCACGAAGGCGCCTACCACAGTCACCAGAATGGTCCAGATGAAGAGCACCGAGATGGGCCCTATGTCACCCGAGCCGAAGATGAACACATAGAGGTCGTTGTCGATGGGAATGGATTGCAGCGAGGTGGACCAGCGAGCGATGCCGGTGATGATGCCGGTGGTACCCAGGGTCACAAGGAAGGAGGGAATGCCGACCTGGGTCACGAACAGGCCGTTGATGGCCCCTATCATGGTGCCCACCAGGAGCGACGCCGAGACCGCCAGCAGAATGCTGTCCGTCTCCTGCAGGGTCAGCGCCGCGACTATGGCACTGAGTGCGACCGTGGCACCGAACGAGAGATCTATCTCGGCGGCACTCAGCACGAAGGTCATGCCCACCGCCATGATGGCGATGGTGGCGGTCTGACGCGCGATGTTCATCAGATTGACGGCGCTTAGGAAGCCCTTGTCATGCAATACCACGGAAAAGAACACGAAGATGCCCACGAACACCATGTAGATGATGTAGTCGCGCCAGTTGATACCGCGGCCCTTGGGCGCCGGCAGAGTTAAATCTTTCATCCTTGACTCCTTGCTTGTGATTGAACCGCCGCCAGCAGCGTTTCTTCATTCATCCGTCGCCCTTCCAGGCAGGCGACGATCCGCCCCTTGTTCACCACATAGATGAGGTCACAGAAGCTGGCGACCTCGGCATATTCACTCGACACGAAAATGGCCCCGTTACCGGCGGCGACATAGCTGTCCACTATCTTCATGATTTCGTACTTGGCATGGATATCGATGCCGAAGGTGGGATCGTCGAGCAGCAGCACCTTGGCCTTGGTGGAGAGGCACTTGCCGATCACCACCTTCTGCTGGTTGCCGCCGGAGAGAAAACGCACCGATTGCTCGGGACCGCTGGTCTTGACCCCCAGGCTCTTGATCTGGGCCCGCACCATGGCGTCTCCCTTGAGCTTGTCCAGACCCAGTCCCTGGGTGAGCCGGTCATAGGCGGCCATCAACATGTTGTCGGCCACCGAGAAATCGAGCACCAAGCCCTGGCTGCGCCGCTCCTCCGGTACCATGTTGATGCCAAGCGAGATGGCCTGCCTGGGTGAGCGGATCCGCACCGGCTCGCCATCGATGCGGATCTCGCCAGCCTGGATGGGTGTCAGGCCATAGATGGCCTCAAGGATCTCGGTACGGCCACTGCCCAGCAGACCCGCCAATCCCACGACTTGGCCCGGCATCACCCTGAGGGAGATGTCGTGCAGCTGTGCATTCGAGACGCCTTCCAGCTCGAGCAGAGGTACGGCATCCACGGCAGACCCCGGGCGTGACCAGCTCAGGCTGGTGTCACCCTTGCTGCCGAGCATGGCCTCGACCAGTGCCTCGACGCTGGTGTTGGCCGTGTGGGTGGCAAGCACCGTATGGCCGTCACGCAGCACGGTCACGGCGTCGCAGACCCGCATGATGTCGCTGAGATAGTGGGTGATGTAGATGATCGACATCCCCTGGCCCTTGAGGGTGGCGATCACCTTGAACAGTTCGTTGATCTCATTGTTGGAGAGCGAGGCTGTCGGCTCGTCAAGTACCAGGATGCGGGCATTCTGGGCCAGGGCCTTGGCTATCTCGACGAACTGCTGCTGACCAACGCTCAGCCGCCCCACCTCGCAGTCCGGATCCAGATCGACACCCAGCATGGCGAGCAGGGGGGCGGCACGCCTGACCCTGTCCCGGTTGGAAATGATCGAGCCACTCTCGCCGCCGCCAGCCAGGAAGATGTTGTCGGCCACCGACAGGGTCGGCACCAGGCTGAGATCCTGATACACCATGGCGATCCCCTCGGCCTGCGCCTCTTTGGGGGTGGTGAAGCTGCAGGGCTTGCCAAACAACAGCACCTCGCCACCGTCCCGACCATGAAAGCCGTTGAGCAGCTTGACCAGGGTGGACTTGCCCGCCCCGTTCTGACCGACGATGGCATGCACCTCGCCACGCTTGAGACGAAACGACACATCCTTGAGCACGGGGATGCCGTCAAACCCCTTCTTGATACCACTCGCCTCTATGGCGTACAGCTCCATGTGATAACTCCTTCCGTGAGATGGAACGGGTAGCCGCCTGCGAGGCGGCTACCCGTACGCTTATTGACTGAGTGCCTTGGTAACGGCGGCCGGAGGATCTCGACGCAGCGCCTGTTGCCAGGCATCGGCCAGGTTGTCGCGGGTCACCGCATCGGCGGAGACGGTGACGAAGGGAGGGGTCTGTTCTCCCAGCTTGGCCAGGGCCCCCATGGTGGCCAGAGTCTGGCCGAGGTCATAAGGTAAATCCGTCACTATGCCGGCCACGTTGCGGCCCTTGGCCATGTCCAGGGCATTGGCGGCGCCCAGGTCCATGGTGATCACCTTGATGTCACTGCGTCCGGCGGCCCGCGTCGCGGCAACCACCCCTTCGGCGATGGAATCCCAGGGGGCATAGATGGCCTGGATGTCCGGGTGCTGGGTGATGAGAGCCGAGGCAACCACTTCACCATCATTGGCGTTGGCAATGCCCTGCTTGGCGAGGATCTGGACGCCCGGGTGATGCTTGGCCAAGTTGGTCAGCACCGCCTGATCCCGCTGATTGGTGACGTAGTAATTGGCCTCGTGGTAGATGAAGCCTATCTTTCCCTGCTCACCCACCGTCTTGGCCAGCATGTCGGCAGCCAGACCACCCATCTCGAACAGGTCGTCGGTGACGATACCGGCGTAATCCTTGCCATATTCAAATCCCGTTGGCAGGTTGCTGATCAGCACCAGCTTGCTGCCTTGCTGGACCGCGGGGCGAAAGGCCGCGGCGCCGGAGACAGGGTCGACCACCAGGGTAAGAATGATGTCGGGAGCCATGGCCATCACGGTTTCCACGTCCGTCCTCTGCTTGTTGGCATTGAATTCGGCATCGGTCACCGCCACCACTTTGACGTTCAAGTCATGGAATCTGTCTTTGGCACCCTTGATGAGGGCACTCGACCAGTCGGAGGTGGTGTGCATCAGGATGGCGGCCGTGTAATGCTGGGTCTTGACCCTGTCTTGCTGGGCAGTAGTGAGTGTTACCTGGGTATAAGGGGTTGGTTGTTCGCCATTGGGCCCCAGAGTCGTGGTCGCCTCGGCGGCCTGGGCCCCGTTGCCGAGCAGCATGGCGGCGGTCAATGCCGCCAGTAAAAAGTGTGAGCGTTTTGCCAACATGGTATTCTCCCTATATCCATTGAGTGGTTGATAGGTATTATCTAGGTGTTTTATAGCCTGTAATGAGATGTACCTCACTAAAGAGCGCGATGTTTTTGCGACTCAGCTCACAGGATGTTCAATTTTTGTTAATTAATGACAGGAAAAATCTGAGCGTCTGGGTATTCACTGGGTGAGCCGAACACAACAACAGGGATGAATGAAGGCGAGATACGGGGACTTATCACGAGATGCAGAACTGGAAGGAACATGAGTAACAAGCTGATCCCTATCGTCGAGCAGGGGCTCTGCCATCAACTGCTGGCGCGCAATGACATCTATTTCATCAGCTTCGATGAGCAGGAGCAGGTGGTGGCATCCAGCTATCCGGTGGATACCCTGACCCTCAATCGGCTAGACGATCTGGTGTTCCTGGTAGGTCCCGACTACCTGAAGGCCATACGCCAGCGGATCCGGGGCAACCTGCCCACCTTGCATTTCGAGATCCTCAATCTTGCCTTCGAGCTCTTCGCCCATGACGGACCGGACGGCACCCGCATCTGGTGCCTGCAGATCAAGCCGAGTGAGAGCCAGGACGCCTCAGGCATAGAGCAGGATCACCGGCTCATCAACGAACTCGGTCACTCCCTGGCCGCACTCAGCGACAGCCAGGGAGCGGCGCCCGGTGAGCAGCATCAGCAGCTGATCGCCCGCCACCTGCCCGAAGTGGAGCAAAAACTTACCCAAATTCAAGATCCGGCCCTCAAGATGTGTCTGGAGCTGATCCGCGCCAGCATGGAGAAGAGCCTGCAGGCCGACGGCAACCAACGCCTGCTGGAGGTGCTGACCCCCTCGGAGATGCAGGTGGCCGAGTTCATTCGCAGCGGCATGTCCAGCCAGGAGATCGCCAGTGCCCTCAATGTGGCGCGCAAAACGGTGGAGAATCATCGCAACAGCGTGCGCATCAAGCTAGGGCTGGCCAATCGCGGCGTCAATCTGCGCAACTACCTGCTGAGCCTGGAAAAATAACCCGTCCCACAACAAAGACAGGGCCGGCCAATGACGACGATACCCTGCACAACTACTTGCCTGGCCTGGAACAATCATCCAATGATGAGCGCCAGAGCATGAAGGAGATCACAATGCAGCAAGTCGTTTATGTCGCCAACCCGGTGAGCGGGTTGATCCATGTGTTTCGACTCGAGGACGGCGAGCTGGTCCCGCTGCAGGAAGTCCAGACTGGCGGCGAGGTGCAGCCCCTGGTCATCAGCCCGGACCAGCGCTGGCTCTATGCCGGAGTACGCCCCGACTTTCGGGTGCTGAGCTACCCCATCACCGCGGATGGCAGGCTCGGGACGCCCTCCTCGGCCCCGCTCGCGGGCAGCGCCTCCCACACCTGCACGGATGGGACGGGGCGCCTCTTCTTTGCCGCCTCCTACGCCTTCGACCACGTCAGCGTGTCGCCCATGGATGACGGGGGCCGGGTGCTGGCACCCCACCAGCGCATCGACCGGCTGATGGCCGCCCACTCGGTGACCTGGCTGGCGGGGCAAAACGGGGAGCAGGAGCTGCTGGTCGCCTGCCTCAAGGAGGACGTCATCCGCCGCTTCACCCTGGGAGAGGATGGCCACCTGAGCCCCCATCCCCTGGGTGACATCCACACCGCCCCCGGCGCCGGGCCCCGTCACTTGGCCCTGCACCCGACCAACGGGGATCTCTACTGTCTCAATGAGCTCGACTGTACCCTCAACCGCTACCACAGGGAGTCGGACGGTCGCATCAGCGCGCGGGAGAGCCTGGACATGCTACCCGAGGGTTATCAGGGAAAGCGTTGGGGAGCAGATCTGCACCTGACCCCGGACGGCCGTTTCCTCTTTACCAGCGAGCGGACCAGCAGCCTGCTGACCCTGTTTGGTGTTGATCAGGAGGACGGTGCCCTGACCCCGCTTGACCACTTCCCGACCGAATCCTGCCCCCGTGGCTTTGCCATCGACCACAGCGGCCACTATCTGATCGCCACCGGGCAGCGCTCCCGCAGCGTGGCCGTACACCGCATCGCGGCGCAGACGGGCGAGCTCAGCCTCTCCTCCCGCCACCCCGTGGGGGAAGGGGCCATGTGGGTGAGGGTGCTGAGGCTGGACAAGCCCGCCTAGCAGGCCTCAAGGCTGCAGAAATGCGCGCGGCGCTCTGATGAGCGCCGCGCAGTGACAAGCTGTGGTTGGAGGTTATCTGGTGCCGTTGAGTTCATCATCCGGCCAGTACTTGTAACCCTGCATGGTGGCCTGCGCCGCGAGCCCCTGCTCGGTGAGCTGGTACATCTTCACCTTCTGGAAGTCGGCGTTGGCCGCCTCGCTGACCACCACCTTGCCATCCTCCGCCGATTTGGCGGCCAGATCCGCCTGAGCACTGGCATCGAAGCCCGTGGTGATGAAGCGATCCAGCGCGGCGGCATCGTTGAAGATGATCACGGCCTGGAACTTCTTGATCCCCATGCCGATCCCCATCCCGGCGGTCGCCATCTTCATGTAGGTGTCACGACCGGTGCGGTTGTCACGAAGCACCCCATAGCCACTGCCAGCGCTCAGTACCAGCAGGTTGTTGTTCACATTGGTGAAGACGGCATACCCCTTGGATCTTGCCACCTCCTGTCTGGTGCCCCCATCCTGCCCATACAGGGTGGAGAGGGTCTGCTGGCGCATCTGTTGAATGTGGCTGCGCTGCTCGGCGGGGGTATCGCCCTTGGCACAGCCAACCAACAGCAGAACGGCCAGAATATGAGTCCATAGACGCATGTCATTACTCCTTCGTATCTCATGTGTGGGGGCTGACGGGCCCTCTGCCGATCCAGAATCGAGTCAGGACTATCCCGGTGACCCGTTATTTGCGTTCAACATCCGGAGCATGGCTCTGGCCAGATGCAAGTCCCTCATCGCGTCAGTATAACCAGCGCCACTGAACTTCTGCTGACCCGGCCAGCAAGGAGTGGGGCCCCGCAACAGATGAATGGCATGACCCCTTGCCCGCCGCCGCTCACCGCCCTACCCCTTGGTCACCTCGCCGAGAAACTCGGTGAAGCGCCGCCAGGACTTGGCATCAGCATCGCTGCGGTAATTGTCCGAGCCAAAGACGCTGAAGGCATGGGGGGCGCCGCTATAGCTGGTCGCCTCATGCCTGATGCCGGCGCTCTCCAGCTCGGTGATGAGCGCCGCGAGCTGACCCAGCGACACCGCCTGATCCGCGCTGCCATGCTGGATCAGCAAGCTGGCCCGGGTCTGCTTGTAGTCCTGTCCGGCCGGGGTCTCCAGCCCCCCATGCACGCTGACGACCCCCTTGAGGCTGGCGCCGCTGCGGGCCAGCTCCAGCACGGCGGCGCCGCCAAAGCAGTAGCCGAGCGCCACCGCATTGTCGAGCCGCCCTCCCTGTTTTCCCGCCTCGGCGAGCCCTGCCTGCAACAGCTTGCGCATCTTGGCCCTGTCCTGATAAAGCGCCCCGGTCAGCTTCTTCTTCTCCTCCATGGCGGTCGGCCTGATCCCTGCACCGAACAAGTCCACCGCGAACACGCTGTAACCGAGCGCCACCAGCATCTCGGCCCGCTTGATCTCGTAGTCGTTGAGCCCGTCCCAGTCATGAACCAGCACCACCAGGGGCGCCTGTTTGTCGGCGGCGGCCAGGTAATAGCCCTCGAAGGGTTGACCATCGACCTGGTAGCGCACCGCACCGGCCTGGGCCGCGCCCCCCCAGATGAGCCCAATCAGGGCCAGGATCCATCTCGTCTTCATCTTCGTCTCCTTGACTGTGAACAACGCCCCTGATTGTAGTCGCCAGGCCGAGCCACGATGAGGCAAGGCCCTCCGACCGGGAGCGACAAAAGCAAGAGGCCACCCTGGGGTGGCCTCTTGGCATGGTAGTGGCTGACGGGTCGTCACTCAGTCCTTGGCCGACTCCATCGCACCCTCTTCGGAGTGCTGGGGCAGAATGAGGTTCAGCAGGATCGCGGCCACCGAGGCCAGGCCGACACCGGCCAGGGCGAAGTCACCTATCTTCATCTCCAGCGCACCGACCCCTACTGTCAGGGTCACGGCCACGATGGCGATGTTGCGGGACAGCCCCAGATCCACCTTGGACTCCACCAGGGTCTTGAGACCGATGGCGGCGATGGATCCGAACAGCAGCAGCATGATGCCACCCATCACCGGCATGGGGATGGAGGTGAGCAGGGCGTTGAACTTGCCAAAGAAGGCCAGAATGATGGCGAACACCGCAGCCCAGGTCATGGTGACCGGGTTGAAGTTGCGGGTGATCATCACGGCGCCGGTCACTTCTGCATAGGTGGTGACGGGAGGGCCACCGATGAAACCGGCGAAGCAGACGCCGATGCCGTCACCGGCCAGGGTGCGGTGCAGGCCCGGGTTCTTGGTGTAGTCCTGCCCGGTCACACCGCCGATGGCCAGTACGCCACCGATGTGCTCGATGCAGGGGGCGATGGCCACCGGCAGCATGAAGAGGGCGGCAGCCCAGTTGATCTCGGGGGTTTCGAAGTGGGGCAGCGCCAGCCAGGGGGCATTGACCATGCCCTCGAAACTCACCTGACCCATCAGCACCGCGGCCACATAACCGGCGATGACGCCGGAGAGGATGGGGATGAGCTTGATCCACCCCTTGCAGAACACGGCCGCAATCAGCGTGACAGCGAGCGAGATCCCCGCCAGAGTCAGCGCGGTGGCAGGGGCCACCACCTGCTCGGCCCCGGCACGGCCCATGGCCATGTTGCAGGCCACCTGGGCCACCGACAGGCCGATCACCATGATTACCGGACCAATCACCACGGGGGGCAGCAGCTTGTGCACAAAACCCATGCCCCGCACGCGAATGAGGGCCGCCAGGATGAAGTACATGAAGCCGGCGGCAAACAGACCGAACATGGTGGAGGGCAGGCCCCAGGTCTGGGTGGCATAGATGATGGGGGCGATGAAGGCGAAGCTGGAGCCGAGGAAGATCGGCACCTGGCGACGGGTGCAGAGCTGGAACAACAGGGTGCCTACACCGGCGCCAAGCAGGGCCATGGAGGGGTTCAATCCGGTGAGCAGGGGCACCAGAACCATGGCACCGAAGGCGACAAACAGAATTTGCAGCCCGGCGACACTTTGCTTGACCAAGGAAAACATGGGTATCCTTAATTTTTTGATAACTGACAGGGATAATTGACACTTTTCAGTTATCACAAGACTTTTTCAAGGCATGAAATGAGCCTGTTGGCGTCATTTGTTACCTTTTACTGCTTGGGGAGGGCATGAAACTGGCTTTTTAGGCGGGATTCGTTGCTACAAGCATCGAGTATGCGATTTTACGCACTTTTGTGGCCGACGCCAATCGTTTTTCTGGCCGGGTGTGATGACAAGGTTTTCAGCCCGGGCCATCACCCAGCGCCTGCGTCGGGAGCTGGGCTCAAAAAAGTGCAGCATCCACCGACCATGGTCCCGCTGTGGTCGGTGGACACAAAAAAACGGGGTGGCTGGCGCCACCCCGTCGAGTTTTTCGACACCCCGTCAGACCCGGCGGTAGGGCAGATAGACAGGCTCCCACATGTGGCTCAGGAGGTGCTGCTGCAGATCCTGGCCGATGAGCGGGTGGGAAGGATCCTTGCGCACTATGTCTTTGAGCACCGCGGTCGCCACGTGCACCGAGATGCTGCGCAGCTCGCTGATCCTCGGGTAGACGGTGCCCCGGGCGAGATCCGCCTCATCCACGCACTCCGCCAGCGCGAAGGCCGCGGTGGTGAAGATGTCCGGGCTTATCTCGCGGATCTGGCTGACGATGGCGGCCAGCCCCACACCGGGGAAGATGAAGACGTTGTTGCCCTGCCCGATGCGGTAGCGCTGCCCCTCGAACTCCACGTCCTTGAACGGGCTGCCGGTGGCGACGATGGCGCGGCCCTGGCTCCAGCGATAGATGTCTTCCGGCAGCGCCTCGCAGTTGGCGGTGGGATTGGAGAGGGGGAACACCATGGGGCGCTCGCAGTGGGCCAGCATCAGCTGGATGTGCTCTTCCTGGAAGGCGCCACCGGCCCCGCTGGTGCCAAGCAGCACGCTGATGGGCACGTGGCGCAGCACCTCGGTCAGCCCGGCCTTGCCCTGCAGATCCCACTGGGCCAGCAGCAGGCCCGGCTTGGCGTAGCGGCGCTTGTATTCGTCCAGCCCCTCGCGGTTGTCGCACACCAGTCCCTGGGTATCCAGGATGTAGATGCGATCCCGGGCCGCCTGCGGGTCAAGCCCCTCGCGGATCATGCCGGCGCAGATCTGATCCGCCACCCCGACCCCGCCGGCCCCGGCGCCATAGACCAGGTAGTTCTGCTGGCCCAGGGTCTCACCCTTGGACTTGACGGCGCCGATGATGCCCGCCAGCACCACGGCCCCGGTGCCTTGGATGTCGTCGTTGAACGAGGGCAGCGTCTGCTGGTAGCGCGACAGATTATTGAAGGCGTTGGACTTGCTGAAGTCCTCCCACTGCAGCACGGCGTTGGGGAAGTGGCGCTTGACCCCGGCCACGAACTTGTCGATGAAGTCGTCGTACTCCTTGCCACGAATGCGCTTGTGGGGCTGACCCAGGTACATGGGGTCATCCAGCAGCGCCTGATTGTCGGTACCCACATCCAGCGCGATGGGCAGGCAGCAGGCCGGATGGATGCCGGCCCCCAGGGTATAGAGGGAGAGCTTGCCGATGGGAATGCCCATGCCCCCCACCCCCTGATCGCCGATGCCGAGGATCCCTTGGCTGTCGGTCACCACTATGATGCGTACCGCCTTGGCGTCCATGTGGCGCGCCAGCGAACCCATGTCATCGACGTTCTTCGGGGTGATGTAGAGGCCGCGCGGCTTCTGGAAGCGGTGGCTGAACTCCTGGCACGCCTTGCCCACGGTCGGGGTATAGATGTAGGGGGTCATCTCCTCCACGTGACGCGACAGCAGGGCGTAGAACAGGGTCTCGTTGCGATCCTGCAATGCCCGCAGGTTCTGGTACTTCTCGATGTCGCTGCAGGCGCTCAGGAAGCCCTGATAGACCCGATCCAGCTGGGCTTCGAAGGTCTGTACCTGGGGCGGCAACAGGCCGTCGAGCTCGAAATCGGCGCGCTCCTGTTCGGTGAAGGCGGTGCCCTTGTTGAGATTGCGATCGTTGAGCAGATCGGTGCCTGTCAGTGCAACGGGGCGAAAGTCCTCTCCCTGTGCGTCTTTCCACAGCAGATATTGTCCGGTAGCCATAGTCATTCTCTTTGATTTACATGAAGTTGCCATTCGGCAGGAGAGCAAGACTCAGATTGCAGGGGATCATATGACGTTTGGGGATTCGGTTTTGTGAGCTTGGGCATACCCTGCGGCCAAAGCCCCCTCTCCTGCCTGGCTCATGGCCGCCGGGCTTGCCCTGGCGAGGCGCTTGGCGCAAGATCGGCGGACATTCGATGCCGCGAGCCCCTTTGCAACAGCGGACCCCTGCTGCGCGGCATGCCACCCCTATCGATCTCTGGAGCCCCATGAGCCGCAGCGACCCCACCTTCCCCGTCTCCGCCGTGATCCTGGCCGGCGGCCGTGCCACCCGCATGGGGGGCGACGACAAGGGCTGGGTGCCCCTGGCGGGCCAGCCCCTGGTAGCCCATGTGCTGGAGCGCCTGCGCCCCCAGGTGGACGAGGTGCTGATCAACGCCAACCGCAGCGAGGATCGCTACCGGCAACTGGCCCCCGTCATCGGCGACGAGCAGGCCGACTTTCAGGGGCCGCTGGCGGGCATGCAGGCCGGCCTGGCCGCAGCCCGCCACGACTGGGTGCTGTTTGTCCCCTGTGACGGGCCCGCCCTGCCACGGGATCTGATGACCCGCTTTCGCGCTGCCCTGACGCCGCAGACCGAACTGGTGGTGGCCCACGACGGGGAGCACCTGCAACCCGTGATCGCCCTGCTGCACCGCAGCCTGCTGCCCTCCCTGCAACGGGCGCTGGCAGAGGGAGAGCGCAAGACCGGGGCCTGGTTTGCCCGCCACCGGATGACGGTGGTGCCCTTTGCCGATGCGCCGGATGCCTTCATCAATCTCAACAGCCCGGCCGAGCTCGCCGCCTACGAGGCGAGTCTGCTGGCGGGCGGAGACACACCATGAGTGCCCTCCCCCTGCTCGGCTTCGTCGCCTGGAGCGGTACCGGCAAGACCACCTTGCTGGAGCGACTCATCCCCCTGCTCGGCCAGCGTGGCCTGCGGCTTGGGGTGCTCAAGCATACCCATCACGACTTCGACATGGACAAACCCGGCAAGGACAGCCATCGCCTGCGCCAGGCGGGAGCCCGGCAGGTGATGGCGGCCTCCGACCGGCGCCACGCCCTGATCTGCGAGACCCCGGAGGGCGAGCCCACTCTGGAGGCGCTGCTGGCCCGTTTCGACCGGGACCAGCTCGATCTGCTGCTGATCGAGGGGTTCAAGCATCGCCATTTTCCCAAGATTGAGCTGCACCGCGGCGCCATCGGCCGGCCGCTGCTGTTCCCGGATGACCCGGACATCGTCGCCCTCATCAGCGATCGGCCTCAGGCCACGACGCTGCCCCAGTTTCGTTTCGAGGATCTGGATGCCATCGCCGACTTCATCTGCGCCCGGCTGCCCATCCGGGACGCCCAGCCCCCTCTCCCGCCGCTGCGCCTGCTCGCCCGCGCCCAGGAGGCTATCCCCAATCCGGCGGGGGAGACCTGCCTGCCCGGCTACCTCACCCAGGATGCCGACGGCTGCTTGCTGGTCCGTCCGGCAAGTGCTGTCATGCCCTCTGCCCTGCCTGCGGCCAACTGCCTGATCGAATGCTCCACCAACTCGGCCATTGCCCCCGGCGAGCGGGTCCGGATCCGCCTCTTGTCGGGGGAGTAGCAGTCGCGGCGACCTCCCACACGAGAAGTTCGACCCGACATGAGATGGTGCCGCCCGAACACAGCGCTCGCCCGCGTCACTCTGCCGAGCTAAAGCCATCAGTAGCGGCTCGCCAACCTGTCCCCTGCTTGGGCTGGAATACTCCCCCCGCAGCCAGCGCCCCAAAACAACACACCCCGCAATGCGGGGTGTGTGTCTGTCTTTGCATCTGGCCGCTTGGCCATGACGGCGCTAAAGGCCTTAACCGGCCTGCGCCAGCGGCTGCTCGGGACTGAGGTAGATGGAAAAATCCCGGATCCCCGCCTGCAGGGCGGCGAAACAGTCGGGATCGATGGCGGTGCCCAGATGCTCGGCCATCATCTCCAGCGCCTGGGGCACCGGGATGGCCCCGCGATAGGGACGCTTGGCGGTAATGGCATCGAAGATGTCGGCAGTGGTGATGATGCGCGTCTCGAGCGCGATGTCCGCAGCGCTGAGCCCCTTTGGATACCCCTTGCCATCCAGGCGTTCATGATGGGCCCCCGCCACTTGCGCCAGCTCCTCGAAGGCGCCAATCCGGCTCAGGATCTCCTCGGTATAGGCGGCATGCATCTGCACCGCGGCCCACTCCTGCGCATTGAGCTTGTCCGGTTTGTCGAGAATGGCGTTGCTCACCCCAAGCTTGCCCACGTCATGGAGCAGGGCACCCCGTTTGAGCCATCGCCGCCTCGATTCAGACAGCCCCATCTGAGCGGCAATGATGTCGGTATAGAGCGCGACCCTGCCGCTGTGGCCCGCGGTGTATGGACTCTTGGAGTCCACCACCTGACCGAAGGCCGCCGCTATCTCGTCCAGATAATCCTCATCCAGCGCTACCTCCCCCTGACCGGCCGGGTGGTCGAAGACCCACTCGGTCAGCCTGGGGTCGGTCAGCCCTTGCCAGAAATCGTCGTCGGCAAGCGCTTCAAATTCGCTGACCAGGGCGGGATCAAACCAGCTGCCGCTGCGCTCGCGCAGCTCCCTGAGCGCAGCATCCGGCCCTGCGGCGGCGTGAAACACATCGACCACCTGGCAGAGCAGGGCAATGCGGGAGAAGAGAGGGATCCTCTCGCCAGCCAGTTGCAGTGGCCGCCCCTTGCCGTTCCAGTGTTCATCGAGGGAGAGAATGCCTGCGGCCACCTCGTCACTGAAGCGCAGCTGGCGAGCGATGTCCGCCCCCCGATGACAGCGGGTCTGGATAAGTTCGTTGGCTATCTGATCGCCGTTGCGAAAGATATGGAACAGGCTGCGAAAGCGCCCCAGCAGGTCCGTCTGCAAGCCGGTGTGACCCAACACGAAGTTGACCACCTCGGAGAGGGAGCCATCCACCAGCTTGAAGTCGCGCTTGAAGTGAAGATCGTCGGTGAGGTAGAGCTCGCAGATACGGGCGGCATTGCTGCTGCAACCCAGATCCTTGAGCAGGAGCGTGTAGTAGAGATCGTGGCGTTGCCGGGCATCCAGTCCCAGCCGCTCCCCCAGACGAGAACCTATCCAGCAACAGCGGATGCAGTGCCCTCTGGGTTGACCCTCCGTCATGTCCAGAGCATGACTAAGGGAACCAATCAACTCTGCCAATCGCAAACCCCTCACCGTCATAACCTGCTTCCTTGGACGTCATGGCGATCTTGCCAGCAGCTTATGTATACCCTTTCCAGAGAAGAAAAGATCAGGATCCTGAGGAACTTAAACGTCAGCCTTACCTGAGCTTGCCGTTTCGTCCAACTGCTGGCGGGTCAGGGTCGAGACCAGCTTGTCGTCCAGATAGATCTCCAGCAGTTCGCCGCGCATCTCCCCCCGCATCATGTCGCGATGGCCGTCGATGTAGTGGATCTCCATCTGGGCCGTGCGCTCGTCGGGGTAGCTCACCTTCACCTCGCGCACCCCTTGCGGCAGCATGGCGAGCGGCACCTTGTTGAGGGCCGGATCCAGATGCTGGTTGACCTTGATCACCGCATCGGCCTTGTGATCCACCAGCGCCGGGGACTTGCCGGTGATCGGGTTCTTGCCAGACCAGAATTCGATGGTGTTGAACACGAACAGATCCGCCGTCGCCGCCAAACCATAGACGGGGGAGAGCAGGACGAAGACACCGGCACGACCGTAGCGATTGTCCACCACGCTGAGGTTGCCCTTGGTCACCATGGAGGAGAGGCCCATCTGCCCCATGCAACCGCCGAGCCCCATGCTCGCCACCGTCCCCAGCAGCAGGGCCAGGGCCCTGCCTTTCTGTCGTACTGCCATTGTTCTCTACCTGCTCATTGAAAAAAGAGGCGGCAGCCTAAACAAGGCGGCGGGGCGCCACAATTCACAAGGGCGGGGTCGTACAGCCAGGGTTCAGCTTGAGTGCTCGTTCGCTCACTCTTTTGGCGATCTCGCCAGACGGTGTCGTCAGGGACGACGACTCAGATGGAGAGTGCCGAGACCGTCTGCGAGACCCGGCTCGCCTCCCGGTGGATGTCGCTCATCAGCTTGTCCACCTCGCTGATTTGCTGCTTGCCGAGTTCGGCGCTGCCCGCCACCCCGGCCATGTCGTCGGTCACCCTGGCGGTCAGCTCGCGGTTCTTCTGCACCACCTTGGCTATCTCGCCGGTGGAGAGGGAGGTGCGGGCCGCCAGTTGGCGCACTTCGTCGGCCACCACCGCAAAGCCCCGTCCCTGCTCCCCCGCCCGCGCCGCCTCGATGGCCGCGTTGAGGGCCAGCAGGTTGGTCTGATCGGCAATGGCACTGATGGTCGAGACGATGGCCTCGATGCTCCTGGACTGCTCGTTGAGCTGAGTTATGAGGGCGATGGCCTGATCCACCTGGGCGGCGATCAGAGAAGAGGTATCGACCACGGCGCGCAGCAGCTCGGCACCGGCCTCGGCGCTGCTCAAGGTCTCCTGCGCCGTGCTGTGGGCGAGGCGGGCCGCTTCCCGGGTGGCGTGGTTCTGCTCAATGCGGGCCGTGATGTCGCTGGCGAACTTGACGACCTTCACCACCTTGCCGTTCTGATCGCGAATAGGGTTATAGGTGGCCTCCAGCCAGACGGAATCCCCCCGGCTGTTGTGGCGCATGAAGAGGCCGGACTTGAACTGGCCACGGGCCAGCTCCTCCCAGAATGTGGGCTGCTCGCTCAGGAATACCTCGTCACAGAAGATCCTGTGATGCTTGCCCGCAATCTCGTTCAGGCGATAGCCCATGGCGTCGAGGAAGTTGGCGTTGGCACTGATGATCTCGCCGCTCGGGGTGAACTCTATCATGGCCCGGGAACGGTCCAGCGCCTGGGACAGCGCCTCCAGGTGTTGCAGCCGCTGATGCCGGGCCGTCACATCGCTGGCCATCTTCACTACCCGGGTCACCCTGCCCTGTGTCTTTACCGGGAAATAGCTCGCCTCGAGCCAGCGCGTCTCCCCCTGCCGGTTGACCCGCTCGAAGATGCCGGACTGCACCTCCCCCTGGGCGAGGCGGCGCCAGAACTGCTGATAGTCGGTGGAGCCGGTCCAGCCTTCGGGGCAGAGCAGGCGGTGGTGGTGCCCCAGCAGCTCGCTCGCGCCATACCCCATCAGGCTCAGGAAGGGCTCGCTGACCTCCAGGATCTCCCCGTCCGGGCTGAAGATGATGGTCGCGGCGCCGTCCTTGATCGCCTCGACGACACTCTGCTGCTCATCGAGCCGGGTCTGACAGGCCAGCAACTGCGCCTTGAGTTTGTGATTGAACATGACACTCCTACCTCGTTGACGATCCGGAGCGGCACCACAGCCTGACCCCAATGACTGTATCGGCACCGCCAGTCCCAATATGAGTATTTAGATGACTTTGGGCCATGGGGCGCGCAGTGCATAGAGGCACTTGGGGTATCTAGGAAAGTAGGGGCGATTCATGCTCCATGTCCACCTCTTCCACCCTCAAACTCGCCCTAGAGCTGGCGGCCAAGGTCACCGGCCGTGAGGACTTGGCCGCGCTGGCGGGGCAGGTACAGGAGCTGGGGCCTCTCTCGACCGAGACCGCAGCCGAGACCGAGCGACTGGCGCAAACCCTGGAAACCCTGACTCAGCAGCAGGAGCTGATCGCTCAGTTCGAGGCCAGCGGCCGCGCCCTGACCCAGCTCGAACTGGCCACCATACTCTCCCGGGATAAGTTGGCCGAACTGCGCCGCGAGCAGCAGGGGGCGGCGGGTAGCGCTCGCCAGCTCACCGACCAGGAGCGACTGCTGGCTTCCGAGGTCAAGCAACTGGAGCGCCAGCTGATTGCCCAGCACAGCGAAGTTGGCCGCCTGCGTGGGGGCCTATCCCAAGCTGGGATCGATACCCGCAACCTTGCCCAAGAACAGAACAGACTGCAGCGGGAGCTGCGCGAGAGCGCGGCCCAGACCGAGCGGCTGGGGCGCTCGCTGGTTCAGGGGGCGCAAGGCGCTGGCGGCTTCCAGGGGGCCATCGGTAGCCTGACCGGCCGCCTGGTGGCCATGGCCGGTACCTGGTTCGGTATCCAGACCCTCACCACCCAACTGATGGCCATGTTCCAAACCGGCGATCAGGCCGAGCGGCTCAATGTACAGCTCAAGGCGGTGATGGGGTCGATTGCCGGTGGCAAAGAGGCCTCTGCCTGGATCCAGGACTTCGCCAAGAACACCCCGCTGCAGCTCGACGAGGTGACCCAGGTCTTCGTGCGCCTGAAAGCCTTTGGTATCGACCCCATGAATGGCGCCATGCAGGGCATCGTCGATCAGGCCTACAAGCTCGGCGGTGGCTTTGAGGAGGTGCAGGGCATCTCCCTGGCCCTTGGCCAGGCCTGGGCCAAGCAGAAGCTGCAGGGGGAGGAGATCCTGCAGCTTATCGAGCGCGGTGTGCCGGTGTGGCAACTGCTGGAGCAAGTCACCGGCAAGAACACCGCCGAGCTGCAGAAGCTCTCGGAAGCCGGCAAGCTTGGCCGTGACACCATCCAGGCGTTGATGAACGAGATCGCCGCCCAGTCGAGCGGGGCGTCGGCCAACAACATGAGCCTGCTCTCGGGGCTTATCTCCAACGCCCAGGACAACCTGGCCAAGTTCTACCGCATGGTGGCAGAGAACGGGGCGCTGACCTGGCTCAAGAACCAGCTGGCCCAGCTCAACGCCGAGTTCGACGCGATGGCCAAGGATGGTCGCCTGCAGGCGTGGGCGCAGCGCCTCTACGATGGCTTGATCGCCATGGGGGTGACCCTCAAGTCGCTGATCCAGACCCTCTAGAGTGGCGTACCGCACTGACCATCATGGCGCAAGCCTGGGTGGGTCTGAAAATCGCGGCCTGATAGCCGATCTGCGCGGTCTCTATGGTCAGTTTATTGCCCTGCCTGCCGCGACCGCCACGGCGTCGGCGTCGGCCGGGGCGGCCATCGGGAGCAGGCTGCAGGAGGCGGCGGTCAAGGAACTGGTGACCGATGAACACGCAATGGTGAAAGGCGATTTATCTTTCTTCTGGGGCA
>NZ_JBGLRL010000028.1:0-40013 GCF_041402505.1 Aeromonas sp. S2(2024)
AGTCGGTTAGAATACCGGCCTGTCACGCCGGGGGTCGCGGGTTCGAGTCCCGTCCGCTCCGCCACTAATTTGAAAGGCCTTCCCTCACGGGAAGGCCTTTTTGCTATGTGCATTCAGCATCCCAAGAAGCCCAATCTGTCGATTGGGCTTCTCTCGTTGTACCTTAACACGGCGAAAAGTGGACTCCCCTAGTAGTAGATGCAGAGCCAGACGGTCGTCTCGGTAGGATGGGTCCACTCCACCCTGTGCTGAAGGTGCGCCGGAATGTTGATGTAATCCCCAGGCCCAAGGTGGACGCGCTCCTGGACCCCGGTATCTGGTGTGATGAAGACCAGGATGGCTTCGCCTTGCATCAGCGCTACCCACTCGTGTTCGTCCTGATCGAACCATTCCCCCGTGGGGGTCTGTTGCCCCTGGGAGAGGATGCGCTCGATGCGAAAGTGATTGGTGCTGACCAGGTCGGTAAACACCTCATTGGGCAGGGGGGAGGGGATCTGGCCAAGCAGGTTGCCTGTGTGCATGGGCTTGTCTCCGGCTGATGGGGGCTAGCTAAGAGTGTAGAAGCTGATGAGGTGCTTCCCATGTGGAAGTTGAGGCCTCCAATGAGGCTTTAAATGGAAAAGTTCGGGAAAATGGTGCCTGATCCGCTGCAATCTAGCCAAATTCTTGCTATTTTGCGCGCCATCACGCAAACGATTTCCTTCACACATTCAGGATGAGTTATGGCAACGCAAGAAATGACGGCCCGCACCGGCAATAGCGGGTTTCTGGACTCCTATTTCTCCATCACCCAGCGTGGCAGCACTGTCCGCCAGGAGTTGCTGGCCGGTTTGACCACCTTCCTGGCCATGGTCTACAGCATCATAGTGGTGCCGAACATGCTGGGTGCCGCTGGTTTTGAGCAGGGCCCCGTCTTCGTGGCAACCTGCCTGATCGCCGCCTTCGGCTCCCTGTTGATGGGTCTGTGGGCCAAGCTGCCGATGGCCATCGGTTGCGCCATCTCCCTCACCGCCTTTACCGCGTTCAGTCTGGTACTGGGTCAGGGACTGAGCATACCGGTCGCGCTGGGCGCCATCTTCCTGATGGGTGTGCTGTTTACCCTGATCAGCGTCACCGGCGTGCGCCAGTGGATCCTGGATAACCTCCCCTCCGGCATCGCCCACGGCACCGGCATCGGTATAGGTCTGTTCCTGCTGCTGATCGCCACCAACGGCGTTGGCATGGTGATCAAGAACGAAGGAGCCGGTCTGCCGGTTCAGCTGGGGGAAGTGACCTCCTTCCCTGTCATCATGACTGTGCTGGGTCTGGCTGCCATCTTCGGTCTGGAGCGTCGCAAGGTGCCGGGCGGTATCCTGATGGTGATCATCGCCATCTCCATCCTCGGCCTCATCTTCGACCCGAAAGTGACCTGGCAGGGCTTCTTCGCCATGCCGAGCCTGACTGGTGAGAAAGGTTCGCTGGTAGGCAGCATGGATCTGCTGGGCGCCCTCAATCCGGTGGTGATTCCGACCGTGCTGGCACTGGTGATGACCGCCGTGTTTGACGCCACCGGCACCATACGTGCCGTGGCCGGTCAGGCGGGTCTCATCAACGAACGTGGTCACATCATCAGCGGCGGCAAGGCCCTGACTGCCGACTCCGTCAGCAGCATGGTGGCTGGCGTGGTGGGTGGTGCTCCGGCGGCCGTCTACATCGAATCTGCCGCAGGTACCGCAGCCGGTGGCAAGACCGGCCTGACCGCTGCGCTGGTCGGCGTGCTCTTCCTGCTGATGATCTTCCTCTCTCCGCTGAGCTATCTGGTACCGGCTTACGCCACCGCACCGGCGCTGATGTACGTCGGTCTGCTGATGCTGGGCAACGTCACCAAGCTGGACTTCAGCGATTCGGTCGATGCCCTCGCCGGTATGCTGTGTGCCGTCTTCATCGTGCTGACCTGCAACATAGTCACCGGCATCATGCTGGGCTTCGTGGCACTGGTCGTTGGCCGCATCTTCGCTGCCGAGTGGAAGAAGCTGAACATCGGCACCGTCATCATCGCCCTGGCGCTGGTGATCTTCTATGCCGGTGGCTGGGCCATCTAACCCGTCCGTTTATTCCGGTTATAGTGAAGGGCCCCGCGGGGCCCTTTTTCATGGCTGTGAGGCCGCTAACAGTTTCCCACCCGTTTGCCCCGCACCGTTTCAGATTGAAACGCCAACGCACCAAATCCTGTTTCAAATCCGAACCAAACCGACCGTCATTTTTATCCTTTTTTCTGTCGTTAGACTGGCTCCATCAACCATTTGCCCACCCTTGTGGTGGCAAGCCAAGGAGTGAGCCATGAAGAAGCTGATCAATGCCGTCGATGCCGTGGTCCGTGAACAACTGATGGGGATGGCAGCCGCCCATCCCGAGCTCAAGGTACGTATCGAACCCCACTACATCACCCGCGCCGACTCCCCCGTGATGGGCAAGGTCGCGCTGGTCTCCGGCGGTGGCAGCGGCCACGAGCCGATGCACGGCGGTCTGGTGGGCAAGGGGATGCTGGATGGCGCCTGCCCCGGCGAGATTTTTACCTCCCCGACCCCGGATCAGATGTACGAGTGCGGTCAGGCGGTCGATGGCGGCGCGGGCGTGCTGTTTCTGGTGAAGAACTACACCGGCGACGTGCTCAACTTCGAGACCGCGGTCGAGCTGCTGCACGGTGACGGCGTCAAGGTCGGCTTCTCGCTGATCGATGACGACGTGGCAGTCAAAGACAGCCTCTACACCGCCGGTCGCCGTGGCGTTGCCACGACCGTGCTGTGCGAAAAACTGGTGGGAGCCGCTGCCGAGGCGGGCTACGATCTGGCACGCTGCGAAGCGCTGGCCCGCCGCATCAACAACCAGAGCCGCACCATAGGCGTTGCCACCCACGCCTGTACCGTGCCTGCCGCTGGCAAGCCCTCCTTCACCCTGGCCGACAACGAGATGGAGTTCGGCGTGGGCATTCACGGTGAGCCGGGCATCGAGCGCCGCCCCTTCACCGACCTCAATACCCTGGTGGACGACATGTTCAGCGAGCTGGCTGACAACACCCCCTATGGCCGCACCCTGCGCCACTGGGACAGAGCCTCCGGCAGCTGGCAGGAAGAGCACACCTTTATCGAACCGCTGAATGCGGGCGATCGGGTCATCGCGCTGGTCAACAGCCTGGGCGGCACCCCCATCTCCGAGCTTTATGGCGTCTATGGTCGCCTCGCCACCCTGTGCGAAGAGGCGGGCATCCATCTGGTGCGCAACCTGATTGGCCCCTACTGTACCTCCCTCGACATGACCGGCATCTCTATCACCTTGCTCAAGGTGGATGACGAGCTGATGACCCTGTGGGATGCCCCGGTCCACACCCCCGCCCTGCGTCGCGGCTGCTAAGGAGAACCCATGTTAAGCAAGCATCACATCGTCAACTGGCTGCTCGACTGCGAACACATCTTCACCGAGCAACGTGACTACCTCACCGCGCTGGATACCGACATCGGCGATGGCGACCACGGCCTCAACATGCAGCGCGGCTTTGCCAAGGTGGCCGAGAAACTGCCTGCAGTGGCGGACAAGGATATCGGTCAGGTGCTGAAAACCACCGGCATGACATTGCTCTCCTCGGTCGGTGGCGCCAGCGGCCCGCTCTACGGCACCTTCTTTATCCGGGCGGCGGCCAGTACCGACGCCTGTCAGAGCCTGAGCCTCAGCCAGCTGTGCAAAATGCTGAGTGACGGGGTCGAGGGGATCGTCTCTCGTGGCCGTGCCGAGCCGGGCGACAAGACCATGTGCGATGCCTGGTGGCCGGCGCTGGCCGCCCTGCAACAGGCGCAGCAGCAAGAGCTGCCGCTCAACGAGGCGCTGGACAAGGCAGTGGCAGCCGCCGCAGCCGGTACCGAGGCCACCATCCAGATGCAGGCCCGCAAGGGGCGCGCCAGCTATCTTGGCGAGCGCAGCATCGGCCATCAGGATGCCGGGGCCACCTCGACCCTGCTGCTGCTGACCGCCCTGCGTGACAGAGCGAGGTTGTGACATGATCGGAATCGTAGTTGTCTCTCACAGCGCCCAGCTGGCGGCCGGATTGAAAGCGCTGGCCGACCAGCTCGGCAGCCCGGCCAAATTGCTGCTGGCGGCCGGGGTCGATGACCCCGACCACCCCATCGGCACCGATGCCATCGCAGTGATGAGTGCGATTGAAGAGGCGGATGACGGCAGCGGCGTGCTGGTGCTGATGGACTTGGGCAGCGCCCTCTTGAGTGCCGAAACCGCCCTCGAACTGCTGCCCCCCGAGTTAAGCGCGAGGGTGCGGCTCTGCCCCGCTCCGTTGGTCGAAGGCACCCTGGCCGCCGTGGTGGCGGCCGGTTCAGGCCTGACGCTGGATGAGGTGGCCGCCGAGGCGCTCGGTGCGCTGGGCCCGAAACAGGCGATGCTACCTGCCAGCGCAGTGCAAGCCGCCGCTGAGACCGCCCCCGTTGCCGACGACGGCTGGCTGCGCTGCGAAGTGGTGGTGGATAACCCCCACGGCCTGCATGTGCGCCCCGCTGCCCGCCTGGTGGCGGCACTCAAGCCTTTTGTCGCCGAACTCAGGCTGCAAAAGGGGGACAAAGAGGCCAACCCCCGCAGCCTGACCCGGGTGACCATGCTCAACGTGCGTCAGGGAGACCGGCTCACCCTGCTGGGGCGCGGGGAGGATGCCGAGGCCGCCTTGGCCTGCTTCCAGCAGCTAGCAGCGGAGCGCTTCGGCGACTGAGGTTCACATCATACGGTCAAGGCCCCGCCAGTGCGGGGCCTTGTCTTTTTAATGCTTGGGGCTTCTTGCGCGCCAGCGCCTCACCCATCACAGCTATCCGTGATAGTCGGCGGGATCAATTTCGAGCAGCTTGAGTCGCCGCCACAGGGTGGTGCGACTGATGCCAAGATGCTGGGCCATCTGGTTCACCTGTCCCTTGCAGGCGTGGGCGCAGCGCAAGATGGCTTGGCGCTCCAGCTCGGCCAGTGTGAGCAGCGGTTGCCCCACCACCTCGTCCGCCATCCGCTGATAGCCGTGCCGAATGGCGGCGGGCAGCGCCTCCGGTGGGATCTGCTCCTGACCGGAGTGGAGCAGCGCATGCTCGATGGCGCTGCGCAGCTCCCCCAGATTGCCGGGCCAGGGATAGGCGAGCAGACAGTCGAGGGCCGCCGGGCTGAACTGGCGCAGCGGCTCGCGCCCCTGCGCCGCCAACTGCTGGCTGATAAGACCGGGCAGATCCGCCGTGCGCTCCCGCAGCCCCGGCAGCCATAGCTCGCACGCCTGCAGCGCATAGAGCAGCTGGCGGCCAAACAGCCCCTCCTGCACCAGTTGCTCCAGCGGGGCGCTGCTGGTGGCGATGATCCGCACCTTGAGCGGCAGGATACGGGCCGAATCGAAGCGCTGGATGCGGCCGGTCTTGAGCAGTTGCAGCAGCGCCGCCTGCATGGGGGCAGAGAGACACTCCACCTGCTCCAGCACCAGGGTGCCGCCATGGGCCAGCTCGAACTTGCCCGCCCGCTCCTGCCCCGCCTCGTCGGAACCCATCAGCTCCAGCGCCATCCGCTCGCTCGGCAGCGCCTTGCAGTTAAGGATAATAAGCGGCCCGGCGGCCCGCTCGCTGCCAAAGTGGATCGCCTCCGCCAGCTGGGCCTTGCCCACCTCCTCCTCGCCGCGCAGCAGGATCGGCCCCTGACTCTGGGCCGCCTGCCGGGCGTAGCGCAGCAGCTTGCGCATGGAGCTCGATTCCCCCACCAGCGCCGAGAGCTCGGGCACCGTCTGGCACAGCTGGTGAATGGCCCGCAGCCGATCGACCGGGTGCAGCAGGGCGATAAAACTAACCCCCTCTGGCCCCGGCAACGGCTTGAGACTCACCAGCGCATTGATAAACTCCCCCTCCTGAGCGCCGAGCCGCTCCAGCGTCACCTCCACATGACTCAGTGGCGTCTGCCCCCTGATGGCCAGCTGCAACCGCTGGGGCAACAGCAGATGCTGCTCCAGCGGCTGGCCGAGACAGAGCGCCGGATCGAGCCGCAGCCGGTGTGCCGCCAACGCGTTGAGGTAGCGCAGCCGACCCTGCGGGTCCCAGGCCAGCACGCCGTCATCCATACCGTCGAGCAGGGCGTAGAGCTCGCTCAGATGGTGCTGGGACTCCTGCATCAGGGTCTCCATCTGCAGCAGATGGGCCAGCTCGCGCCCGGCGCTGACGGTGAGCGCCAGATCCCCGACCGTTGCCTCCTCCACCCGGCAGACCAGGGCCATGATGGCGACCTGACGGCCGTTGCTGTTGTAGACCGGGCTGGCGCAGCTGTGCCAGGGGTACAGGGTCTGGTTGAAGTGCTGGGGGCCGCTGACGCAGAGCGGTACCCCCTCCAGCGCCGCCAGGTTGATGGCATTGGTGCCGATGCGCCCCTCGCTGAAGAAGGCGCCGGGGCCAAAACCCAGCGCTTCGAGTTCTGCCAGCGTCTCGCGATGGCCGGTGCGGGCCAGCAGGCAGCCGCTCTCGTCGGTGAGCAGCAGGGCGCAGGGGCGCCCCTCCATAAATTCGTAGAGATCCTCGAGTGCCATCTCGCCGGTAGTGAGCAGATCCCGCTTGCGCTGGCGCAGGCTCTGCAAGGTCTGTCCCTTGGCGCTGTGAGGCGGATGCCAGAGGGTGGCGCTGGTCTGGTGGGCGCAGCGCAGCCAGGAGGCCTGCAGATAGTCAGGCCAGGGCTGGGAGGGTGGCATGGAGAAGATCCGGCAAGTAAACGAACCCCCATTTAACCACCCTTGCTGGCCAGATTCAGTGACCTGTCTCAGAGGGCTGTGATGCCATTGGCCCCCTCTCAGATCCCCGTCATGCCGATCTCGTCGAGCTGGACGTGAGCGGGTTGGCGCAGGGTGTAGAGCACGGCCTCGGCCAGATCCTCCACCTGCAACCAGCCGGGCTTGCGCTCCCCGGGGCAGGCCGGGGGAGGCACCTGGACCAGACCGGGGCAGAGGGTATGAACCCGGATGCCCTGATGCTGCACCTCTTCCCGCAGCGCCTTGGCGAACCCCAGCACGGCAAACTTGGCGGCGCAATAGACGCTGGCCCTGGCATAGCCGTTCTTGGCGGCCTAGGAGGCGATGTTGATGATGGTGCCGTGACGATGGGCCAGCATGTCCGGCAGGCAGGCCTGGGTCAGCAGGAAGGTCCCCTTGGCGCAGGTGTCCATGACCCTGTCCCACTCCGACTCCGGCAAGTCCTGCACCAGGTAGTCGCTGCCGACCCCGCTGTTGTTGACCAGCAGATCGATGGGGCCTAGCCGCTCCCGGGCCTCGGCGTGGCAGGCGCGGACCTGGGCGCCGTCGCAGAGATCCAGCGCGAGCGGCAGTACCCTCACCCCGTATCTGCCCTGAAGCCGCGCCGCTTCCTGTTCCAGCAGCCCCAGGCGGCGCGAGACCAGGACCAGCTCCACCCCCTGGTTGGCCAGGGCCTCGGCGATGGCCAGCCCGATACCACTGGCGCCACCGCTGATCAGGGCGCGTGTTGCTCTCAGTTTTTTCATCTTGTCTCCTCCTTCAATAGAGCAACCATTGTGTCGGCAGGGGCCTGGGGATCCCAGGGGAGGGAGGGGGTGGATTCGAACCCAGGTTCGTGTTTTGACGCGCTGATTCGAACTTTGGTTCTATGTTGGCGCAACCGGGCCCAAGCTGTGCGAGAAAAGACGCCGCCCAGTGGGCGGCGTCTTGCTTCTCTTGCGGGTGAGTCACTCCGCCGGGGGTGACGCGGGCGCCTCTGCGGCGGGTGTTTGCTCCCCCTCTTTTATCCAGGCATCCAGCAGGGTGTAACCCACCGCCAGCACCACGGGGCCGATAAAGAGCCCGATAATCCCCAGCGCCAGCAGGCCGCCGATGACGCCCACCAGGATCAGGATCAGCGGCAGGTCGGCGCCACGCTTGATGAGGAAGGGGCGCAGGAAGTTGTCCATGGTGCCCGCCAGCAGGGACCAGACCAGCAGGAAGGTGCCCCAGGTGGTGTCACCGCTCCAGTAGAGGTAGCCCACGCTGGCCAGCAGCACCGGGAAGGGGCCTATCTGGGCGACGATCAGCAGGAACATCAGCACCACCAGGATCATGACGTAGGGAATGCCGGCGATGAGCAGGCCTATCCCGGCCACCGAGGATTGCACCAGGGCGGTCACCACCACCCCCATGGCGACGGCGCGGATGGCTTGGGAGGCGAGCACCACGGCGTTGTCGCCACGCTGGCCCGCCAGGCGGTGGGCGAAGCGGCGAATGCCGTCGGCGGCTTTTTCCCCGGAGTGGTAGAGCAGGCCGCAGATGGCCACCGTCAGCAGGAAGTGGACGAACAGCAGGCCGAGGTTGCCGGCCTGGGCCGCCAGCCAGCGGGCGGTCTGGCCGAAATAGGGAGCCAGCTTGGCGAACAACACCTGACCACCGCTCGCGAGGATCTGCTGCCAGAACTCGAACAGCTTGTCGCCGACCAGAGGCACCTGTTGCAGCCAGAGCAGCTCGGGGGGCGGCGAGTGGCTCAGTTCGGTGCCGAGATCGATCAGCATGGGGGCCTTCTCCGCCACGTTTGCCAGGGCCATGAACAGCGGAATGACGAACATCAGCAGCAGGATGCAGCTCATCAGCAGCGCCGCGAGGGTGCGTTTGCCCCACAGCAGGCGCTGGGCCATCTGCATCAGCGGCCAGGTGGCGATGGTGATCATGGTGGCCCACACCAGAGCGGGCAGGAAGGGGCGCAGCACCATGAAGCACGAGATGATGAGCAGGCTGAGAAACAGCAAGCCCAGGGTGATCTTGGCCAAATCCACTTTTTTCATATGCATTGCGTTCCCTTTAGCGAGGGGGAGAGCTCCGTGGTCCGGAGCCCGTATTGATAAAAGACAGCAACCACCAGAGCGCGGCACTCAGCCAGAATCCCAGGCAGCCATAGAGTAACCCTTTTCCCGCCAGGATCAGCACAGAGCTGTCGGTGAGTATCGGGAGCGCCAACAGCAGTCCCCCAATGAGCAGACCGCCCGCCAGGACCAGCACGGCGGCGTGGAGGGCGGGAGCTGGGTGTCGTTCGAGTTGTAGCAGATTACCCGATACCAGTCCCAGGGTGAACATGGCGAGCCCCGCCAGGGCGGTGGATTGGGTCAGCCAGCCCGCGAGGGCGCAGGCCAGCAGCAGGAGAGCCCAGGGAGCTTGGCGCTGCGCCAGTGCTGCCAGTGGGGCGCGCAGTGCCAGCAGCAGGGCGCCGAGACCCAGGCCGGCCGCCACATCCGAGAGGAAGTGCACGCCGAGCCAGATGCGGGCCAGCCCGGCCAGGGCCGCCAGCAGCAGGGCCAGCCCCATGCCCTGCCAGGCTCTGAGGGAGGTCAGGGCGCCGAGCAGCAGTCCCCAGTAGAGCAGGGTCGAGGCGGCGTGGCCGCTCGGCATGCCAAAACCCTGGGCGCTCCTTTGCCCCAGCATGGGGTCGAGGTGGAAGGGCCTGGGCCAGGCTACACCCTCCTTGAGCAGTTGCACCAGCAGGGTGAGCAGCACCATGGCAAACAGCAGGTTGCGCAGCCTTGGCCAGCCCAGCAGGGGGAGCAAGAAGGGGAGCAGTGCCAGCTGGAAGGCCGCCGATCCCAGCAGATTGCCGACCTCAAGCCAGCGCGCATCTGGCCCCAGCCACTGCTGCAGGCGCTGGATCAGCGGCAGCTCTGCCCTGTGCAGGGCGTTGCCTTCGGGACTGAAGTCCGGCACCCACTGCACCTCACTCTCGGGCACCTGGGCCAGCCGGGGGGCGAGCCAGTCGAGCTGCGTCGGGAAGCGGCGCTGATCATGGGGCAGGCGGGTGGCATCGATCAGCCTGGCGTTGAGGATCTCGCCGCCGAGGTTCGGGGCCTCGAGCAGGGAGACAAAACCCGAGCCGCGCTGAGCCTGAATGGGAGAGATCGTCTGGCAGGCGAACACCAGTGCCTTCTGCCAGCGCCCCAGCTCCCCGGTGATCCGGCCATGGAGCCCCGTCTCCTCGAACAGCTCCCGCAGGGCCGCCTGGGCGGACGTCTCGCCCCCGTCTATGTAGCCGCCACTCAGGCTGTAGCGATCGGAGATCCTGTCTTGCACCAGCAACAACGCCTGCTGGTGGCGGATCACGCAGGCGGCCGCAGAGGGGGGCGATTCGGCGGCAAACAGGGAAGATGAGAGGGTGCCGAACAGCAGAAGCAGGAAAAGAGCGGGTCTGAGCATGATGGCGCTAATAAGGGAATAGATGGGGACAAGGGTCACAGAAATCAGATACTTGGGCAATGACTTCCGGTGGATGGCCGGCGCCGGCAGGGCAAGCGTCGATCCAATCTGGGGTGCAAGGATTGCCGTTGGCCCGGGCAGTCCCTAGTATTGGCGGCTATTGTTCTTCTCATTCAACACATCTTGGGGCCTTTCATGCGACAGTTCGGTTTCTTCCTGGGGATTGCCATCGGCGTCATCCTGATACTGTTTGGCAGCATCGTCATCTTCCAGGCCTTGCCTGCCGCACTGGACGTGCTGGAGATGCCGAGCCGCATCCCCTTCGTGCGCGAGGTCTACACCTGGCTGATGAGCAGCGCCAATGGCCTCACCGCCCAGCTGGAGCAGAACTTCCTGGAAGCCTTCCAGACAGTGCTCAAGCTGATCCTGCTCATCACCTTCATGTGGGTCTGCGTCAAGCTGGTCAACATGGGGGTGCTGATCATCCGGGCTGGCGTCGACCTCATCCGCACCGCCATCGAACACAGCGAAGACAAGGTGGCAAAGCCAACCGAGCAGGATCGCCACTTTTAAGGCTCCCCTGCCCATTCGCAGATAAACAACAGGCCATCCTAGGATGGCCTGTTTGCATGGTGAACGGGTTCGCCCTCTTAGTTGAGCAGCTTCTCCAGCTCGGCCTCGGCATCCGCCCTGGCCTGATCGCTCTGCTTGATCGCCTTGTCTGCTCCCGCGTCGGCCTGTTTGGCTGAGTCGCTGACGACCTTGATCGCTTGCTGCTGCGCCGTGGTGGCGCTGCTGGCAGCCTGTGTGGCTGAGTCGCTCACGGCCCGCTTGGCAGAATCCGTCACGGCCTGGTTGGCCTGCTGCAGGGTGCCGGTGACGCTCTTGTTCACCTGCTGGGTCGCTGCGCTGGTGGCGCCGTTGACCGCCTGGCTGGCGGAGCTGGAGATCGCCTGGGTCGCGCTCTGCTGCAGGCTGCCCACCATGTTGCCCAGCAGGGAGGTGCCGGACCCCGTCATCGCCTGCCCGACGCCGCTGAGCGCGGTGGCGGTGGGGTTGCCGGCCTGCCACTCCTGCATGGCGCTCGGCCAGGTCGGGGTCGCCGCCGTCAGGTTCTCGCCAAACACCTGAGTCGCGCCGTCTCCCTTTTGCAACATGACGGAGAGCTGGTTGGTATCGGCGTTCCACACCATGCCGGCCTGTTTGGCTACATCCGGTACCGGGGCGTAGCGGGAGACCACGTAAAACAGCGGCCCCTCCTGCTGCAACTCGTTGGCCGTCTTGAGCAACTGCATGGTGCTGTCGTAATTGGGCCCCAGCATGGCGGTCATCCTGTCCTTGATCAACGGCTGCTCGAACAGGTTGGCTTCGTTCGGATCGAATCCGACCAGGGGTTTGAGCAGGGCCCACATCAGCTGGCTGGTGGGGCTCATCATCAGCAAGGGGGCCACACAGGCGGACAACATCAGGCTCAGGCAGGCGGCCTGGAGCAACGGCATGATACGCATCGACAACATATCCAAGTAATTATTTGATTAATGAGGTTATATGCTGTCTTTTCCCGACAGCATGACCCGAACTGGCCCGGCCCTTCACCCATGGGGATCGGCGGGCGCTGGCAGGCTATCATATTGCTTCCGGAATGCCAGATGAGCCGACACTTATTGGTCAAGTCGGCGACACTGGTGGTCGCTTTAGGGGATCACTCTCTCGTTGTCACAGGTGTCACCCATGATCCGAACCGCGTTTTGTCTGTTTGCCCTCGGCGGCCTGCTCCCCGTGCTGGCGGCCCCGGCGTCGAACACCCTCAGCCACTCGGTGGGCACAGATCTGGTGCTGCCCTTGGGCTCGTTGCCCGAGCGGGTCTGTTGGTATCAGGATCAGAAATATTCCCTCGGATCTCGCATCCAGCAGGGGGATCTCTGGCTGGAGTGCGGCCCGCAAAACGAGCAGGAGAGCAACGGGCCCTTGGCCTGGCGCGAACCCGCCATGTATGGGCCGGTCGACGAGGGGGCGACCAGCAGGGAGACGATCAGGGTGGGTCAGTGAGCCTTTTCTTGATCCAGCTACAGACACGGGCGTGACCCCTGTCGCATAATGCAGCTCCTTTCTTCTCTTGGCTGGAACCTAAGAAATGGCTCGTCGCTCTTCCAATGCACAACGTCGTCGCAGTAGCTGGTGGTACAAACGCTTGTTGGCAAGGGAGCGGGAAGAGCGCGAAGCGCGTTCCGTCCGGGATTGATACTGCATTGAAAAACGGAGCTTCGGGCTCCGTTTTTATTCATCACCGTGGGTGGATAATGGTGCCGCTCTGCCAATGCACAACGTCGTTGCCGTAGTGAGCTAGTGGTACAAACGCTTGTTGGCAAGGGAGCGGGAAGAGCGCGAAGGCGCTGCGTCCGGGATGGATACGGCATTGAAAAAACGGAGCTTCGGGCTCCGTTTTCTATTTATCACCGTCAGCATCACGACAACGGGGGCCATCAGGCCCCCGTTTTGCTTTTGCAGATATTGCCTGCTTGCGGCTTAGCGCTGCAAGGCGGCCAGTGCCAGTTCGACCCGTTTGGCGTACTCGGGGTCGGCTTGCTCGAAGTGCTTGAGCTGGGCCGCGACTATGGCGTCATCCTCCACATTGATGAGGGAGCGGGCCAGGTTGGCGGCGAGCCGTGAACGCTGCCCCTCGTCCATGATGCGGAACAGGTTGCCCGGCTGGCTGTAGTAGTCGCTGTCATGGTCACGGAAGTCGTAGTGCAGGGCGGCCCCTTCCAGACTGAGCGCCGGTTCGTGCTGCTCGCTCGGTTGCTGGGTACCGAAGCGGTTCGGCTGGTAGTTGGGGCTGGCGCCACCGTTGCTGTCCGCCCGCATGGCGCCGTCGCGGTGGGCTCCGTGGTGGAACGGGCAGCGCGGAGCATTGACCGGCAGCAGACCGTGGTTGACGCCGAGGCGATAGCGCTGGGTGTCACCGTAGGAGAAGAGCCGCCCTTGGAGCATGCGATCCGGCGAGAAGCCGATACCGGGTACCACGTTGGCCGGGGTGAAGGCGGCCTGCTCCACGTGGGCGAAGTAGTTGTCCGGGTTCTGGTTGAGCTCCAGCACCCCCACCGGGATCAGCGGGTAGTCGCTGTGCGGCCACACCTTGGTGAGGTCGAACGGGTGAATTTTGTAAGTCTGGGCGTCGGCCTCCGGCATCACCTGCACATAGACCTTCCAGCGCGGGAAGTCGCCCCGCTCGATGGCGTTGTAGAGATCCGCCTGACTGGTCTCCCGATCCTGGCCGACGGCGGTGGCGGCCTCTTCATCTGTGTAGAAGCTGTGGCCCTGCTCGGTCTTGAAGTGGAACTTGACCCAGAAGCGCTCGTTGGCGTCGTTGATGAAGCTGAAGGTGTGGCTGCCGTAGCCGTTCATCTCGCGCAGGCTCCTGGGGATGCCGCGATCGCTGAACAGTATGGTGACCTGATGCAGGGACTCCGGATGGCGGGACCAGAAGTCCCAGGCTGCGGTGGCGCTGCGCAGGTTGGTGCGCGGATCCCGCTTCTGGGTGTGGATGAAATCGGGGAATTTCAGCGGATCGCGGATGAAGAAGACGGGGGTGTTGTTCCCCACCAGATCCCAGTTGCCCTGCTCGGTGTAGAACTTGAGGGCGAAGCCGCGTACGTCGCGCTCGGCGTCGGCGGCGCCCTTCTCACCGGCCACGGTGGAGAAGCGCAGAAAGACCGGGGTCTGCTTGCCGATGGCGTTGAACAGGTCGGCCTTGCTGAATTGGCTGATGTCGTGGGTGACGGTGAAGGTGCCGTAGGCGCCCGAACCCTTGGCATGAACCACCCGCTCGGGAATGCGCTCGCGATCGAAGTGGGCGAGTTTCTCCATCAACCAGATGTCTTGCATCAGCACCGGGCCGCGGGGGCCGGCGGTGAGGCTGTTGTTGTTGTCGACGACGGGGGCACCGTTGGCGCTGTGCAGGGTCTTGTCGGTCATGAATGTCTCTCCTTGTTGATAGGGGGTCAGCCTACGGATCTGCACAGTGACGGGCCAATGGGCTTTTCCTAGCCCTTTGATAGGCAAGACAAATGGGTGCGGGGGGATGTGTAACCGCGCCGGATATTGCATGATGGGGGTTTCGAGAAGGAGCCTCATATGCAGATTACTATCCGTCATGCCGAACCCACCGATGCCCCCGCCTTGCGGGATCTCTACGCCCTGCCCAATGCTCAGGCGGGCACTCTGCACCTGCCCACGCCTCCCCTTAGCCAGTGGCAGAAGCGGTTGGAGAGCAGTGATGTAGTCGCCTTGGTGGCGGAGGTAGATGGGGGGCTGGTGGGCCAGATAGCATTGCATGTGGAGCCCAATCCCAGACGCAAGCATGTGGCAGGTATTGGCATGGGGGTGCGGGATGACTGGGCGGGCAAGGGGGTTGGCTCCGCACTGATGGCTGCGGCACTGGATCTGGCCGATAACTGGCTCAACCTGCACCGGATTGAACTGACGGTTTTCGTCGATAACGAAGCTGCGTTGGCGCTTTATCGCAAATTCGGCTTTGTGGAAGAGGGACGGGCCCGCGACTATGCCTTCCGGCAGGGGCGCTATGTGGATGTGTTCTATATGGCCAGGGTGCGCTCATGATCGACTATCGCGAGCGCCTGACTCCCGTGCTGCGGGCGCTCGAACAGGAGCCGGATCTCTCCATCGAGGAGCTGGCGAGCCGCGCCTGCCTCTCCCTCTATCATTTCCACCGGGTGTTCACCGCCGTGGCGGGGGAGGCGCCAGGGGAGATGTGCCGGCGGCTGCGGATGCAACGGGCGGCCTGGCAGCTCTGCTACACCGACGCCAGCGTCACCGCCATCGCCCTGGGGGCCGGCCTGGCCAGCTCCCAGGCCTTTGCCAAGGCGTTTCGTCGTCACTATGGCTGCACCCCGGGAGCGTTTCGCCGTGACAAGAGCAAGAATGGACACCTGATGAGCAAGGATGGACACGCACTTGCGCAGCCGGATCCTTATGCTGAGAGTCACTCATCAGCAAGGAGCAACACCATGAAAACCATCGAGATGGACGCCCGTACTCTGGCCTATGTCCGGGTCACTGGCCCCTATGGCGAAGGGTATGACGCCGTCTGCAACCGCCTGCACCAGTGGGCTGCTGCGCGCGGGCTCGAGCAGGGGGAGTGGATCTTCATCTACCACGACAACCCCGAGGTGACGCCACCGACCCAGTGCCGTACCGACATCGGTGTCACAGTGCCGGTGGGAACCCTTGGGACGGGTGAGGTGGAGACCCAGCTCATCCCCGCCGGGCGTTACGCCCAGTCCCGCTACCTCATCACGGATCGCAACCAGTACGGGCCGCGCTGGCAGGAGCACATAGGCGACATCGTTTCCGCCGGGCTGGCGTTCGGCGACGGCCCCTGTTTCGAGCTCTATCACAGCATGAGCAATGATCCCCTGCAGGACGACGTGAGCTTCTGCTCCAGCGTGCGATAAGCGCGTGGCAATGAAACGAGGCGCCTCTGGGCGCCTCGTTTCATTGCGTGTTGGTGCCCCGGACCTGCACAGTCAGGCACATGGGCAGATCCCCATGCCGACGCCCATCAGGGCTGGCTGGACACCTTGTTCCGGCGGGACTTCCACCACCAGCGCAGCCGGATCTGGGAGATGAGCATGCCCGCCAGCATCAGGGCGCAACCAACGATGGCCCTCTCGTCCAGATGCTCTCCCAGCAGCAGTACCCCGCCGATGGCGGCGAACACCGTCTCCAGACTCAGGATGATGGCGGCGTGGGCCGGGTGGGCACCGCGCTGGCCGACCACCTGCAGGGTGTAGCCGATGCCGACCGAGACCAGACCCGCGTAGAGCAGGGCCTGCCAGCCCGCCATGGCGCCGCCGAGGGTCGGAGTTTCGATGACAAAGGCCGTGCCAAGACTGAGCAGGCCGCACACCACGAATTGCACTCCCGCGAGGCGAATGGGGGCGACCCGGTTCGAGTAGTGATCGAGCACCAGCAGGTGAATGGCCCAGAACAGGGCGCCGATCACCTGCAGCAGATCGCCGTAGCCTATGGTGAACTCTTCGGTGACGCTGAGGTAGTAGAGCCCGGCCATGGCGATGAGGGCGCCTACCCAGGTGTTGGCCCCGGTCTTGTGGCGCAGTGCCAGGCCGATAACGGGCACCAGTATGATGTAGAGACCCGTGATGAAGCCCGCCTTGGCGGCCGTGGTGTAGAGCAGCCCCACCTGTTGCAGGGAGGCGGCGCTGAACAGTACGCCCCCGGCGATCAGGCCCCCGGCCAGCAGCAGGCGGCGATCACCGGATGGTGAGCCTGGTTGCGGCCTGGGCTGACGCGATTTGAGCCACCACAGCAGCGGCAGCAGGGAGAGGGCGCCGAGCAGGAAGCGCAGGCCGTTGAAGGTGAAAGGCCCCATGTGATCCATCCCCAGGCGCTGGGCGACGAAGCCCAGCCCCCAGATGGCGGCGGCCATCAATAACATCATGTTTGAACGCATACGATTCATCCCTGAGAGAGCAGTCAAGGGAGCACTCTGGCCCCTGTCAGTACGATACCCGCCTGCGGGGGGCTTTGTCGCCGGTGATTTGTGATCCGGCGTGGTCCCTGGATGAGGGAGGGGCGCCGGTGCTCAGTCGCTTGCCAGCCTGGCGAGCAGGGGCAGCAGGGCGAGCAGCAGCAGGTTGCCCCGAAGGATCCAGATCACCCAGAACTGCTGCTGGATGGAGACGATGGGCGCGCGCCCCTGACGCAGAGAGCGGCGCCAGTGATGAAACAGCCGGCTGGGGTAGCCGAAGCTGAGGGCCATGGCGAAGAACAGCAGCAGCTTGGTGCGATAGCCGGGATTGGCCAGCAGGGCCGCCGGTTGCAGCGGGTGGGCGAGCACCATGAGCACGCCGGTGATGAAGATGAGCAGCAGCGCCAGCGCCGCCAGGCTGTCCGCCAGCAGCAGCTTGCGCACCTGTTCGATGGACATGCCACGCCGGAACAGAAAGTACTCCGAGGTGATGGCGCCGGTCAGGGTGATCACGGCGCAATAATGGAGCGCGGTCAGCAGTTCCGGGTTCAACATCCGAGCCTGTTCCTTCTCGTTGGCCACATGGCAAGCTTCCTTTTGGACGCCATCGGGCGGGGCTGATATTCTGACACTACACGACCTCAGGGGATAGCAGGAGTCAGGGTTGGATAAGCGAGCAGTCTCCAAAAAAACCTGGTCCCTGGTTGCCCGGATGCGTCTGGGCCTGCTGCTGCTTTTCATTCCGGTGCTGGTGCTGGGAGGCATCTACTACCTGCACATGGAGCGCAGCCTGCAACACGAGTTGCAACAGCGCCTGCTCGCCACCAACCACCAGCTGCGTCACGTCTTCATCGAACCCTATCTGCACGAGATGGAGCGCGAGTTCACCCTCATCTACAACCAGGTGAAGGTGGAGGACATCAGCGGCCCCCGCCTGCACCATGCCGAGAGCTACCTCAAGGAGTGGCAGCTCTACAAGGGGGTGATGGCAGACCTCATCTATATCTATGTCGGCACCGCCGAACGCCAGATGTTGATCTATCCCGAATGGCAGGCGGATGCCGGCTTCGATCCCCGGGAGCGCCCCTGGTATCAGCTGGCCAGCCAGCATGTGGGCAAGATGGTCTGGACCGAGCCCTATTACGACTACACCAACGGTAATCTGGTCATCGCTCTGGCGCGGGCACTGACCGACAAGGAGGGCAGGGTGCGCGGGGTGTTCGCGGTCGATGCCGTGCTGGCCCCCTTCTCCGCCCAGCTGAACCGGCAATTGAACAGTGGTTACCAGATGATCGTCAATCAGTCCGGCAAGGTGCTGGCCCACCCCGATCCTTCCCAACTGCTCAAGTCCATGACCCACCCGAGCTGGCTCTCCCGCTTCAGTCGGGAGGATGGCATCTTCCTGGATCAGAATTCCCGGCAGTTTGTGGCCTACAGCCACTTGCCTGATCGGAACTGGGTGCTGATCAGCGTGCAGCCGGCGTCGAGCATCCAGGCCGTGGTGGCTCGGGCCTTGCTCAACGTGCTCGGGGTGGTGCTGCTGGCCAGCGTGCTCTACATGGTGTTGGCGCTGGTCTGGTCCCGTTACTTCAGGCGCATGCTGGACGAGATCTCCACCATGATCCGCGCCAGCCGAATGCAGCCTGACGAGGTGCCCCATGGGGGCATGCACGAACTCAGGCATGTCTATGCCGAGCTGGCGGAGGTGAGCAAGGATTACCACGAGGCGCGCCAGCAGGCGAACCTCGACAAGTTGACCGGCCTTTACAACCGTCGCTTTTTTGACGAGAGAGTCAATCGCCTGCTGCTTGAGCACCAGCCGTTCTGTCTGGCCATGATCGATCTAGATGATTTCAAGCGGGTCAACGATACCTATGGTCACCAGACCGGGGACGTAGTGCTCAAGCGGGTGGCCAACCTTGGCGCCAAACTGCTGGAGGATCACGGCTGGGTCTGCCGCTATGGTGGCGAGGAGCTGGTGGTGTTGCTGGCCAACCCGGATATTCACTTCTGTCAGATGCTGCTGGAGCAGTACAGGATTGGGGTCGCGTCGCTGGACTGGCGCGAGCCCGGCCTCGGGATCACCTTCAGCGGTGGTCTGGTGGCGAGCGCCCCCGGCCTGGATGCCAAGGAATTGCTCGATATCGTCGATGCCGAGGTGTATCGCGCCAAACGGGATGGCAAGAACCGCATCTATCTGGGGGGAATCGCTCCCTCGACACAGAACGAGGTGCCGCCGGCAGACGATGGGGTACTGAGCAAAGAAGAGGCCTGAGGGCCTCTTCTTCATTCAGCAGTTCAAGGGAGTAACTGCCATGTCCACAGGGGCCAGCCCAGCTCAGAGGCGCACTGGCGCAGCGCGGGGGCCGGATTGACCGCATGGGGATGAGCCACCGCCCGCAGCATGGGCAGATCGTTGTGGGAGTCGCTGTAACCAAAGCTCCCCTGCCAGAGGTTGTCCCGCCCGGCAAAGAGCTGGTTGATGCGGGCCACCTTGCCTTCGCGAAAACTGAGGGTGCCGCGGGTCTGACCGGTCAGCATCCCCTCCTCCTCATCGAGCAGGATGGCAACGCAGTGATCCATCCCCAGCATCTTTGCCATGGGGGCCACCAGATGTTCGCCGGAGGCGGATATCAGCACCAGCTCGTCGCCCCGCTCCCGATGCCATTCGATACGCGCCAGTCCCTCGGGGTAGAGCCGTTCACGCAGCACCTGCTCGGCAAAGTGGTGGCACTGCTGGCTGAGCCACTGGCGCGACTTGCCCGCCAGCGGCTGCAGGGTGAAAGCCATGTACTGGTGCATGTCCATCTTGCCCTGATGGTAGAGGGACATCATCCCCTGCTCTTCGGCCACCATGCCCGCCGGAGCCAGCTCCTGGGCCACCATGTACTCCAGCCAGAGGCTGGCGGAATCCCCCGCAATCAGGGTCTCGTCCAGATCAAACAGTGCCAGTGCCATGCGGGCTCCTTGCGGTAACAACGAAAATGAAACGAGGCGTCATGCTACCTCACAGAGTTGATCCCGGGCCACCGCCAGGGTCACGGCACTGCCGGTAGCCAGCAGATCGCTGGCAGAGCGGTTGAGGCAATCCACCGTCAACAGCCCCGCCTCGCACTCCACCTGATAACGGATCACGTTGCCGAGCAACTGTTGCTGGCGAACGATGCCGGGCAGGCTGGGCTCGCTGCTGGTCGCCCCTGCGGGCAGCAGGGTGATGGACTCCGGCCGCAGCGCCAGCTTGCCCTGAAAACGGGGGCCGAACAGCGACTTGCCCTGCTCTGCGCCAAGCAGGTTGTAGTTGCCGATAAAGCCCGCCACAAACTCGCTGGCGGGACGGGTGTAAATCTGCTCCGGCGTGCCGCTCTGCACGATGGAGCCCTTGTTCATCAGGAAGATCCGATCCGACAGGGTGAGCGCCTCCTCCTGATCGTGGGTCACGAAGATGGTGGTGAGTTCGAGGCGTTGCTGGATCTCGCGGATCTGCTGGCGCAGGCTGCGGCGGATGCGGGCATCCAGCGCCGAGAGCGGCTCGTCCAGCAGCAGGATCCGTGGCCGCACCACCAGGGCGCGCGCCAGCGCCACCCGCTGGCGCTGGCCGCCAGAGAGCTCGCCCGGATAGCGGCGCTCGAAGCCGGTCAGCTCCACCAGCGCCAGCGCATCTTTCACGCTGACCGAGAGCTCACGACCCGGCTGGGGCTTCATCTTGAGGCCGAAGGCGACGTTGTCCCACACCGTCATGTTGGGGAACAGCGCATAGCTCTGGAACACCATGCCGATGCCCCGCTTCTGGGGCGCCTGCCAGGTGATGTCCTCACCGGCCACCCGCACCTGACCGCCATCCACCGGAGTGAGCCCGGCCAGCGCCCGCAGCAGGGTGGACTTGCCGCAGCCGGAGGGGCCGAGCAGGGTCACCAGCTCCCCCTTGCGGATGCCGAATTCGATCCCCTCGAACACCGGAGTATCGCCGTAGGATTTGTGCAACTGATTGACTTCTAAATGAAACATCTTGGATCACCGATGAAATCTGTTGGCCGCCCAGGTGAGCAGCAGGGTCAGCAGGAAATAGCTCATCACCAGCGCACTGGTGAAGTGGCCCGAGGTGGCGCGCATGTTGTAGAGGTAGACCTGCAGGGTCTCGTAACGGGTGCCCACCAGCATGTTGGCAAACACGAACTCACCGAGCAGGAAGGAGAGGGAGAGAAACAGCGCCGCCAAGAGCCCCTTGCGCAGGCAGGGGATCACCACCAGCAGGAAGGCGCGCCGACTGCTCACCCCCAGCAGATGGGACGCATCCATCAGATCCTTGAGCGGCACCCCCTGCAAGCTGTTGGCCAGCGCCCGGTACATAAAGGGGAGCACCACGGTGAACCAGGTGCCGATCAGGATCCACGGCGTGCCGATAATCGGCAGCGGGCCATCGGCGTAGATCTGCAGCAGCCCCACCGACGAGACCACAGGCGGCACCGCGAAGGGGAGCAGGATCAGCAGGTTCATCCAGGGATCCAGCTTGGGGAAGTAGTAGGCCACCACCAGCACGGTCGGCACCAGCACCAGCGTCCCCAACAACAGGGTGGCGAAGCAGACCAGGAGGCTGCGGCCAAACGCCGCAAGAAAGCGCGGGTCGCCCCACAGTTTGAGATACCAGTCGAGGGTAAAGCCGTCCGGCAGCAGGGTCGCCCCCCAGCGGGTGGAGATGGAGTAGAGAAAGGTAGCCAGCAGCGGCAGCAGCAGGGTGGCGACCAGGGCTCCCAGCACCCACTTGGGCCAGCTCGGTTGCAAATCATGCATGGGATTGCCCCTTGTTCACATAGCTCTTTTTCAGCAGCCACTGGTTGGCGGCCGTCACCACCCCCAGCAGCACCATCAGGATCACCGCCAGCGCCGCCGCCAGGTTGGGCTCGAGGAAGATGTCGCCGGAGACCAGACTGGCCACCCGTATGGTCACCAGATTGAAGTTGCCGGTGGTGAGGGCGTAAGCGGAGGCATAGGCCCCCACTGCGTTGGCAAACAGGATGATCAGGGTGCCGAGCAGCGCAGGAGTCAGCACCGGCAGCGCCACGTGCCACACATACTGCCCCTTGCTCGCCCCGAGCAGCGCTGCGGCCTGGGGCCACTCATCCTGCAAGGTATCGAACGCCGGATAGAGCAGCAGCAGGGCGAGGGGGATCTGGAAGTAGGTGTAGATGAGGATAAGGCCGCTGCCCGAGTAGAGGTTGAATCCGTCGATCAGCCCCCAGGATTTCAGCAGCAGGGTAACGGCACCGTTGATGCCGAGCACGATGATGAAGGCGAACGCCAGCGGCACCCCGCTGAAGTTGCCGGTCATGGTGACAAAGGCCAGCAGCAGCCGTTTGACCCGCTCGCCGCTGTGGCGCAGCGCGGCGGCCCCGAGCGTGCCGATGGCAAGCCCCGCCAGACTGGCGATACCGGCGATGCGCAACGAGTTGCCGAACGATTGCAGGTAGAAGGGGGAGCTCAGGATCTCCCGGTAGTAATCGAGGCCCCAGCCATCCGGGGTCTGAAAGCTGCCCACCAATACCCACACCATGGGGGCGAGCTGGAACAGGATCATCAAGAGGACAAAGGGCAGCAGCACCAGGGCCGGCAGCCAGTGACGGTGTGCCCTGCGCCGGGTTGCCACGGGTTGATCCGCGAGGATCTCGGTGGTTGCAGGCATCATCAGTGCACCTCGCGCATAAAGGTCGCCTTGAGCAGCGGCGGGCCGCTCGGCTTGTCGTGGGGAATGCCCAGCAGATCGGCCATCAGGGCGCATAGCTGGGTCTGGGCAATCGCCACCCCATCCGGCCAGCGCTCGATAAAGGCATCGCCAAACAGCCAGAGCGGCACTGTGCGCTCCTCAGGCAGAGTGCCACCGTGGCTCAGGTCGTTGTTCATGCCGTGATCCGAGGTGATCACCACCTGATACCCCTCTGCCAGCCACTGGGGCAGCAGATCGGCCAGCAGGCTGTCTATGCGGCGCGCCTGATTGCGGTACTGGCGGGAATCGAGGCCAAACTTGTGGCCCGCATCGTCCACCCCCATCGGGTGGATCAGCAGAAAGTCGGGGTCGTACTGGCTGCGCAGCCACTCGCCATCCATCAGCAGGTGGCTGTCGGGGTAGTTGTCATCCCAGTAGAAGCAGCCGTGCTGGATCGGCAGTTTCTCGTCGTGAGTAAAGCGATCCCGGGCCGCCAGCCAGGGGCTCTGGTTGTAGAGTTCGCTCACCCAGTAATAGGCTGCGGCCGCGGTGCGTTTACCCGCGGCACGGGCCAGATGGAAGATGGAGTCGTGTTGGCTGAGGCGCGTCACCCCGTTGTGGGTGATGCCGCTCGCCACCGGCGGCACGCCGGTCAGGATGCACTCGTAGAGGGGCCGGGAGAGGGAGGGCAGGGCGGCACTCAGGGTCGTATGCAGGCCGCGCCCCGCCTCCACCATGCCGAAAAGGTAGCCCATGGTGTGGGCTACCTCGGCTGCCAGGCCATCCACAAGTACCACTATCACCTTGTGTTGCACTGGATTTCCTTACTGCATGTTGATCATGACGGTTTCTTGCCACTGGCGCGGCAGGGCCTTGGAGCTCTGCTCCCAGGCTGCATGATCCTGCACCGGCTTGGCATTGGCATACTGCTCGGCCGGCAGCAGCTTGGCCTTGACGTCATCCGGCAGGGTCACATTGCTGCGGATGGGGCGGGCGTAGCCACGGGCCAGGTTGATTTGACCGGCATCGGAGAGGATGTATTCACGGGCCAGTTTGGCGGCGTTGGGGTTCTTGGCCCACTTGTTGATGATGGTGGTGTAACCGGCGATGACGGAGCCGTCGCTCGGGATCACCACATCAAACTTCTTGGGGTCGATCTGGTCGCGGTAGTTCAGGGCGTTGAAGTCCCACAGCACCCCCACTTCCACTTCGCCCTTCTCGATGTTGGCGATGGTCGGGTCGTTCAGTGACAGGCGACCCTGCTTGGCCAGCTGGCCGAACAGCTCCAATGCAGGCTTGAGGTTCTTCTCGCTGCCACCGGTGGCATAGGCCGCCGCCAGCACGCCGTTGTTGGCCTGGGAAGCGACGCCCACGTCACCCAGGGTCACCTTGTAGTCGCCACCCAGAAGGGATTGCCAGCTGGTGGGGGCGGCCTTGACCAGATCCTTGTTGATCAGGAAGGCGATGGTGCCGGTATAGGCCAGCATCCAGTGACCGTCCGCATCCTTGGCCCAGTTGGGAATATCGGCCCAGGTGGAGGGTTTGTAGGGCTGGGTGACCCCCTGCTTGACCGCCACCGGACCGAAGGCGCCACCCACGTCACCGATATCGGCGGTAGCGTTGGCCTTCTCGGCGGCGAACTTGGCGATCTCCTGCGCCGAGCTCATGTCGGTATCCTGATGCTTGATGCCGTAGATGCTGCCCAGCTGCTGCCAGGTATCCTTCCAGTTGGCCCAGCTGTCGGGCATGCCGATGCTGTGGAGCTGGCCTTCGCCACGGGCGGCCTTCTCAAGATCCGCGATATTCTCGGCGGCAAACAGCGGTTGACTGATGGCCACCAGGGCCAGTGCACTTGCGATCACGCTTTTCATCATCCCATCCCTCTGGACTAGGTCAGTTAAGGTTCGAGAGGGATGCTAGAGGGGGAATATGACGGTGGCGGGGCGCTTTGATGGCGTTTTCGTGACAATCGCCCTGTCATGGCGCTGTCATCAGCAGTGGTTACAACTCGGGGCCGACAGCCGCTGGTCTACTCCAGGGGGCGCAAACCGGAATGACCGACAGGGACGTGACAGTGACAGAGCGATTGAGGGAACAGGGGCTGGCCGATGGCCGCAGCCCCTCCAAGTGCGAACAGATTTGCCAGACCCTGCGCCGCTATATCGGCAGCGGCCAGCTGGGGGCCGGGCAGCAGCTGCCCGCCGAGCGGGCCCTGAGCGAGCGCTTCGCCACCACCCGCATCACCATCAAGGAGGCGCTCTCCAGCCTCGAAGCGGATGGCCTCATCTACCGGGCCGAGCGGCGCGGCTGGTTCGTGGCGCCGCCCCGCCTCACCTACGATCCCGCCATCCACACCCACTTTCACCAGTGGATCGGTGAGCAGCAGCGCGTGGCCGAAACCCGGGTGCTGGCCCACGGCAGCGCGCTTGCCAGCAGCGAGCTGTGCAGCCGGATGGGGCTGGAACCCTTCACTCCACTTTATGAAATCCGCCGCCAGCGACTGATCGACGGCCGCCCCGTGCTGCACGTCAGTCACCACCTGCTGGCCAGCCGCTTTCCCGATATCGCCAGCGCACCGCTGGCCAGCTCCCTCACCGAGCTCTATCAGCAGCGCTATGGCATAGGCCAGGGTGGGGCGAGCCTCGAGATCACCCCCTCGGCGGCTCGCGGAGAGATAGCCCGGGCCCTCAATCTGGCGGAGGGGAGTGCCGTGCTAAGACTGGTGCGGGTCAACTACGACGAGCGGGGGGCGCTGGTGGATTGCGATATCGAACACTGGCGGCAGGATGCGATCCGTATCTGTCTGGATACGCGCGTCTTGCAGCCGCTCTCAGGCACACTGCAGCAAACCCGGCTCGTTGACTAGGGAATATCCAGAGCACTGACGGGCACTGCATCCGAAGGCGGCAAGAGGGCCTGAATGGCCGATGTAAGGCTAACGACCGAGCCAGCGAAAACGGACGGATCCCGCAGGATCCGCCGGGATCAGTTGTCGATATTGGGGATAAGGTCGTCGAAGCTCTGGTAGCCGCAGTCCGCCAGTTGCAGCGACATGGTGTAGGTCTTGCTGCCCTCCCGCTGGCCGATGGCGGGGCGGTTGAGTTTGAGCTCCTGATGCCAGTACTCCTTCATGCGATCGATCAGGGCCATGGCTTCGCTCTCGTCCAGGTGGAGCTGGCACAGCGCCATGTAGTTGTTCGACTTGTGCATGTTCTCCACCAGATAGTCCCCCAGCACCGACATGGCCTGGCGTGCCTGCTGGCGGGCGAAGCGACTGTGCTGTTCGAAGCTGATGCGCTCGCTGATGAGGAAGTGGTAGCTGTTGTCGATGCCGAGCTGCAATATGCCGAGCTTCTCCAGCTTGCGCAGATAGAGGTAGCAGGATGCGTCGGTCAGGCCGTATTCGCGCTTGAGATCGATGAGGGTCTTGTCGCGCCAGAAGATGTTGGCGAGGAAGGCGTAGAGGCCGGGCTCCTTGTGAAACGCCTCGTCCTGCTCCTGGGTGAAGACGGCGCGGCGGCTCTGGGCATCCTGGGTGCGATCCAGCAGCTCCTCGAACGAGAGGCCCACCAGATGGCAGATCTCCAGCAGGGTGTCGAAGGGCAGGGAGGGTTTGTTCATCATCCGCTTCACGGTGGCGATGGAGACCCCCATGGCTTCCGCCAGGGTCTGATAGCGGATCCCCTTGTCGGTCAGGGTCTTCTTCAGGGTGTCGAGAATGTGGTTGGCCAGGGTCTGGCTGTAGGTCATGCAACTATTCCTTTATCTGCATTTTTAGTCGTGTCAAAAAGTGAGTGATTTATCTGTATTGGGCTCAGTTTTTGACACCTAGAAAAACCAGAGGAGAGTAACCCGGTTATAACGGCTGAAATGGCCTGACCAGTTGTGGTGCAAGGTGGCAGATAATGACACTCGGTGGTGCATATCCTTCAACCTTCCAACATTTTGCTGGTGATGCATATTACATCGCACATAATCCAACACGAATCGGATTCAATACCTTCCTGGTTGAGAAAACGATTGTTTGCTTCCAATTTAAGGGTTTTTTTAACCGCAAGGTTTTATTCTTTCCTGGCATTGAGCGGAACTCGCAAGAGGTCCGCTTTTTTTCTTTTCTCCGAATTTGAGCCCGCCGTCAAGGAAGGGGCGCATTTTTTGGCACCTCCTGCGCCGCCTTCCCTGGAAGCTATTCCCCCTTGCAGGGGAACAGCTTGGGGATCTCCCGCACCAGCCAGCTCTTGGCCTTGCCCATGGTATCTCGCCGCCACGCCAGCACGACCTGCACCTGATGGCGATACTCGGGGCCGATCACCTTGAGTCGCCCCGCCTTGATGTCCTCTTCTATCCAGCTCAGGGGCATGGTGCCGACCCCGATGCCCGCCAGCAGGGCATCGCGCTTCTCCCCCATGGTGCTGACGGTCAGGCGCGGCTGCTTGTCCAGCAGACGATAGGTGAGGGCGGGCTTGCGCCGCGCCGTGTCGGCGATGGCGATGGCGCGGTAGCGGCGCAGGGTCTCGTCCGCCAGGGGCTCGGGCTCCCCGTGCAGGGGGTGATCCGGGTGGGCGACGTAGAGCATCACCTCCTCCTGCAAGGACTGGTGCTTGATGCCGGTCAGGGTGATGTCGGGATTGAGGGAGGAGATAAGCAGGTCGGCGCGGCCATCTTCCAGACACTCCCAACTGCCCGCCAGCACCTCGGCCCGCAGCCGCAGCCGGGTATCCGTCAATTCGGCCAGCCGCTCCACCAGGGGGTAGAGCGCCTGCAGCGGCACCAGGGCATCGACGGCGATGGTGATGTCGGTCTCCCAGCCCCGGGCCAGCGCCCGGGTCTCCCCGACCAGATGCTCGGCGGCCTCCAGCAGCAGGCGGCCCTGCTCCAGCAGCATGCGCCCGGCGGGGGTGAATTTGGTTCTGTGGCCGCTGCGATCAAACAGCATGGCGTCCAGCTCGTCTTCCAGCTTCTGCACCGTGTAGCTCAGCGCCGAGGGCACCTTGCCCAGCTCGTCGGCCGCCGCCGCGAAGCTGCCACGACGGTCTATGGCGTCCAGCACCCGGATCGCCTCCAGGGTCAGCGCCCGCTCCTTGTTCGATTCCTTGGCCATATCTAACCTTCAATTTTTTTGAACATGTTTACCAGATTATCTCGCTAACAACTTAGGGCAAGTGACTTTAATATTCAATCAACGCTTAGGCAGGAAGGCCAAGCGGCCAAATAAAAGGTAGTTCCAGGCTGAGACATCACAAAAACGATGTCTGCTGTAGGTGAAAGAACAACACACTATTTGAATAACCTCTTGCATGGATGCATTGATTCGGGCCAGACCGGCCTTGGCAATGACATAAAAACCAAGAGAGTGAATGAACATGAAAAACGTAATCAAGATGCTGGCCGTTGCAGGCCTGATGACCGCAGGTTTCGCCCAGGCTGCCGTGCCGGCCGATCTCAATGCCGCCCCTGGCGTGCTGTTCGTGAACTGGAATGCCACCGCCGCCATGGCTGGCAAGGCGAACCCCATGCTGGAGGTGCGCGATGAGTCTGGCGATCTGCTGGCCTCCGTTCACGCCAACCTGATGGGCACCCAGCAGGTACAGATCCCGAGCCGCACCCAGGGCAACCTGACGGTCAGCCTGGGCAACGAGAGCAGCAGCTACCGCATCCCGTTCGGTCTGGGTGACGGTCGCCAGCGCTAATCAACCGTTTAAAGGTATTGGAGGAGCACACCATGATGAAATTGAGAGCCGCAGCAGAACGGGGCCATGCCAACTTCGGCTGGCTGGATGCACGCCACAGCTTCTCGTTCGGTCACTACTATGACCCGGACTGGATGGGGCACTCCGTCTTGCGGGTCATCAACCAGGATCTGGTGTCGCCGGGTGGCGGCTTCGCTACCCACCCTCATGCCAACATGGAGATCCTCACCTGCGTGCTGAGCGGCACCATAGAGCACAGGGACAGCCTCGGCCATGCCGAGCAGATCCCGGCGGGGGATTTCCAGCTGATGAGCGCAGGGTCCGGCATCCGGCACAGCGAGTACAACCCCTCGCAGACCGAGCCCCTCTCCCTGTTGCAGATCTGGATAGAGCCGAACGAAGTCGGCACTACCCCGGGTTATCAGCAGAAGAAGATAGCCACCCAGCCCGGGCTGACGCTGGTCGCGTCACCGGATGGGGAGGAAGGATCCTTCAGGATCCGCCAGCAGGCCCGCATCTGGCGACTGCAACTTGCCGCAGGGGAAACCCTCGAATGGGCATTGCAAGGGCGTCATGGTTACCTGCATATGATTTCAGGGGAGCTGACTGGCAACGGTCTGGCTGCCCGACCCGGCGACGGCCTGCTTAGTCGCGATGAAGCGTCCTGGACGCTCACCGCCGCCGAGGGGAGTGAAGCCCTGCTGTTTGACTTGCCCTGATAGATAAATCACGGCGAAATGAATGAGTTAACAATTAGCTCTTACACTGTTATTACCAAGATGGGTAATCAAAGGAATCTGACGATGGACAAGATGAAAGATGTGGCACTGCTGGCGGGTCGTGTTCTGCTGGCGCTGATGTTCGTGATGGCAGGCTGGGGCAAGATCGGCGGTTACGCCGGTACCCAGGGTTACATGGAAGCCATGGGCGTGCCCGGGTTCATGCTGCCCCTGGTGATCCTGCTGGAGCTGGGTGGCGGTCTCGCCATCGTGCTGGGTCTCTTTACCCGCAGCCTCTCGGTGCTGCTGGCCGGTTTCACCCTGATGGCCGCCTTCATCTTCCACTATCAGCCTGCCGAACAGATGCAGATGCTGATGTTCATGAAGAACCTCTCGGTGGCCGGTGGTTTCCTGGCCCTGGCGGCAGCCGGTCCTGGTGCCTTCAGCCTGGATGCCCGCCTCGGCAAGTGCTGGTAATACCCTGATAGTTCAAGTTTTCCAACGCCTTTTGGCCGGTGCAGCAGCACCGGCTTTTTTATGCCCGCCAGGGGGCGAATGCCGGTACTGTGACGAGGCCCGCCTGGCGGTGGCAAGCGCCTTTTGCATCTTATCCCCCGATCCCCGACAATCCCATTTCGTGTGAAGTGACGGAAATGGTTCGTCTTTTCCGGCGCACACCCCTCTTCATGAAATTGGCGGGAGTCGTCCATGTTTACCCTCTACCACTCCAATCAGCTGGATCTGCTCAAGGAGCTGCTGGTGAGCCGCATCCGGCAGGCGCCCCTCTCTCACCCCTTCGATCGGGAGCAGATCCTGGTGCAGAGTCCCGGCATGGCCCAGTGGCTCAAGCTGGAGCTGGCCAAGGCCTTCGGCATCGCCGCCAATATCGACTTCCCGCTGCCCGCCAGCTTTATCTGGGAGATGTTCACCCAGGTACTGGCGGACGTGCCCCGCCAGAGCCCCTACAACAAGGGATCCATGAGCTGGCAGCTGATGACCATTCTGCCCGCTCTGCTCGGCAGGCCCGCCTTCGCGCCGCTCGCCGCCTATCTGGGCGGGGATGAGCAGGATCCTGCCCAGGATCCCGAGCAGGTGCGGCTCTGGCAGCTCTGCCAGAAGGTGGCGGATCTGTTCGACCAGTATCTGGTCTATCGGCCGGACTGGATCGCCCGTTGGGAACAGGGGGAGGGATTGGGGTTGGAGCTGGCCGGGGTGAGCGGTCAGGATTGGCAGCCTGAGCTGTGGCGCGAGCTGGTGGCCCGCACCCTGGCGCTCTCTCCGAGTGGCTACCACAGAGCCAACCTCTACGAGGAGTTTATCCATGAGCTGCAACGCACCGCCGATCTGCCGGGCAAGCTGCCGCAGCGGGTCTTCGTGTTCGGCATCTCGGCGCTGCCGCCGCGCTATGTGGAGGCATTGCTGGCCCTTGGTAGCCGGCCGGAGGTGGAGGTGCACCTGTTTGTCACCAACCCCTGCCGCTACTACTGGGGTGACCTGCTCGATCGCAAGACGCTGGCACGCCTCGAAAATAAGCTCAAACCCGGTACCGATCTTGAGACCCTGCAGGGCCCTGCCAACCCGCTGCTCGCCTCCATGGGCAAGCTGGGGCGCGACTACCTGCACCAGCTGATGGAGCTGGAGGTGCCGCAAATCGAGGCCTTCGTCGATATCGACGAGGTGGATGAGCAGGGCAACGTCAGCCTGCTGCGCGCCATCCAGAAGGATGTGCTGGAACTGGCTGAACGGGGCGCGGGGCAATTTGATCTCGATAGCAGCCACCACAAGAGCCCGATCGATCCGGCGGATGGATCCTTGCAGATCCACGCATGCCACGGCCCGATGCGGGAGCTGGAAGTGCTGCATGATCGGCTGCTGGCGCTGTTCGAGCAGGACCCGTCCCTCACCCCGAAAGATGTGGTGGTGATGATGCCGGATGTGAACAGCTACGGCCCCTACATTCAGGCGGTGTTTGGCGCGCGGGGCCAGATCCCGTTTGCGGTCTCGGATCGGGCGGCGAGTCAGGAGAGCCCGCTGCTGCAAAGCTTCCTCGCCCTGCTCAGGCTGCCCAACGCTCGCTTGGGGGCGGGGGAACTGCTCGCCATTCTCGAGGTGCCTGCCGTGCTGCGCCGCTTCGAGCTCGATGACGACGAATTCAACCAGTTGCGGGTCTGGGTGCAGGAGACCGGTATCCGCTGGGGGCTGGACGACGGCTACCCCGAACGTTTCGATCTGCCGCGCCTCTCTGGCAACAGCTGGCTGTTCGGCCTGCGCCGCATGCTGCTCGGCTTTGCCATGGGGGATGGCGAGCCGGTGGCGGGCATTCTGCCCTACGCCGATATCGAGGGCCAGCAGGGGTTGGCGCTCGGCAAGCTCGCCTGGTTCGTCGACTCGCTGGCCGAATTCTTGCCCCGGCTGCAACAGGCGCAGCCGCTGGGGGAGTGGGTTGCCTGCCTCAACGCGCTGCTGGAGCGCTTCTATCTGGCCGACGAGGATGAAGAGCGCCAGCTGCAACTAATCCGCAGCCAGCTGGCCGACTGGCTCGCCCAGCTCGGCGAGGCCCGCTTCGAGCAGCCCATCAGTGCCGACCTGTTGCAGGACTACCTCGGCAGCGTGCTGGGGGAGTCCCGCTCCAGCCAGCGCTTCCTCGCCGGTCAGGTCAACTTCTGCACCCTGATGCCGATGCGTTCCATCCCCTTCAAGCAGGTCTGCCTGCTCGGCATGAACGACGGCGTCTATCCGCGCACCCTGCCACCCATGGGGTTTGACCTGATGGCGGTGGCGGGCCGGCGGGGGGATCGCTCCCGTCGCGATGACGACCGCTACCTGTTCCTCGAGGCGCTGCTCAGCGCCCAGCAGGGGCTCTACATCAGCTATCAGGGTTTCAGCGCCCAAGACAACAGCGACAAGGTGCCGTCGGTGCTGCTGGCCGAACTCATCGACTATGTGCGGCAGGGCTTCGTGCTGGCGGGGGATGAGCACCTCGATGACGAGCGCTCCGGCAAACGGCTGCTGGCGCACCTGATCACCCAGCATCCGCTCACCCCCTACAGCCGCAACTACTTCTACCCACTGGAGGGGTCCCGCCTCTTTACCTATGCCGCCGACTGGCTGCCCGCCCTCAATCCGGTGCGCGGCGCGGCGAATTTCCAGAGCGGCGAGCTGCCTTTACCTCCCGAATGGGGCAAGGAGCAGGGGCTGGAGCTGGCGGAGCTGCTGCGTTTCTATCGCCAGCCCACCAAGTATTTCCTCAACCGCCGCCTCAAGGTGTGGTTCGAGCTGAACGAAGCCAACATAGAGGACAGCGAGCCGTTCGAGCTGGACGGCCTGCAGCACTACCAGCTCAAGGCCCTGCTGCTCGATGCTCATCTGGCACAGGGGGATAGCTCAGTGCGTCGCGAGCGGTTGCAGCTCACCGGCCTGCTGCCCCAAGGCTGGTTCGGCAGCCTGCTGCTGGAGGATCTGGACGCCGAGATGGGCAAGCTGGCGGATCGGCTGCGCCCCTGGGTTGCGGCCAATGAGGCAGAAAAACGGGCGGTGGAGATCGATATCTCCCTGACCCAGGGCCAGCTGCAGGGGTGGATAGACACCCAGAAGGGACGTTTGCTGGTGGTGAAACCCGGCAGCTTCAACGGCAAGGATCTGCTGCTGGGCTGGATCCAGCACCTCTGCCTTTCCCTGAGCGCTGCCCCCGGCGACACCCTGCTGTTCGATGCCAGGCAGAGTCTGCGGCTGCCAGCTCTTCCGGCCGAGGAGGCGCGCCCCAGGCTGGCGGCCCTGGTGGCGCTCTGGGCCCAGGGGATGAAGCGGCCTCTGCCCTTCTTTCCCAACACTGCCTGGGATTGGCTCAAGGCGATCGAGAAGAATTCGGACAAGCCGGAGGGTGCTGACAAAGCTGTATTCGACTGTTTCCACACTAGCGGTTATGGAAATCAAAAACGCCGTGGAGAGGGGCAGGACGTTTACGTCGCCCGCTGCTTCCCCGAGCTGGATGACGAGGTGCTGGCCCAGTTGCAGGCCCTGGCCCGCGAACACCTGACCCCGCTGCTCAACGCCCTGGAGGAGCTGACATAATGGCTAACCCGCTCAATACCCTGCGTTTTCCCCTCCATGGTGAACGACTGATCGAAGCCTCCGCCGGCACCGGCAAGACCTACACCATCGCCGGTCTCTACCTGCGTCTGCTGCTGGGCCACGGCCCGCTCATCGAAGAGGGAGAAGACGCCGGTCAGCCGAGCGCCCACGAGCGGCCGCTGTCGGTGACCGAGATCCTGGTGGTGACCTTTACCGAAGCGGCCACCGCCGAGCTGCGGGGGCGGATCCGCGGCCGTATTCACGAGGCGCGATTGGCCTTTATGCTGGGTCACAGCAGTGACACCCTGCTGGCCCAGTTGTTGGAAGAGGTGGAGGATCACGAGCTGGCTGCCCGCCGCCTGCTGGCTGCCGAGCGGCAGATGGACGAGGCGGCGGTCTTTACCATCCACGGTTTCTGCCAGCGGATGCTCAAGCAGAACGCCTTCGAGTCGGGTGCCCTGTTCGAGACCGAATTTCTCACCGACGACAGCCAGCTCAGGTTGCAGGCGGTGAGCGACTACTGGCGCGCCGAGTTCTATCCGGTGGACAAGACCCTGGCGAGCTCGGTGCGCGCGCTCTGGCCGAGCCCCGCCGCCCTGCTGCGGGAGATGAATGGCTGGCTCGACAACAGCGAGCTGGAGATCCACCCGGCGTTGGGGGATGAGACCCTGGCCGCCCGCCATCAGGCCGCCATGGCCCGCATCGGGGCGGTGAAAGATGCCTGGCTGGCGCAGACGGACGAGATCCGCCGCCAGACAGAGGGGCAAATCAAGCTCTATACCGGCAAGAACTACGAAGGCTGGCTCGCCAAGATCGGCGACTGGGCACAGGATCCGACCAGCGGTTATACCCTGCCCAAGGATCTCGAGCGCTTCGGCCAGGAAACCCTGGAGGCCAAGCTGAGCAAGGGGAAGGCGTTACCAACCCTGCCGCTGTTCAGCCAGATCGACGCGCTGCTGGAAAGCCGCCCCGGTATTCGGGATCTGATCCTGCAACGGGCTGCCAGGGTGGTGCGCAGCCGGATGCAGGCCAGCAAGCGCCAGGCCCATCAGCTCTCCTTCGATGACCTGCTCAAAGACCTCGACGGGGCGCTCGGCTCAAGCCTGGGCGAGCGGCTCTGCGATCGCATTCGCGCCACCTATCGGGTGGCGATGATCGACGAATTCCAGGATACCGACCCCCAGCAGTACCGCATCTTCCATCGCCTCTACGGCGGCCATCAGGATACGGCGCTGTTGATGATCGGGGACCCCAAGCAGGCCATCTACGGCTTTCGCGGCGCCGACATCTTTACCTACATCCAGGCGCGGCGAAATGTGAGCGCCCACTACACCCTGGGGCGCAACTGGCGCTCAAGCAGCGCCCTGGTGGGGGCGGTCAACGGCCTGTTCGAGCGGGCCAAGGATCCCTTTATCTACGAGGCGGATATCCCCTTCCTGCCGGTGGAGGCCAAAGGTAAAGATGAAGTGTTGTTGCTGGAAGGCTCCAGTGCGCCTGTGCTCCACTGCTGGCAGCTGAGCGGCCAGCCCACCTTCAACCGGGGGGATTACCAGAGCAAGATGGCCCGCGCTACCGCAGCCGAGATCCACCGGTTGCTTAGCTTGTCCCAAGAGGGAAAAGCCCGGTTTTTCGGTGAAAAGAAGAAAGAAAATGGTGAAATTGAGATTATCGACAAGGCGGTGAAGGCCGGTGATATCGCCGTGCTGGTGCGAACCGGCAGCGAAGGCAAGCTGGTGCAGCAGGAGCTGGCGCGCCTCGCCATCGCCTCCGTCTACCTGTCGAACCGCGAGAGCGTGCTGGAGCAGGTGGAGGCGCGGGAGATATTGCTGATCCTGCACGCCTGCCAGAACCCGAGCGAAGAGCGCAGCCTTAGGGCGGCGCTCGCCACCGGCCTGTTTGATCTCGATGCCAGGGCGCTTGATGGGCTGGCCAGCGACGAACGGGCCTGGGAGAGCGTGGTGCAGGAGTTTATGGAGTACCGATCGATCTGGCATCGCCGCGGCGTGCTGGCCATGCTGCGGGCCCTGCTGCACCGGCGCAATCTCGCCTCCTCCCTGCTGGCGAGCCCCTATGGCGAGCGGCGGCTGACCAACTTCCTCCATCTCGGCGAGCTGCTGCAACAGGTGAGCAGTGAGCTGGACGGGGAATATGCCCTGCTGCGCTGGCTGGGGGAGGCGGTGAGCCGCCCGGGCGGCCAGGATGCGGAGCAGGTACTGCGGCTCGAATCGGAGCGCAAGCTGGTACAGATCGTCACCATCCACAAATCCAAGGGGCTGGAGTACCCCCTGGTGTTCCTGCCTTTCATTTGCAGCCACAGAACCGCTGAGACCCCGCTCTATCACGAGGCGGACGAGGCGGGCAATCGAACCATTCTCGATCTGACCGGCGCCGAGGGCTCCCTGGCGGAGGCCGACCGCGAGCGCCTTGCGGAAGATCTGCGACTGCTCTATGTGGCGCTGACCCGGGGCGTCTACGCCACCTGGCTGGGACTGGCGCCGGTGCGGGCGGGGGCGGGGGCGGGCAAGTCGGAGAAGACCGACCTGCACCACACCGCCATCGGCTACCTGCTGCAAAAGGGCGAAGAGGGGGATGCGCAGACGCTGGCGACCGCCCTCACCGAACTGTCGCAGGCGCTACCCGGGGTGGCCGTCGGTGAGCCCTCGCTCACCCGTCCGGCCCCGCTGCCGCCAGATGAGGAGCAGCTGGGCGAGCCGCAGGTGCGCCACTTTAGCGGTTCCCTTGAGCGGGATTGGTGGATCAGCTCCTACTCGGGGCTGGCGGCGCAGGGCCACGGTCACAGCAAGGGTGTCTTGGCCAATCCCGGTTTCGATGACGAGGTGGTCACCGAGGCGGCTGCGTTGGCTTCCGAGCAACCGGACGAGGCGCCCCAGCCCTCCATCTTCACCTTCCCGAAGGGGGCGCGCCCCGGCACTCTGCTGCACAGTCTATTCGAGACCATCGATTTTCAAAGCGCCGCTGGCGAGCCGCTGGCAGAGCATATCGCCACCCTGCTGGCGCAGGATGGCTTCGACGAAAGCTGGGCCCAAGTGCTGCAACAGCAGGTGGAAGCGGTGCTGGATACCCCGCTGGAAACGGGCTTTGGCGATCCGGTGCGACTGCGGGACTTGAGCGCCGATCGCAAACAGGTGGAGCTGGAGTTCTTCCTGCCCATGGGGCGGGTGACGGCACCGGCGCTGACCGTCCTCTGCCAGCAGCACGACCCGCTGTCGCGGGGCAACAAGCCTCTCAGCTTTGCCACCGTGCAGGGGATGCTCAAGGGCTTTATCGATCTGGTGTTCGAGTGGCAGGGGCGCTGGTATCTGCTCGACTACAAATCGAACCACCTCGGCATGAGCCCCACCGATTACAGCCGTCCGGCGCTGGAGCGGGCGATGGCGGAGCATCGCTACGACCTGCAATACCAGCTCTACTCGCTGGCGCTGCACCGGCTGCTCACCCTGCGCCTGCCGAGCTACGACTTCGAGCAGCACTTTGGCGGGGTTTTCTATCTGTTCCTGCGCGGCATGCCGCAGGGGGGCATTTTCCATACCCGCCCGAGCCGTGAACTGGTGCTGGAGCTGGATGAGTTGTTTAGAAATGGTGATCGCTCTGGCGATGTGTCATCAACAGAATTGAACGAGGTAGAGGCATGAGCGGCACCATGATCAGCACCGCAACCAGTGCAATGATGGTTGAACGGTTAAAAGCACTGGCGCTGGCTGGCCGTATCCGCCAGCTGGATCTGCAATTTGCCAGGCTGGTGGCCGATCTGGGCGGCAGCCCCGAGCTGGTGCTGGGGGCGGCGCTCACCTGCTTCGAGCTGGGGCGCGGTCATGTTTGCCTGCCGCTGGAGATGCTCGCTGCCGGATCATTGCGCCCGTTCGGGCTGGATCCCCAGCAGAGCCGGGATCTGTTGCTGGATCTGGCGGATCCTGCCCGCTGGCCCGCCCTGTTTGCGGCAAGTCCCTTGGTTGGCACCGAGCAGGATGACGGCCACGCCCCGCGCTGGCCGCTGCGGCTGTGGCACGGGCGGCTCTACCTCACCCGCTACCACGATCACGAGCAGGGGGTTGCACGCCATCTGCGCGCTTTGAGTGAAAGAGCCGAATGGCCAGAGATAGCCCCGGCCCTGTCGCGGCTGTTTGCCCGCGACTACGGGCTGGTGTTTGCGGCGCTGCTCAAAGCCCGCCTCGCCCCCGACTTCTCGGCCCGCCACTTTACCCTGAAGTATCTGGATCTGGTGTTCCCGAGCGAGGTGGATTGGCCTGCCATCGAAGGGCTGCTTGCCAGCGCCCAGGCGGCGAGCGACTTGAGCAAGCTGGATGCGCTGGTGCCCGAGGCGCTCTGCTGCAACGGCCAGAAGCTGGCGGCGGCTACCGCGGCGGCGCGCCCCTTTGCGGTGATCTCCGGCGGCCCCGGCACCGGCAAGACCACCACGGTCGCCAAACTGCTCGCCATTCTGGTGGAGACCGGCCTGCAGGCAGGCAAGGCCCCGGCGATCCGGCTGGTGGCCCCCACCGGCAAGGCGGCGGCGCGCCTCACCGAGAGTATCGGCTCTGCCCTGCAGGCCCTCGATCTGCCCCCCGAGTGGGTGGAAGCGATCCCCACCGAGGCGGGCACCCTGCACCGGCTGCTCGGGGTCATTCCGGGGCGCAGCCAGTTCCGCCACCACGCGGGCAACCCGCTGCACCTCGACTTGCTGGTGGTGGATGAGGCCTCTATGGTCGACTTGCCGATGATGGCGCGCCTGCTCGATGCGCTGCCGAGCCACGCCCGCCTGATCCTGCTCGGCGACAAGGATCAGCTCGCCTCGGTGGAGGCGGGGGCCGTGCTCGGCGATATCTGCAGCTTTATCGAACAGGGCATCAGCCCGGCGCAGGCGGATTGGCTCTCCCGCCAGACCGGCTACCGCTTGCAGGGCACGCCCACGGGGGCTCCGGTGCGCGACAGCCTCTGTTTGCTGGCCAAGAGCTGGCGCTTTGATCAACATTCGGGCATCGGCCAGCTGGCGCGCGCCTGCAACGGCGGAGATGCCACGGCGGTAGAGGCCGTCTGGGGCGCAGGATTCGCTGATATCAGCCTGCACCCCTGGGCCGGGGAGGCCTACGATGCCCTGATTACCCAGGGGGTGGCCGGTTACGGCAGCTATCTGAAGGCGGCCCGCGCGGGGGAAGATCCCGCCGCCGTATTCAAGGCATTCAACAGCTTCCAGATCCTCTGCGCCCTGCGTGACGGCCCGTTCGGGGTGCTGGGGCTTAACGAGCGGCTCGAACTGGCCCTGTCACGGGCCGGGCTGATTGCCCGGGATGGCGACTGGTATGCGGGTCGCCCGGTGATGGTGGTGCGCAACGACCACGGGGTCGGCCTCTACAACGGCGATATGGGGCTCTGTCTGCCCGATGAAACCGGGCGACTCAAGGTATGGTTTGAGCAGCCGGACGGCACCCTGCGGGCGCTGTTGCCCAGCCGGCTGCCACCCCACGAGACGGTCTACGCCATGACCATCCACAAATCCCAGGGCTCCGAGTTTGCCCATACCGTGCTGGTGCTGCCCGACAGCCCCAGCCCGCTCCTGACCCGTGAGCTGGTCTATACCGGCATCACCCGCGCCAAGGCCCGACTCGATCTCTACGGCGATCGCGCCCTGTTGGCACAAGCGGTCAGGAAAAAGACCGAGCGTTATTCCGGATTGGCTGAGAGGTTGGGGGCTGGGATTCTTTTTTGACAGCATTGTATTTTTTATTTCGCACTAATAGGTTTGTTTTTAACTTATTGTTTTATATGTGAAAATTCATCAGGGTTCGCTATAGTGCTATGTTTTATATGGATATTGAGTTGCTACATCTAAAGGAGTAGTATGGAACTGTTCTATTGTGTTCTTGATCAAGAGGGTGAGAAATATGTTCGAACATGTTGATAAAATTGTTATAAAAAATGATGTTCAGGCGGATAAAAAAGTTTGCCAGAAACAGCGCTCTCAGTGTCGTACCACACACAAGCGTAAAGATTGTTAAACTTTGGAGGGGGTTCCCCTCCTTTTGCTATTTATGGTTCATAAATGAATGAAATTATTTTTGATGTGCATTCAAAAGTACCCGTTCATCGCAATGTAAGAATAATTAGTATCGATGCTAAACATATTGCATTACATGCTGAATCGGCAAATTGGCTTGTTTTATCATCTAGTGAACTTGTTTTTTTTAATGCTATCCATGCTGGAAATAGCATTTTAGATGCACTGAAGTATACATATAAAGAACTACAAATCACTGAGGAGCAATGTTTAGAAATATCAAAGTCAGTTTTATCACAAATTAGCAGGTATGATTTTTTTACAAGTAATAAAGGTTCTGAAGAAGAGAGTGTTTTAGACATTAAAAAGAACATTCAGATAAACTTAACTTCGGATTGCAATCTAAAATGTAAACATTGTTATATCTCTGCTGGTCGAAAAAATTATGAAGAAATAAATAAAAATGACATTGTTAAATTTATAAATTCCTTGGAAAGAAATAGAATAAGTGATGATATAGTAATTTCTGGTGGCGAGCCTTTATTACATGATGATTTTTATGAGATATCAAATTATTTAAAATCGCAAAAATATAACATAACACTCTTTACAAATGGCACGAAAATAGATAAAAACAATATAGATGAAATTAAGAGGTTGGTTTCTTCAATACAAATTAGTATGGAAGGAGTTAGTTGCAAATCATTTGAAAGTATTAGAGGGAAAAATACATATAGCAAGGTAATATCGGCTATAGAGTTAATAATAGACAATGATATTCCTCTGATTATAGCAATAACATTGATTGACTCAAATATAAAAGATGTAAACGAAAACATTATTGATTTCCTCAGCTCATTAAAAGGAAATAATGTAACCATTAGAGTAAACAATGAGTTGGAGCGAAGTGGTAATGCATTGACATTTCCATCTAGTTATTTTGAGTTTAATGTGAAAAGGCATGAAAAGACAAATGAGATAATAAAACCTGATTACCCATGACCCTCAGCCAGCTTCAAGAGCCGATATGGCATCGGAGGGCTTGCCACGACTGCATGCCCCAATTCAACCAACATGCTCTTGAGGTCAAAACGATGA
>NZ_JBGLRL010000029.1:0-38966 GCF_041402505.1 Aeromonas sp. S2(2024)
CAACCGAAGTTGTCTTGGTCACTTCACCAGACATTGAAAATCAACAAAATTGTTTGATGTTCGATGCTGTGAGTGCCCACACAGATTGCTTGATTCAAATTGTTAAAGAGCAGGGTTTGAAACTATAACCCTCACTGGGTTGCTTTGCAAGCCAGACCAGACGCGCACTGCGCCGTGCTGATGGAGGCGCATTATAGGGATCTGATTCTTTCTGACAACCAAAAACTATGTGTTTTTTTGAGAAAGACGTTCAAGTGTTTAATATGCAACCAAATCGTACAAAACACCTTCGACAAAGGGCTCATAAGAGGTCACTTTCGGCAGCACCCGTGCCGCCCAGGCCAGGCTGCCTGCTCTATATAGAGGGGGTTCATATATGAGGGAGAGATGCGCAAATAGAAAAGGGCCCTGCCGGACCCTTTCAAATGTGTGCTGCTGACCAATCAGATGGAGAAGCTGGAGCCACAGCCACAGGTGGTCGAGGCGTTGGGGTTGGTCACGGTAAAGCGGGAGCCTTCCAGACCTTCGGTGTAGTCCACGCTACCCCCAACCAGATACTGCAGACTCATGGGATCGATCACCATGGTCACGCCGCTCTTCTCGACCACGGTATCCCCGTCGTTGATCTTTTCGTCAAAGGTGAAACCGTACTGGAAACCGGAGCAGCCCCCCCCAGTGATGTAGACCCGCAACTTGAGCTCGGGATTTTCTTCTTCGGTAATCAAGGTCTTTACCTTGTTCGCCGCCGCATCCGTCATCTGGATTGGCAACGGGGCTTCTGCTACTGCACTCATTACTGACCTCACAACCATTACATCCACAAACATGGAAACCGCGAAATTATCCAATACCCGACCATTTAGTTCAAGTATTCACCACTCTCTTACTGCACCACGGGCAAGGGGGCTGGTTGAGTCACCAGGGGCTTGAGTACCTCGCTCCACTCCGCCAGCAACTCCTGGGCCGGCTGGCGACCGTCCTTGGCGATGATGATCCTCACCCTATCCGGTACAAAGCCTGCCGGCAGTTGCCAGTTGCCTTCTAACAGCTGGAAGTAGCGCAGCGCATAGCGCCCCTCCCCGACCGTCATGCCAAGCTCGCGCCCACTGAGGATCCTGGGCTTGTCTGCCAGGCTGCCTTCGACCCTGATTTGTACTTGACCCCGAAACAGCTCCCGCTTCTTGGCGGGCTGGGTCAGGGCCAGACGATAGTGATAGCGACCCGGCACGCTGGTTTCCTGCAGGGTCAGGTTGTCGATGGTCACCCCCACCTGATCACCGGTAGGGCGCATGATACGCTCGAAGAAGGCCAGCTGACGCTTTTGCTCCTGTACCTGGGCTTCCTGATCCTTGAGGGTTTTCTGCAACTGTTCGAAGGCCGCCTTCTGGGTCGCCAGCAAGGTGTCCTTGACCCCCAGATCCGTCTTGAGCTGGCCTATGGCCTTGCTCTGCCGCTCCAGGGTCTCTTGCTGCACCGTCAGCAGACTGCTCTGGGCCAGTTCTTGCCGATTCCCGATGAAATAGCCGATGCAGGCCCCCACCGCCAGCACCACCAATACCTTCACGATTTGGGACATAGGGCCTCTTCTATTAGCACGCCATACCACGGCCTGTTTCCCTTCACTATACGCGACCTTGCCGGATTGATGCGGATAAACAAGGAGTTAACTGGCAGCCACGCTGCCGTCTCCCCGCTTTTGACGCGCCGCAAGCCGTAAAGTTCGCTCCAGGATCTGGGAATAGATGGGGCGCCCTCCCAACCACTGTGCCACCAGGGTGGCCCCTATGGTGGTGATCATCATGGGCAGGATCAGCTGATAGTTGTCCGTCATCTCGGTCACCAGCACTATACCGGTGATGGGGGCCCGCACTGTGGCGGCAAACAGCGCTCCCATGCCGGCGATGGCGAAGGCGCCGGGCTCTATGCCCAGATCGGGAAAGGCCGCATGGAACAGGTGGCCGAAGACCACCCCGAACAGGGTGCCGAGTGCCAGGGTCGGGGCGAAGACGCCGCCGGGGGCGCCCGAACAAAAACAGACGAGGGTGGCAATCAGTCGCACCGAGAAGATGAGGAAGAGGGTCGCCATCCCATAGTTACCCCCCACCAGATGAGGGATCAACTCGGTTCCCCCACCGGTCACCGAGGGGGCAAACAGCGAGAGCACGCCGAAGGTACCTGCCACCAGCATGCCGATGGCAACGAAGCGGTGACGCTTGTTCTGGTGCAGAGCCAGATAACCGTCCTGACAGGCGAGCACCAGCTTGTTGAACACGAAGCCCAGCACGCCGAAACAGCCCCCCATGAAGAGGAAGAGCCAGAGCGCCTTCAGGGCCGGGGCGTCGTAGTGGGGCAGAGTGATGACTGGCGCCTGCCCCTTCATGTTCTGCAGCATCAGGGTCGCCATGACGGCCGAGATCCCCACCGCCTTGATGGCGAGGAAGGAGTAGCGGAACTGCGGCCGCATCTCCTCCATCACGAAGAGTATCCCCGCCAGCGGCGCGTTGAAGGCGGCGGCCAGTCCTCCCGCCGCCCCCGCCGCCAGCAGGGCATGACCATGCTCCTTCGGCAGGCGGAAGATGTCCGCCACCATCTTGCCAAGGTTGCCGCCGATCTGTACCGAGGGCCCCTCCCGCCCCAATACCATGCCGGAGCTCAAGGTACAGATGCCGCCGAAAAACTTGACCGGCAAGACCCGCCACCAGCGCACCGGACGCAGTTCGTCCATGGCCCCTTCGATCTCGGGAATGCCGGAGCCGCCCGCTTCCGGGGCGAAGGTGTGAGTGAGGAAGTAGCCGACAAACCCCAGCAGGGCGCTGAAGCCAAAGCCCAGCAGACCGAGCTGCCACCAGGGGCGATCCGCCAGCAGCAGGACTCGCTGCTGTGCCAGCCAGTGCACACCGGATTCAAACAACCCGCAGACCAGTCCGGCCAGAACCCCGACCAGGGCGGCCAGCAAGAGCACCAGCAGCGGCATCTTGTCCCGCTGGATCAGGCGCTGAAGGACAGGCGGGCGAGCTTGTGTGGTCGCCTCGCGAGGGGGGATAGCTTGTTGCACCATGGGTATTCACGCTCATCTGACGAGGGTCGAAAACACCCGGCCTCGGCTCGGCTGCCCAGCACAGGGCCTTTCTGCTATAGTCGGCCCGTTTCATTTATCACGGGTGCAGTCCGGGAGTCCGGGTGGCGAGAGCGCAAAGCATACTCCTCCCACCACAGCCTGCCGAGCCGCAATCGACCGCCTGCACCCGGGTGACGACCAAAATCCCATTAAGGATGATCCATGTCAAAATCAGATCAGCTGTTTGAACAGGCCCGCCAGACCATTCCGGGCGGCGTCAACTCACCGGTCCGCGCCTTCAATGGGGTCGGCGGCACACCCCGCTTCATCGATCACGCCGATGGCGCCTACCTCTATGACGTGGACGGTCAGGCCTATGTTGACTACATCGGCTCCTGGGGCCCCATGCTGCTGGGTCACAACCACCCGGCCATCAAGGCCGCCGTCATCAAGGCCGTTGAGAAGGGGCTGAGCTATGGCGCCCCCACCGAGATCGAAGTGCTGATGGCCGAGAAGGTACGCCAGATAGTGCCCTCCATGGAGCAGGTGCGTATGGTCAACTCAGGCACCGAAGCCACCATGAGCGCCATCCGCCTGGCCCGCGGCTACACAGGCCGCGACAAGATCGTCAAATTCGAAGGCTGCTACCACGGCCACGCCGACTCCCTGCTGGTCAAGGCAGGTTCAGGCGCCCTGACCCTGGGTCAGCCCAACAGCCCGGGCGTACCGGCTGATTTCGCCAAGCACACCCTGACCTGCGTGTTCAACGATCTGGACTCGGTGCGTGAAGCCTTCACTCAGTACGGCAGCGAGATCGCCTGCATCATAGTCGAGCCGGTGGCAGGCAACATGAACTGCATCCCGCCGGTACCCGGCTTCCTGGAAGGGCTGCGCGCCATCTGCGACGAGTTCGGCTCCCTGCTGATCCTGGACGAAGTCATGACCGGCTTCCGCGTCTCCCTGCGCGGCGCCCAGGGCCACTACAACATAGACCCGGATCTCACCACCCTCGGCAAGATCATCGGGGCCGGCATGCCGGTGGGCGCCTTCGGCGGCAAGAAGAAGGTGATGCAATACATAGCGCCGACCGGCCCCGTCTATCAGGCTGGCACCCTCTCCGGCAACCCTGTGGCCATGGCCGCAGGTCTCACCATGCTGGGCCTGCTGCTGGAGCCGGGACTCTACGAGCAGCTGAGCGCCAAGACGGCCCGGGTGGCGGAAGGGCTGAAAGCGGCCGCCGCCAGGCACGGCATCCCGCTCGCCATCAACTACGTGGGCGGCATGTTCGGCTTCTTCTTCACCGAAGAGACCGAGATCACCCGCTACGAGCAGGTGACCCGCTGCGACATGGAGCGCTTCAAGCGCTTCTACCATCTGATGCTGGAGGAGGGTGTCTATCTGGCGCCGAGTGCCTACGAGGCGGGCTTCCTGTCACTGGCTCACGGCGACAAGGAGATTGAACACACCCTGGCTGCCGCAGAGCGCAGCTTCGCCAAACTGGCGGGCTGAGCCCTGCCAGCATGAACCAAGGGCCCGCGAAGGGCCCTTTTTTGTTACCTCTGTCGCCTCGTCTTGCCAGAGCCCCCTTCTGGTGCAGCCTCCTCTCTCTTCTCGCCAGTGTTTGCCACTTGCTGGTGCATCCACGGCCACACTGGCTGTCATAAAGCGGGCCCACTATTTGCACTGCCTTACTCAGGAGCCCACTTGACCGAGGTCCATATGGCAGAGATGAGCCCCATCGATGTGCTGCGGCGCTATCAGGAGTACGAAACCGAGTTGACCCCCCTGTTGCTGGGGTTGCTCACCCTCTCCCAGGAGGCCCTCAAGGCCTATCCCTTCGTGCTGAGCGTGCAGAGTCTGGGCCAGAGCCAGGCAAGAGCGGGGATCCTGCCCCCCATTCCGGCCCCCCAGGGGCAGTTGCGGCTGAGGGTGCAGGGTCATGGTCGGGAGCTTGAGATCAATCTGCACCAGCTGATCGCCTGGCTGATGGGGGACAGGGAGCGGCGCCGCGCCATCCCCTGGTTCAGGGCCGTCTACGTGATCCTGAGTCTGGCGCTGTTTCTCATCGTGGGAACCCTGATCTGGCATGGCCTCGAGCAGCTCTATCTGCTGCTGTGCGGCACCCAGCAGAACCGGCTCGGCGCCTTCAGCGCCATCATCTTCCTGACCCTGGCGCTGGCGGTGTTCGATCTCGGCAAGACCATACTGGAGGAGGAGGTGTTGCTGCATAAGGACATCTTCCGTCACAGCGCCATTCGCCGCACCATCACCCGCTTCATCGCCGCCATCCTGATTGCGGTCTCCATCGAGGGACTCTTGCTGCTGTTCAAGGGATCCCTCGGCCAGAACGAACTGCTCTGGCCTGCGGTGGGGGTGATGGGTTGCGCCGTGGGATTGCTGCTGGCGCTGGGGCTCTATGTCTTCCTCGGGGCAAAGGCCGAGGCAGCCCTGGTCGCCTCCAGTCAGCGGCCCCTGACCAGTGGCGGCGAGTCAGGGGCAGGCCTTCTGCCTCGGCGACGCAGTGGCTTCAGACGGGCGAGATAATTCCTCGCCCTGACAGACTTCCTGTGGATTGGAGACGGCTAGCGGGGAGCCTCACTCAGCTGGGCTTGTGCTTCAACCTGGATGTCGGGCTGACGGCGCGCCGCCTGCCAGGAGGCGTACATCGTCCAGGAGGTGTAGATGACGATGAAGGCCACCAGCCACTTGAGCATCTCCATGTCCATGGACTGCACCAGCATGGCCGCCAGCACCACGCCGATGGGGCCGAAGAGGGCCACCGCCAGCACGGCCCTGGCATCGAAGGCCCCCTTGCGGATGAAGGTGCCCGCCGAGAAGACACTGAGCACGGCGGTGGATCCCATCATGATGGGGAAGGCCGCCAGCGGGTTCATCCCCAGCAGATAGACCAGCGTCATGCAGGGGGCGAACAGCCCTATGCCCACATTCATCAGCACCCCGAACAGGAAGTTGCCGAGCAGGGCTATTCCCAGCTTGTAGCCACTGAGCCCCATCGCATCTCCGCCAACGGGGAAAAGGCCCAGCAGACCGGCGAAGATGAGCCCGGCGACGACCAGCAGGGAGACCGCCATCACCAGCCTGATGGTCTGGCGATCGAACGAGGCAACATGGCGAGCCCCCCAGGCGGCGCCCGCGGCGGCGGCGGCCATCATGCTGATGAGGGTGAGCGGATCCACCTTGACTACGCCGATGAAGATGAGGGACTGGGTCACGGTCGGCAGCACGCACTGACCGTTGAGGGTACCCGGCAGCAGACGATCGTCGATCAGCTTGAACTGCTTGTAGCAGGCGGTCTTGACCGCGAAGCTGCCGACCCCAAGGGTGTCGAGAAAGTTGGCGACGAAACCGATGGCCGCCACCGGCCAGAAGGGGGTGGATTCCAGCTCGCCCCGGCGCCGCTTGTGCCACCAGGCATGGATCAGCATGAAGATAAAGACCAGGGCGCAACCGATGAACAACAGGCGCAGAAAAGTGACAAGCATAGGGGGGACCTCCAGCAACGGGCGGCGATTCTAAGGCAGCCCACAGAAAAAATCCTGGTCTGGATCACGCTTTCATCGGATGCAAACGTTTGGCCCCGCCAGTTTCTGATGGTAAAGCTCGAATGACTCTGCCAATACTTGTCGTTGAGGGCGCAAGCCCGCACTCATCGGGCGTAGTCCTGGTCATTTCGCGACGACCACAGCACCGATGGGCATAAGCAAAAGAAGGCGGTCACCCGCCTTCTTTTTATTGCCCTCCGCTACTCAAGCAACAAGGAGTTCCGGCGATCCAGCGGGGCAACCTGGGGGTAAGGCGGCCGATCAGCCGATCCGACAATGGGGTCAGCAGCAGGGGCGGCAGACAGATGAGGGCGAGGCAGAGTGCGCCGACATAGACATCCGTCAGCCAGTGGGCACCGGCGAGGATACGGGGGGCCGAGAACAGGGGCACCATCAGCACGGCGAGCACGGCGGCCCGGCGCGGCAGGTAGCGCAGGGCAAAACCGGCGAAGATCATCAAGAACAGGGCATGATCGCCGGGGAAGCTGTCGCCGGCGGAGTCCTTGGTGGGAATGGCACTGATCTCGGTCAGGCGCAGCGCCCCGTCCACCATCAGGGTAGGGCTGGGACGGCTGACCGGCAGCAGATGACCGAGCTGATTGATCACCAGGGCCCCCAGCAGCATCACGATCCCCATGGCCACCAGGTGACGGCGCCCCTCAACATGTGCCCGGAAGAAGCAGGCGCCCAGGATCAGCCCCATGCAGCCCAGGGTGGCCAGATCGAACAGGCGATTGTTGGTGATGGCCACCAGATCGGCCCAGCGGGGGGATTGACCCAGCCAGCCATTGACCAGCTGAAAGGTGGCGAGATCCCAGTGATCCCAGGGGCCATGACCCGGCAGGGTGGCCCAACTGAGGGCAATCAGGCCCCCGATCAGATAGAAAGGTATGAACTTGCTCATGCCGAGTCTTCCTTCAAAAAGCGGTGATTCTAGGTCAGCCTCCGAGTGACTTGCATCACAAAAATGTAAGAATTCATGTAACAAGCAACATCCTGTTGACTCCTTTTTGACCCAACCCGTTATCACCGGATACCGGGGCCGTCAGCGCCACCTTGGCGCGCCGAGGGCTTGCGGCTAGTATGAGGCTCCTTTTACTCAGGATGATGGCTATGCGCAGTTACCTTCGCATGATGTTGTTTGCCCTCGGTTTGCTGGCGGGCGTGCAGATACCGGGGATCGTCGATCTCTACTACCAGCGTCTGGATGCACGCCTGCAACAGGCCAGCCTCAGTCTGGAACCCTTCCAGCGCACCGCGGAGCAACACTTTGGCGGCGATCTCGACGCCCTGGTCGCCCATTACGGAGCCAGCCAGGATCCCGTCTTCACTCAGGATGCCACCAGCCTGCGGCAACTGGTGAGCCAGCAGCGCCATCTGCAACAGGAGCGCGCCTTCCAGGATAGGCCCTGGTACCTGCAAGTCTCCCACCTGCTGTTGCAGGCGGACTCCCAGCTCTGGCAGGACACCCTGCGCAACTACGGCTATGTGGTGCCCCTCAAGCAGGCCGCCATCTTCTGCGGGGTGATGGTGGGGCTGCTCGCGTCCCTGCTGGGAGATCTGCTGCTCAGCCTGCTCCTGCTGCCCTTTCGCCAGCGCCAGCCCGCCCCCCGTCACGCCCTGCGCTGACCTCCAGCCGTCTCAAGCAACAGGGGCCAGCGGCCCCTGTTGCTGTACTCCTGGTTACTCGAAGGGTTCGAGATAGGCCTCGATGGCCTTCTTCAGCCAGGCCAGCACCTTGCCGTGATGGGCGTTCTCCGACAGATAGACCCCGTAATCGCGCCACTGCAGGCTGAACTTGTGCTTCAGGGTCAGCAGCTCTCCCTGGCGCAGCTGGCTCTGGATCAGCGGTGAGGGCAACACCGCCCAGCCCAGGCCGTCCAGCACCGCATCCCGCATCAGCTCGAAGCTCGACAACCCTATGTGCTGGCCACCGATAGGGAGCAGGCTCTTGACCGAAAACTCGTCCACATAGGAGAGGGTGACCTGGGTCTGATCGGTCAAGTCCTGCTGCAGCACCCGCTTCAAACCGGCCAGCGGGTGGCTGGGCGCCACCACCATCAGGGTGCGGATCGGGTTGAGCACGTCTATGTTGAGGCCGCTACGCTCCTGATCCTCAGTGATGAGGCCGAAGGCGGCATCCACGAACCCCTCCTCCACCAGGGCCGGCAGTTCGGGGGGTGAGGCCAGCACCAGGGAGATGCTGGTACCGGGAAACTGCTGGCGCAGCGCCCCCAGCATCTCGCGCCAGACCGGTTCCGGGATGGCGTCGTCCCGCGCTACCCGCAGCGCCACCTCGGCGCCGGAGGCGTGGTGCTCGCACTTGAGCTTGAGGCTGTTGGCCGCCTGCAGCAGCCGCCGGCAGTCGTCCAGCACCTGCTCCCCTATCTCGGTGAGTCGGCTCTGGTTGGCCCCTCGTTCAAAAAGGTCGACGCCAAGCTCTACTTCCAGGGAGGCGATCGCCGTGCTGACGGCACTGCGGCTCTTGCCAAGGCGTCTGGCGGCATTGGCAATCGAGCCACTGTCTGCTGATTCTACAAAGAGTTGTATCTGATAAAGCTTCATGGTCACGCTCTGGCGGCAGCTTGTTCCATCCTCACCTTACGCCGCCACTCTCCTCCGAGGCAAACTATCAGCGCCTGAATTCTCGACGCTCAGCGATTCTGCCGACTGAACAGGTTGCGGCTATCCTCTCCCTCGTCGCAGCAACAGAAGGAAACCCCATGTTATCCAGTCCCCTGCTTTTGGCCCGCCTCTTCCTGACGGGCGCCATCCTGACCGAGGTGGCAGGCACCTCCACCATGGCCCTGATCCCGGAGAGTGAGACCGGCTGGCTCCACCATATGCCGATGTGGCTGCTCATCGCCCTCTCCTACCTGATGCTGGCCAAGGCCGCCAAAACAATCTCCATTGGTATTGCGTTCGCGTTGTGGGAGGGGCTGGGAATTGCCCTGATCACCGCCGTCTCCGTGCTGTTCCTGGGCTACGAGCTGAGTGTGCAGGAGTGGATCGGGCTGGCGCTGGCAATAGTGGGCATTGTTATGGTGACCCTGGGGGAAACCCATGCCGAGCCGGTTGAGCCGACCCCTGCCAAGGAGGCCCCATGCACCCGTTGATCATCGTACTGGGCGCAGCCCTGCTGGATGTGGGGGCCAACATGGCCATCAACCGCTCCCTCGGTTTTCGCCACAAGGGCTGGGGCCTGCTCGGCATACTGCTGGTGCTCTGCGCCTTTACCCTGCTCAGTGAGGCGGTGAGCACCGGCAGGATAGATCTCGCCGTGGCCTATGCCACCTGGGGCGCCATCGGCATCCTGGGCACCGCCCTCGGCGGCCTGCTGCTGTTTGGTGAGCGTCTCAAGCCCGTCGGCTGGGTCGGCATCCTGGTGATGGCCGTCGCCGTGGCCCTGCTGACCACGGCCTGACCCCATGAAAAAGCCGCCCGGTGTTCGCCGGGCGGCTTTTTTTTTACGCACTCATGCTGCTGCACTGCCCGCTCATGCTGGCTCCGCATCGACCTCGTAGAGCTCCAGCGGCAGGCCGTCCGGGTCTGCGAAGAAGGTGAAGCGGCTGCCGGTCCGCTCGTCCACCCGTACCGGCTCCACGGCCACCCCGTGCTGCTCCAGATGGGCGATGACGGGATCGAGCGCCGGCACCCGAAACGCCAGGTGCCGCAGACCGCACGCCTCCGGCCTCGAGGGGCGCGCAGGGGGGGTGGGAAAGCTGAACAGCTCCAGCTGGCCGCCGTCAGGCAGCGCCAGATCCAGCTTCCAGGACTGGCGGGCCTCCCGCAGTGTCTCCGCCAGGATGGGCAGCCCCAGCACCTGGTGGTAGAAGTGGCGCGAGCGCTCATAGTCGCTGGCGATGATGGCCACATGGTGAATGCCGCCGAGCAGGGAAAGTGTCATGGCAATCCTTGTAAAACGGGCAGCCTGGGCTGCCCGTCTCCGTTAGTTGAAGAAGCCGCCGAACCACTGATCCAGCGCGTTGACCGGATTGGATACCGGGCTGGCGCAGCTCATCGGCTCGCTCAGTCCCGCCAGCTTGGCCGGCACCTGCAGACTGCCGGGGCAATCGCTCGCGACCCGGGCGCCGCTGCTGCGGGAGAAACTGGCCCAGCTCACCCCTTCCGGCATCTTCAACCCCAGGCTGTTGACGCCGCGCTGGCTCATGTAACCGCTGAACAGCTGCAAGGCACCGCTGGCCCCGGTCAACCCGGCGGGCTGGTTGTCATCCCGACCGACCCAGATGCTCACCAGTTCGTTGTTGTCCATCCCGGCAAACCAGGAGTCCCGCAGCTCGTTGGTGGTCCCGGTCTTGGCGGCCATGGTGGCGCCGGGGAACTTGGCACCGAGCGCCCGGGCCGTGCCCTGGCTCACCGTCTTGGTCATGGCAAACAGGGTCAGCCAGCTGGCCTGAGGATCCGTCACCCGCTTGGCGGTCTCGTCATGCTGATAGAGCTGGCTGCCATCGCCGTTCACCACGGCGCGGATCGCCGACAACGGCTGGGTCAGCCCCTGGTTCGCGATGGGCAGATACATCTGGTTCACCTCCATGGGGGAGAGCGCCACCGCCCCCAGCACCAGAGACGGGTAAGGCTGGATCTCCTGCTGAACCCCCAGCTTGTGCAGGGTGTCCACCACCTTGTCGAGTCCCACCTGAAGACCCAGGTTGACGGTCGGCACGTTGAGGGAGCTGGCGAGCGCCTCCATCAGCGGCACGCTCTGGCGGAACTTGCGATCATAGTTCTGCGGCGTCCAGATCTGGCCATCCTGACCGCGGATGCGGATTGGCTGATCCTTGAGCGGCGTGCCCAGGGTCAGGCCGTTGGAGAGGCCGGTGAGATAGACCGCCGGTTTCACCAGGGAGCCTATCTGGCGACGGGCATCCAGCGCACGGTTGAAGCCAGCGTAACGGGGATCCCGCCCTCCCACCATGGCGACCACCTCACCCTTGTGCCAATCGGAGACCACCATGGCCGCCTCCAGCTTCTTCTTGCCGCGCTGCTTCTCGATGGTAGCGAGGCCGGTCTGCACCGCCTGCTCGGCGGCGTGCTGGGCGATGGGATCCAGGCTGGTGAAGATCTTGAGGCCGGATTGCTTGAGCAGATCCGGGCCGAAGCGGTTCTGGATTTCCCGCTTGAGCAGCCCCATGAAGGCCGGGGTGCGCCCATAGCTCATCTGGCCCCGGGCTATGATGCCAAGGGGCTGCTTGCTGGCCAGCTCATACTCGGCCTGAGTCAGGCTGCCGTGCTCCATCAGCAGTTTCAGCACCAGATCCCGGCGCGCCTTGGCCCGCTCGGGGAAGCGCCAGGGATCGTAATAGGAGGGCCCCTTCACCATGCCCACCAGCAGGGCCACCTGATCGATGTCCAGCTCGTTGACCGGGATGCCGAAGTAGAAGTAGGAGGCGAGCCCGAAGCCATAGACCCCCTGGGAGAAGTTCTGCCCCAGATAGACCTCGTTGAGGTAGGCCTCCAGGATCTCGTCCTTGCTGTAGCGGTAGTCGATCAGCACCGCCATATAGGCTTCCTGCGCCTTGCGCCACAGGCTGCGCTCCCGGGTCAGGAAGAAGTTCTTGGCGAGCTGCTGGGTGAGGGTACTGCCCCCCTGTACGGTACGACCCGCCAGCAAGTTGGCTACCATGGCGCGCATGATGGCCACCGGCGAGACGCCACCGTGCTGGTAGAAGTCCCGATCTTCGGTGGTCAGCAGGGTCACCAGCAGGCTGTCCGGCACCTCGGCGATGCGCACCAGCAGGCGATCTTCCCGATCCTCGGTGTTGAGACGGTCCAGCAACACCGGGTCCATCTGGGCATAACCGAGCTGACGCTGGTTCTCCAGCGACTGGATCCCCTCCAGCCGTGCACCGTTGAAGGTGAGGCGCAGGCCGCGGGCGCCGTCTGCGCCGTCATGGAATTCGAACGGACGGCGCACCAGCTCGATGCGATTGCCGTTGACCGCATACTCTCCCGGGGTGTGGGGCTGACGCACCTGCTTGTAGCTCAGCATGTTGAGCTCCCGCAGCATCTGGGTCTGGGAGAGACGCTGGCTGGGGTAGAGCTCCAGTGGACGGCTGTAGACCATCACGGGCAACTGCCACTTCTCCCCGTCGAAGCGCTCGCGCACCTTGGTATCGAGGTAGATACCAAACACCACCATGAAGGCCGCCACCACCAGGGAGAGCTTGAAGCCAAGCCAGAACAGGGTGCGCCAGATGGTGCGCTTGGGAGCTGCCTTCTTGGGCGGGCTCTTGCGTCGTTGGGTTGCCATAATTCCTCTTTGCTTTCCTTTCTACTTGTGATGTCGCATTCGCGAACGTCCGATCGGGCTTAACCAATCGAACCTGGATTCTGGGTTTCGCGTCGCCAGACAACATGGATGCCCAGCCCCTCATCCCCCACCCTTCTCCCATGTCTTTGAAAAAGGAGAGGAGAAGGGCGCAAACACCAACCTCGCTCGGTTCCCTCTCCCTCTCGGAGAGGGTTAGGGTGAGGGCTGTCTGCTGGAGTTGGGCTTCGCTACGCTCAGCACCAACCTACAGCCCCATCTTCTTCTTGGTGACTTTGGTCGGCATCGCCTCCAGCGGATTGTCCGGCCAGTAGTGACGGGGGTAACGCCCCTTCATCTCTTTCTTCACCTGCTCATAGGATCCCGCCCAGAAGGCGGCGAGATCGGCGGTGATCTGCAGCGGCCGCTGGGCCGGGGAGAGCAGCTCCACCACCAGGGGTACCCGGCCATCGGCCACGCAGGGGGTGGTGCCCTGCCCGAACATCTCCTGAATGCGCACCGGGATCACCGGGACCTGCCCCGGCTGATAGCGGATCCGCACCCGACTGCCGGTCGGCGCGCTGAAGTGGCTCGGCAGCGCCTCGTCCAGCCGTTTTGGCAAGGGCCAGGGCAGAGACTGGCGCAGCAGATCGGCAAGGTTGAGCCTTTTGAGCTGCTCCAGCCGGGTCATGCCACTCAGGGCAGGCAAGAGCCACTCCTCCAGGCGGGCCAGCAGACTCTCGTCGTCCATGGCGGGCCAACCCTCGTCCGGCAGCCAGTCGGCAGCGCAGCGCAATCGGGCCAGCAAGCCTTCGCTGCCCTCGTCCCAGGGCAGCACGTGCAGCCCCTTGCGACGAATGCCCTGCAACAGGCAGCGCCCCTTCTGTTCGTCGGAGAGATCCGTCAGCGGCCGCTGGCTCAGCACCAGTTCGCCGATCACCTGCTGGCGCTCGGCCCGGACCCGCTCCTCGCGCTCGTCCCAGTCGAACCACTGGCGCTCGCTGACCAGCTCCGGCAGCTGGCGCACCAGTTCGTCCAGCGCCACCGGCTCGGCGATGAAGATGCGGCTGCCGCGATCGTTCTGCCCCATCTCGATGGCGATCAGGGCCCCCTGTCCCTGACATGGGTGACCTTCTACCAGATCGCAGCCGATCCCACCACTGAGTTGATAGCGGCTGCCGCTGCGCAGCTTGCCTATCCTGTCCGGCCAGGCGAGGGCGCACAGCAGCCCCAGCCACTGTCCCTGTGCATTGGCAGGGCGGGCGCCCAGGCGTTCGAACCAGCGGGCGGCCCCCTGACGCAAGGCCCCCTGGCGGCGATGGAAGAGCACGGAAAGGCGCTCAGATCCTCGCAGATCTTCTTCCAGCAGCGCCACCAGGAATGCCGCATCGGCGACAATCCCTGTCAGACCCTCGGCCTCCAGCTCCCGGGCCCGCAGCAGCATACGCGCCAGACGGGGATGAGTGCCGAAGGCGGCCATCGTGCGGCCGGCCGGAGTGAGTTGTTGCTCAGCCTCCGGTTTCATGGCGCCAAGGGCCACCAGCAGGCGACGGGCACTCCCCACAGCAGCAGCGGGGGGCATGTCCAGCAGCGGCAGATCTTCTACCTTGGCCCCCCACTGGGCGGCGTCCAGCAGCAGGCCGGTCAGCTCCTGGGTGAGGATGTCCGGCGGGCTCTGCTCGGCGAGGCGCTCTTGCACCTCGGCGCTCCAAAGCCGGTAACAGACCCCGGGGCCGAGACGGCCGGCACGGCCCGCCCGCTGGGTGGCGGAGGCCCTGGCAATCTGACGGGTCTCCAGCCGGGTGACGCCACTTCTCAGATCGAAGGTGGCGCGCCGCTCCAGCCCGCTGTCGATCACCACAGACACCCCCTCTATGGTGAGGGAGGTCTCCGCCACATTGGTGGTGAGCACCAACTTGCGGCTCCCCGCCGGAGCGGGCTCTATGGCCGCCTGCTGGGCTGCCATGTCAAGCTGGCCATAGAGAGGGGCGAGACGCACATCGTCAGGCAGGCGCCCTTCCAGCCACTGGGCGAGCCGCTCTATCTCCCCCTGTCCCGGCAGGAACACCAGGGCACTGCCCGCGTGGGTCGCCAGCGCTTCCAGCACCACGGCGCCCACCTGGGGCTCCAGCCACTGCTGGCGATTGGTGGGACGGTAGTGGTAGTCGATGGGAAAGCCGCGCCCCTCGGAACGAATGACGGGGGCGTCCGGCAACAGGGCCTCCAGCGCCATGCCGTCCAGGGTAGCGGACATGATGAGCAGCTTGAGATCCTCTCTCAGCCCCTGCTGGCTCTCGATGGCGAAGGCCAGTGCGGTATCGGCATGCAGGCTACGTTCGTGGAATTCATCGAAAATGATGAGCGACACCCCGGCAAGCTCAGGGTCCTGCTGCAACATCCGGGTCAGCACCCCCTCGGTCACTATCTCGAGCCGGGTCGCGGCACTGGTGCGACTCTCGCCCCGCACCCGCAGCCCGATGCGCTCCCCCACCTTCTCCCCGAGCTGGCGCGCCAGGAAGCTCGCGATGTTGCGCGCCGCGAGGCGGCGGGGCTCCAGCATGATGATGCGGCCGGGCAGCTGGTTTCGGCGCACCAGCTCCAGGGGCAGCAGGGTCGACTTGCCCGCCCCCGGGGGGGCCTGCAGTATCACGCTGGCGTGGCTGTCGATGGCATCAAACAGCTCGGGCAGCACAGAGACGATGGGGAGTTGGGACAAAACGGCGAAGACCTTCTGTGATGACCATGAAAACGGCGCCCATTCTGCCACAGCCAGCCGCCCACCGTCAGCAGCCGTGCCGGGGGCGCACCAACCGGTTGCCTGGGTGCCCCCACCGGTACGACAGCCACGCCCGGACAAGGGTGAGACGCGACCAGGAGACATCCGCAGACGAGCTGCCATAGAATGGCCCTTTCATGTGAGTACCACGAGGATCGACGCTGCGCATGCCCAGACTCTTCTTTGCCCTGCCCCTGCACCAGCTTGCCCCCGCTCTGATCGACTGGCGCGAACGGCGCCCCTGGCCCGGCCTGCCGGTGCCCGAGCATAATCTGCATTTGACCCTGGCCTTTCTCGGCGAGGCCGACGAGGCTACCCAGGCCAGGCTGATCGCCGCCGCCGGGCAGCAGCGCTGCCCCCCTTTCAGCGTCCATCTGGATCAGACCGGCTGGTTTGCCCGCGCCAAGGCCGCCTGGGTGGGGCCGAGGGAGTGGCCAAACGAGCTGAACGTGCTGGCCAGGGCGCTGCGCCGCCACGGCGAGAAGCTGGGACTCGGCAACGGCGAGCAGGACTATCGCCCCCATATCACCCTGTCGCGCAAGGCGGCCGAGGCCCCGGAGGCGCTGCCAGCGCCGGACTTCGTGCTGCAGGCGGACAGCTTCTGCCTCTATCGCTCCGTCAGCACACCGGACGGGGTCCACTACGAGCCGCTCGCCTGCTGGCCCCTGCGTGCCCGCGCCAAAGCAACAAGCAGCGAGGAGCTGACCTCATGATTTTCGATCCCCCCTTGCAATCCGGCCTGCTCATCGCCCGCTACAAGCGCTTCCTGACCGACGTGCTGCTCGACAACGGCGAGCAGATCACCCTCCACTGCGCCAACACCGGTGCCATGACGGGTTGCGCCGATCCGGGCACCCGGGTCTGGTACTCCACCTCAAGCAACCCCAAGCGCAAGCTGGCCCACAGCTGGGAGATCGCCGAGAGTCCGGCGGGTCACTTCATCTGCGTCAACACCGCCCGCGCCAACCAGATCGCCCGGGAGCTCATCGAGCAAGGGGCGCTGGCCCCGCTGGCGGGTTATGCCAGGCTGCGCACCGAGGTGAAATACGGGGAGGAGAACAGCCGCATCGACCTGCTGCTGGAAGATGATCATCGGCCGAATTGTTACATCGAGGTGAAATCTGTCACCCTACTCGACGAGCGGGAGCAACCGGGCATGGGCTATTTCCCCGATGCGGTCACCACCCGTGGCGCCAAGCACTTGCGTGAATTGATGGCCATGAAGGCGGCCGGACACAGAGCCGTGCTGCTGTTCATGGTGTTGCACTCCGGCATCGCGAGAGTGCGCCCTGCAGCCCATATCGATCCGCACTATAGTCAGCTTGTTGAGCAAGCAATTACGGCAGGGGTTGAAATTTTATGCTATCGCCCCCATGTTGGGGTGCAGGGCATGGTGGCTCAAGATTTTATTCCATTTGAATCTGGTCACCTGCTACCCGAGGGCTGAGAATAAATGCTGAAGTGGGTAACAATATTGACAAGGCTTGTTTGCCTCCCGTTGACCCTTCTGCTATAGATACCGCCCTCAATTTATGGATGGCACGGGTAGCGTGCTGAATTAGGAGACAGGGCATGCCAACAGGCGAAAACAGGAAATCTCTGGGCCCCCTGGCCATTGCGGGTGTAGAGCCTTATCAGGTGAAAGCCGGTGAGGAGTACATGAATGACCAACAAAAGGTACATTTTCGCAAGATCCTGGGAGCCTGGCGCAACCAACTGATGCAGGAAGTTGACCGCACCGTCGACCACATGAAGGATGAGGCTGCAAACTTCCCGGATCCGGTCGATCGCGCCGCGCAGGAAGAAGAGTTCGCACTCGAACTGCGCACCCGCGACCGTGAACGCAAGCTGATCAAGAAGATCGAGAAGACCTTGCTGCTGCTCGAAGAAGACGACTTTGGTTACTGCGAACATTGCGGTATCGAAATCGGCATTCGTCGTCTGGAAGCCCGTCCGACTGCCGACCTCTGTGTCGACTGCAAGACGCTGGCTGAAATCAAGGAAAAACAGATGGCTGGCTGATGCCGCCCATCGACATGGACAAAAAAAGGGAGCTCGCAGGCTCCCTTTTTTATTGAGCTTTTCCCACGACCATCCCAGAATGCAGCCTCAATGCATCGTCTACCCGAATTCCCATGGCCATGACCCCCTCCTCCCCTCTCCGCCCCCATGTGGGTCGCTTCGCCCCCTCCCCGTCCGGTCCGCTCCACTTTGGCTCCCTGGTCGCCGCCCTTGGCAGCTTCTTGCAGGCGAGATCGCAGCAGGGGCGCTGGCTGGTGCGCATCGAGGACATAGATCCACCGCGGGAGATGGCCGGGGCCAGCGAGCTCATCCTCCTGACTCTGGAGGCCCATGGCCTCGGCTGGGATGGAGAGGTGATGTACCAGAGCCGGCGCCATGGGCGCTATGACGAGATCATCGAGGGGCTCTACCGGGCCGGGGATCTCTACTGGTGTCGCTGCACCCGCCGCGAGATCATGGCGGCGGGCGGCTTCTACAACGGCCACTGCCGCACACTGGGGCTGACCGCAGAGGGCTGCGCCGCCCGCCTGCGCCAGCACCATCCGGTCTACCACTTCGAGGATCAGCTACAGGGCCATATTGCGGTGCCTGCGGCGCTCGCTGAGGAGGACTTCATCGTTCGTCGCCGGGACGGGCTCTACGCCTACAACCTGGCGGTGGTGGTGGATGACATGGACAGCGGCATCACCGAGATAGTGCGCGGCGCCGATCTGCTGGAGCCCACGGTGCGCCAGATTGCCCTCTACCAGACCCTGGGTGCGGACGTCCCCGCCTGGGTGCACCTGCCGCTGGCGGTGCTGGCGGATGGCAACAAGCTGTCGAAACAGAACCACGCACCGGCGCTGGCACAGGATGATGTCAGGCCCGCCCTGTGGCAGGCCCTCGCGTTCCTCGGCCAGTGCCCGCCGCCCTGCCTGAGAGAGAATACCGTCGACGAGATCATCGCCTGGGGCATCGCCCACTGGCAGTTGGCCCGGGTTCCCCGCCAGCAGAAGATAGTGCTGGGGGCCAGGTAAACCGGCACGCAGAGCAAACGCAGGCCGCCGCGTCATTTATGTCACCGGGCCCGAATCGGGGAAGCAGACCGCAGCGTTTCTCATTTGGTCGGGCCTGAGCTATGATAGGCCGCTATTTTTTGGCCTCCCGTCAATTTGAAGTCATGAAGAGGTGTACCATTTTTTCCCAGATCGCAAACTTTTGCCGCAAGGTGCTCGGCAAGGAAGACGGCGAGCAGTCGATAGAGTCTCCCATTCCAGCCCGTGTCGCAGGTCAACGCCGAACCTTGAGCCGTGACCAGCACCCCATCTCGCGCAAAGAGATCAGCGAGAATGCGCTCAAGGTGCTCTACCGCCTGAACAAGGGAGGCTACGAGGCCTACCTGGTGGGTGGCGGCGTCCGGGATATTCTGCTCGGGAAGACGCCAAAGGATTTCGACATCGCCACCGATGCCACGCCGGAGCAGATCAAGGCCTTGTTCAGCAACTGCCGCCTGATCGGCCGTCGTTTCCGCCTGGCCCACATCGTCTTTGGTCGTGACGTGATCGAAGTGGCTACCTTCCGTGGCCACCACCATCAGGTCAATACCAGCAAGCACGTGTCGGCCCAGTCGGATGAAGGCATGCTGCTGCGCGACAACGTCTACGGCACCATCGAAGAGGATGCCGAGCGCCGCGACTTTACCGTCAACGCCCTCTACTACAGCGCCAAGGATTTCACCCTGCATGACTTCGAGGGTGGCATCGAGGATCTCGCCGAGCGCAAGCTGGAACTGATCGGCGACCCCGAGACCCGCTACCGGGAAGATCCGGTGCGGATGCTGCGCGCCGTGCGCTTCGCCGCCAAGCTGGAGATGACCATCAGCCCGCGCACCGCCGCCCCCATCCGGGAGCTGGCACCGCTGCTGCAGGACATTCCGGCCGCCCGTCTGTTCGAGGAGACCCTCAAGCTGTTCCTGGCCGGCGACGGTCTCGCCACCTACAAGCTGCTGCGCGAATACGGGCTGTTCCAGCCCCTGTTCCCCCAGGTCGCCGCCCTGTTTACGCCCAACGGCAACTCGCCCTACGAGCAGTTCATCGAGCTGGCGCTGATGGACACCGATACCCGGGTCCGTGAAGACAAGCGCGTCACCCCGGCCTTCCTCTATGCCACCCTGCTGTGGGGCGCCGTCGAGGCCCGTGCCCGGGTGCTGGAAAACGAGAGCGGCCTGCCCTGGCACGACGCCTTCATGCTGGCCATCAACGAGGTGCTGGATGCCCAGGTGCGGATCATCGCCGTGCCGCGCCGCTTCACCACGGATGTGCGCGACATCTGGGCCCTGCAACAGCGCCTGACCCGTCGCCAGGGCCGTCACCCCGAGCGCGCCATGGAGCATCCGAAGTTCCGCGCTGCCTTTGACTTCCTGTTGCTGCGCAACCGGGTCGAGCGTGGCCTCGGCGAGCTGGCCAGCTGGTGGGAGCGCTATGTGGCCTCCAACCCGGATGTGCGTCCGCAACTGCAACGGGAAGCAACCCGCCGCCCGGCGAGCGGTGAACGTGCCCCGGCGGCCGAGCCGCGCGGAGACGGTGAGAAACGTGGCAGCAACAGCCGCAACCGCCGTCGCCCCCGTCGTCGCAAGCCGAAAGCGGCAGAATAAAGGCCACCCGATGATCGAGGTCTTCGTTGCCATCGGATCCAACCTGGGCAATCCCGTTGCCCAGGCCAGACAGGCCGTCGCCGCCCTGGACAGGCTGCCGGAATCCGCATTGCAACAGGTCTCGCAGCTTTACGGCAGCCGCCCCATGGGCCCTGCGGATCAGCCCGACTACGTCAATGCCGTGGTGCGGCTTCATACCCGGCTCAGCCCCCTGGCTTTGCTGGACCAACTGCAGAAAATCGAGCGGGAACAGGGACGTGTGCGCAAGGACGAGCGTTGGGGTCCAAGAACCCTGGATCTGGATCTGCTGCTGTACGGCGAGCAAGTCATCCAGCATGAACGCCTGATCGTTCCCCACTACGGCATGAAGGAGCGGGAGTTCGTCCTGCTGCCCCTTGCCGAAATCGCCCCCGCCCTGGTGCTGCCCTGCGGCACCCCGCTCACCGAACTGGTTGCCCGCTGCCCGCGCAATGGTCTCGAGATCCTTGCCGATGCCACGGGTGAGTAGACGAGTAGGAGCAACGTAATGAGCAAGATCACCATCACCGACCTGCAGAAGATGAAGCAGGACGGACAAAAAATCACCGCCATCACCGCCTATGACGCCACCTTCGCCAAGCTGTTCGACGGCGAAGGTGCCCAGGTGCTGCTCATCGGTGATTCCCTCGGCATGGTGCTGCAGGGAGGGGACGACACCCTGGCCGTCAGCATGGATGAGATGGTCTATCACACCCGCTGCGTGGTACGCGGCGCCAGCAAGGCGCTGGTGGTCACCGACATGCCGTTCATGAGCTATGCCACTCCCGAACAGACCTACCAGAACGCCGCCCGGCTGATGGCCGCCGGCGCCCGCATGGTGAAGATGGAAGGGGGCGACTGGCTCTGCGAGAGCATTCGCCACCTCACCCGCAACGGCGTGCCTGTCTGTGGTCACCTCGGCCTCACCCCGCAATCCGTCCACGTGTTTGGCGGCTTCAAGGTGCAGGGGCGCGACGAGTTCCACGCCCAAGAGATTTACCGCCAGGCCCTCGAGCTGCAGGCAGCTGGCATCCAGCTGCTGGTGCTCGAATGCGTGCCGGTCGCCCTGGCCGAGCGCATCAGCAAGGCCCTGCGCATCCCTGTCATCGGCATAGGCGCGGGCCCGGCCACCGATGGCCAGATCCTGGTGATGCACGACGCCTTTGGCATCACCTCCGGCTATGTGCCCAAGTTCACCAAGAACTTCCTGGCCGAGACCGGTGACATGCGCGCCGCCATCCGCCTCTATGTGCAGCAGGTGAGCGAGGGTACCTTCCCCGGTCCCGAGCACTGCTTCAACTGATTACTGGCCTCATGAACGGCAACGGGGGCTCGGCCCCCGTTTCGCATTCCTCTCTGGCCCATGCAATCCCTGTTTCTTTGACCCATTCGAAGGTGAACCGCTGATGATGTTGCTCGTGAACTATCCCGTGCCATCCACCCGGGTCCTTTCAATCCCTGTTTCCTTGACCCATCCGAAGGTGAACTGTTGATGATGTTGCTCGTGAACTATCCCGTGCCATCCACTCGGGTCCTTTCAATCCCTGTTTCCTTGACCTATCCGAAGGTGAACTGTTGATGTTGGTTGTGAATAATCCTGCCGCTCTGCGTGAACAGATCGGCCAGTGGCGCCGCGAAGGGCGCGCCATCGCATTCGTGCCCACCATGGGCAATCTGCACCAGGGCCATCTCACCCTGGTCGATGAGGCCCGCAGCCACGGCGAGAAGGTGGTCGTCAGCATCTTCGTCAACCCCTTGCAGTTCGACAAGGCCGAGGATCTCGCCAACTACCCCCGTACCCTGGAGCAGGATTGCGCCGCCCTCGAGGCCGCTGGCGTGGATCTGGTGTTCACCCCGACCCCGGAGCTGATGTATCCCCACGGGCTGGCCAGCCAGACCTTCGTCGAGGTGCCGGGCCTCTCCAGCCTGCTGGAAGGGGCGCTGCGCCCGGGGCACTTCCGCGGCGTCAGCACCGTCGTCACCAAGCTGTTCAACCTGGTGCAACCCGATGTGGCCTGCTTCGGCCAGAAGGATTACCAGCAGTTGGCGCTCATTCGCAAGATGGTGGCCGACATGGCCATCCCGGTCGAGATCGTCGGCGTGCCCACGGTGCGGGCCGAGGACGGGCTGGCCCTCTCCTCGCGCAACGGCTACCTGACAGCCGCCGAGCGGGCCCTGGCCCCCGAGCTCGCGCGCACCATGAACTGGATAGCCGAGCAGATAGAGGCGGGGAGCCATCACCTGCCCTCCCTGGTGGCTCAGGCCAGTCAGCGTCTCGACAACGCCGGATTCAGGACCGACGCCATCGACATCGTCGACGCCGACACCCTCGAATCTTCCAGCGCCGCCAGCAAGCGGCTGGTGATCCTGATGGCCGCGTATCTGGGCAAGGCCCGTCTTATCGACAATCGTGTCGTCACCCTTCAGGGTTGAGACACGGCAAGGAGACAAAGATGTCCAAGAAGGTTTATTGCATCGCCCAGTTCCTGCCCAAGCCGGGCAAGGAGCAGGCTCTGTTCCAGGTATTGCAGGGGCTGGAGCCCAACACCTTGAGGGAAGACGGCTGCCTGCAGTACAGAGTCACCCGCCACATTGCCAGCCCGTTTGCCGAGGGGGAGAGCTTCCCCATCGTCTTCAACGAGATCTGGCAAGACATGGCCAGCTTCGAGGCGCACTGCCAGCGCGCGGAGATCAAGGCCTTCTTCGAGCGTTACTGTCTGGCCGAGGATGGCCTGGCGGCCAAGTGGAACGTCTGCGTCTACAGCGACGAGCCGGCGGACTATGACGCCCCTGCCCTCTGAGGCAAACCTGGAACAAAGAAAAGGCGCCTTTCGGCGCCTTTTTCATGGGTAAACCCTCAGTGCCGCAGCCCGGTGCCGCGGGAGATGAGCCACCAGGCCAGTCCGTAGAGGGCGACGATGAAGCCGATGATGATGAGGTAGGCGGTGCCGAGCGGCACGTCGGAGATACCGAGGAAGCCGTAGCGGAACGCATTCACCATGTAGATGATGGGGTTCACTTGGGAGACTCCCTGCCAGAACGGCGGCAGCAGGCTGATGGAGTAGAAGACCCCCCCCAGATAGGTGAGCGGCGTCAGGATGAAGGTCGGAATGATGCTGATGTCATCGAACGACTTCGCGAACACGGCGTTGATCAGCCCGCCCAGGGAGAACAGGATCGAGGTCAGCAGCACGGTGAAGCAGACGCTGAACAGGTGGTGGATCTGCAGCGGCACGAAGAACAGCGACACCAGAGTGACGATGAGGCCGACACAGAGGCCCCGGGCCACGCCGCCGCCCACATAGCCGGCGATGATGATGTAGTTCGGTACCGGCGCCACCAGCAGCTCCTCCACGTTGCGTTGGAACTTGGCGCTGTAGAAGGAGGAGGCGACGTTGGAGTAGGAGTTGGTGATGACCGACATCATGATGAGACCGGGCACGATGAACTCCATGTAGCTGAAGCCCCCCATCTCACCGATGCGCGAGCCGATGAGGTTGCCGAAGATGACGAAGTAGAGGCTCATGGTGATGGCCGGCGGCACCAGGGTCTGGATCCAGATCCGGGTAAAGCGGCTCACTTCCTTGGCCAGTATGCTCTTGAAGGCGATGTAATAGGTCATGGGGTTCATGCTTTGCGACCCTCCTCTACCAGGTTGACGAACAGCTCTTCCAGCCGGTTTGCCTTGTTGCGCATGCTCAGCACCTTCACCCCCTGGGCGGAGAGCTGCTCGAACAGGCTGTTGAGGGACTGGCTCTTGTCCAGCTCCACCTCCAGGGTGTGCTCATCCTGCATGCGGCCGTTGAACTCGGGCAGGCTCGGCACGGCAGAGCCTGGCACCAGATCCAGCAGGAAGGTCTCGCGGCCCAGTTTGCCGAGCAGGCTCTTCATGCTGGTGTTCTCGATGAGGCGCCCCTTGTCGATGATGCCGATGTTGCGGCACAGCATCTCCGCCTCTTCCAGGTAGTGGGTGGTGAGTATGATGGTGACGCCCTGCTCGTTCAGATCCTTGAGGAAACTCCACATGGAGCGACGGATCTCGATGTCCACCCCGGCAGTCGGCTCATCCAGGATCAACAGTCTGGGCTCGTGCATCAGGGCACGGGCTATCATCAACCGGCGCTTCATGCCGCCGGAGAGGGTGCGAGCCGCCATGTCGCGCTTGTCCCACAGATCGAGCTGACGCAGGTATTTCTCGGCGCGCACCTTGGCCTCGGCCCTTGGCACGCCATAGAAACCGGCCTGGTGAGTCACTATCTGGCTCACCTTCTCGAACATGCTGAAGTTGAACTCCTGGGGCACCAGGCCGAGCTGGGCCTTGGCCAGCTCCAGATCGGTGTCGATGTCATGACCGAACACCTTGACCTTGCCGGCACTCTTGTTCACCAGCGAGCTGATCACGCCGATGGTGGTGGACTTGCCCGCCCCGTTCGGGCCGAGTAGGGCGAAGAAATCTCCCTGCTTGACGGTGAGATCTATGCCCTTGAGGGCTTCGACGCCCCCCTGATAGGTCTTCTTCAGACCGCTGATTTCCAATGCGTTCATTGCAACCCCTGTGATGGATGAGCCCATCTCGAGACAGAAAAGGCGGCTTTAGCGCCGCCTGAAGACAGTCGATGACGGGCGGCCAAGCTGCCCTGCCACGTCCGAGCCTTGCTTACTCTTGCGGAACTACCTTGCCGATGAAGGGCAGATTACGGTACTTCTGGGCGTAGTCGATACCACAGCCCACCACGAACTCGTCCGGGATGGCGAAGCCAATCCAGTCTACCGGCACCTGGACCTCACGACGGGACGGCTTGTCCAGCAGGGTGCAGATCGCCAGGGACTTAGGTTCGCGCAGGGAGAGGATCTCGCGCACCTTGTTGAGGGTGTAGCCGGTATCGATGATGTCCTCGACGATCACCACATCCTTGCCTTTGATGTCGTCATCCAGATCCTTGAGGATGCGCACGTCACGGGTGCTGTGCATGCCGGAGCCATAGCTGGAGGCAGTCATAAAATCCAGGGTGATGGGCAGCTGGCACTGACGGCAGAGATCGGCCAGGAAGACGCAGGAGCCGCGCAAGAGGCCAATCATCACGACTTCATCGGAGCCCTGGTAACGGGCGGTGATCTCTTCACCCAGTTTGGCGATCCGGGCGGCAACCTCGGCCTCGGAGATCATCACCTCGACGTTGTGTTTCATCACATACTCCAATAATGGCCAAAGGGTTATTGGCCGTTCATTAACATCAAAACCGATGATTCTACCACTCCAACCGGAAGGCGTCAGGCATACGTGATGCTTTTATCGGCTTATTTTAATTGATAGAGTTAGCAAGCCTTCGGGCATTATCGGTGACAATACTATAAACACCATAATCAATAACTATTAGATGAAAAAACTATGGAACCACGCGCAGAAATAAGACGTCGGACCCGGCTGTCGCCGGAGGCTCGTCGTGATCAATTGATGGAATGTGCCATCGAGGTATTTTCCCGTCGTGGCATTGGCCGCGCGGGACATGCCGAAATTGCCGAGCAGGCCAAAGTCTCGGTTGCCACCGTCTTCAATTATTTCAACACCCGTGAAGATCTGGTCGATGAAGTGCTGACCGAAATTGAAGGCTTTGTACAGCAGATCCTCGAGCAGGCGTATAACGGTCAGGGCTCGGTCAGGGACAGCATCCACCGCCATGTGAAACTGTTCGTTGACGCCGCCTACGACAAACCGGACCACGCCAGTATCTGGCTGGAATGGAGCTCATCGGTACGGGAAGAGGTCTGGCCCCGTTACACCCGCCTGCTGGACAAGGCGTTGGAGCGCATCGCCCCCCACCTGCAAGCGGCCATGGACAGCGGCGAGATCCAGAGCGTGTTGTCCGCCCAGGATCTGGCCCGATCCCTGACCGGATTTGGCTACGTCATGATGCAGATGATCAATCAGCCACAGCGCCCAAGCCGGGAAGAAGTGACCGATTTCCTGTTCAAGTACGTGACGGCCCCCCTTCAGGTGGCCTGATCCTCTTGCCAATAAAAACGGCGCCGACTGTTCAGGTCGGCGCCGTTTTTTTGTCTGTCTTCCACCTCGCTGACTCAGTGCCTGGCATAGCCCCAGCGGCGGGTCAGCTCGTGTTCGACGCCCAGATGATCCAGGATCCGCGCCACCATGAAGTCCACCAGATCCTCGATGCTCTTCGGCTCATGGTAGAACCCCGGCGCGGCGGGCATGATGGTCACCCCGAGCCGCGCCAGTTTCAGCATGTTCTCCAGATGGATCGCTGAGAAGGGGCTCTCGCGGGGTACCAAGATCAATTGGCCACGCTCCTTGATCACCACATCCGCCGCCCGCTCCAGCAGGTTGTCGGAAGTGCCGTTGGCAATGGCCGAGACGGTGCCCATGGAGCAGGGGCAGACCACCATCTGCTTGGGCGCCGCCGAACCGGAGGCCACCGGCGAGAACCACTCCTCCTTGCCGCAGGCGACGATCTGACCCTCTTTGGCGCCGTACTGGCGACAGAGATGGGCGGAGAGCTCTTTCGGCGAGCCGGGCCACTCCTGCTGCTGTTCGGTCTTGAGCACCACCCGGGCGGCCGAGGAGGCGAGCAGGTAGACCCGGTAGTCCGCCTGCACCAGACACTGCAGCAGGCGCAGGGCGTAGGGGGCGCCGGAGGCGCCGGTCAGCGCCAGGGTGATCTGCTTGTTCATGATGTGCCTTGCCTGAGGCGGGCGATCAGCTTGTCGTGAATGCCGCCGAAGCCACCGTTGCTCATGATCAGAATATGATCCCCCGCGCGGCTCTCGGCCACCAGGGCACCGATCAGGATCTCCAGGTCGTCAAACACCTGCGCCGGACGGCTCATGTGGGCGGTCACCTCGCCGAGATCCCAGCCGATGTTCGCAGGCTGGAAGAAGAACACCTCGTCGGCGCCATCGAAGCAGCCGGCCAGCTCCTCCTTGTGCACCCCCAGCTTCATGGTGTTGGAGCGCGGCTCCAGCACCGCCAGGATGCGGGCCTGACCCACCTTGGCGCGCAGGCCTCCGAGGGTGGTCTCGATGGCGGTGGGGTGGTGGGCGAAGTCGTCATAGACGCTGATGCCTGCCACCTCGCCCTTGAGCTCCATCCGCCGCTTGGGGGACTTGAACTGGCAGAGGGCGGCTATGCCGTGCTCCACCATGACACCGGCATGGCGGGCGGCAGCGATGGCCATCAGACCGTTGTTGACGTTGTGCTCGCCGATACACTCCCAGTGCACCTCCCCCTGCTTGACGCCATCCAGCCACACCTCGAAGGCGGAGCCGTCGTCGGTCAGCTTGACCGCCTTCCACTTGGCGTCGTCCTGACCCACCAGCTCCACCTCGCTCCAGCAGCCCATCTTGCGCACGGCGGTGAGGTTGTCATCGGCCTGGGGGAACAGCACCCGGCCGTTGCTCGGCACGGTACGCATCAGGTGATGGAACTGGCGCTGGATGGCGGCGAGATCCGGGAAAATATCCGCGTGGTCGAACTCCAGGTTGTTCATTACCAGGGTACGCGGGTGGTAGTGAACGAACTTGGAGCGCTTGTCGAAGAAGGCGCAATCATACTCGTCCGCCTCGATGACGAAGAAGGGGGCGGAGCCCAGACGGGCGGAAACCGGGAAGTTGCCGGGCACACCACCGATGAGGAAACCGGGCTCGAGTTTGGCATATTCCAGTACCCAGGCCAGCATGCTGGCGGTGGTGGTCTTGCCATGGGTGCCCGCGACGGCCAGTACCCAGCGATCCTGCAACACGTGTTCCAGCAGCCACTGGGGGCCAGAGATATAGGGCAGGTTGCGATCCAGCACATACTCCACACAAGGGTTGCCACGGCTCATGGCATTGCCGATCACCACCAGATCCGGCGCCGGATCGAGCTGGGACGGATCATAGCCCTCGGTCAACTCGATGCCTTGCTGCTCGAGCTGGGTGCTCATGGGGGGATAGACGTTGGCATCGGAGCCGGTGACTCGATAACCCAGCTGTTTTGCCAACACCGCCAGACCACCCATAAAGGTGCCGCAGATCCCGAGAATGTGAATATGCATACCGCTTCCTTTCGCAGTAAAGGGAAGTGCGCATTCTAGGGTCTGTTGACCCGGTGGCACAAGCCGCGACCATGGCAAGAGCGCTGTCGAGTCCGGCAAGGCGACAGAAATCGGACGGCACCAGGTGGCACGGCATCCGCCAGCACACTCCCCTGCCCGCGAAATATGGTCATTTGACGGGACATCGCTATAATGTCGGCCTGCAAACTTGACTCCAACACGCAAAGGAAACGTCATGAGCCTGAACCTGGTACCGGCTGGCAAGAGCCTGCCTGACGACATCTACGTCATCATCGAAATCCCGCAGAATGCCGACCCGATCAAATACGAAGTCGACAAGGACAGCGGTGCCATCTTCGTTGATCGCTTCATGTCCACCCCGATGTTCTACCCGTGCAACTACGGTTACGTGAACGCCACCCTGTCCCTGGACGGTGACCCCGTCGACGTGCTGGTGCCGACTCCCTACCCGCTGCTGGCCGGCTCCGTCATTCGCTGCCGTCCGGTTGGCGTGCTGAAGATGACCGACGAATCTGGCGAAGATGCCAAGATCGTGGCCGTTCCCCACTCCAAGCTGACCAAGCAGTACGATCACATCCAGGATGTGAACGATCTGCCCGAGCTGCTGAAAGCCCAGATCCAGCACTTCTTCGAGCGTTACAAAGAGCTGGAGGCAGGCAAGTGGGTCAAGGTGGAAGGTTGGGGCGACAAGGCCGCTGCCGAAGCCGAAATCCTGACTTCTGCCGAGCGTTACGCTGCCAAGTAAGCGTCTCTCTCGCAAAAAAAAGGCGCCTTATGGCGCCTTTTTTATGGGCCGTTGCGGGGGCTGGTCTGGCGGATCCCCCTGGATATAGAGGTCACGCCCGTTCTGTCGATAGGGACGGTAATAGTTGTCCCCACAGCGATATTCCTGCCCGGCGCCCCCCACCAGATCGCAGTTGACCGGCAGTACCTCCAGCCACTTGATGGCCTGCTGGAACCGCAGCCACTCCTGCCACTCATGTTCTCGCGCCAGTTGATCCCGCAGGGCAAAGGTATCCGCCGTGGACATGCCCTGATTGACGATCACCTGACCCGCCAGTGTCGGCAACGAGAGCAGCATCAGCAAAAACAATGAAACAGGCTTCATGGTTATTTCCGACATGACTTATTTCCCTGACTAAATTTACCGCTGGATCAGATAATTACCAATATCGTCATCACTAAACCAATCCAAATCCCGTCGGCTCACCTAGTTGTTTAGTATCACCCAGGCAGGATGCACACCATGAAACTGGCACAATGCCTGCTGTGGAGTCTACTCTTCGGCTCTGCGGCAGTGGCCAATGAGGTCAACATGAGCTGGCAGTGGCAATCCGCCGACGGCCAGCGCAAGCACCTGCAACTGACCACGGACGAGCGCGTCCTCTCTGCCAGCCGCCACGAGATGACGCAGCTCGACACCGCACTCAACTACCCGCTGGAGACCCTCTACTCCTACATCAGCCCCCGGCTCTACAACAGCATCAACCAGATCAACCACTACAGCCCCGAGACAGCCACCAAGTTTCGTGACCTGGAGCAGGCCTTTACCCTGCACGACAGCAGCCTCGAGTCCATCCAGTTCTGGCAAGCCTACCAGCAATACCAGGAGGATGCCTTCTACGAGATGCGAGTCTTGCCCTGCGTACACCCGGCCAATCGCAAGCTGCCCTGCGTGAGGCCCAACTACTCTCAGCTGTTCTACCAGTTCAAGGGGGATCTCAAACCCCTGGCCAGGCAATTTTCGGCCAAGGATCTGGCCACCAGCGTCAACCTGCTGCAGGAGTGGTTAAGCGGCATCCCCACCCCGTCCGAGCAGATGGATCACTTCGCTCCTCCCCTGCAGGCCCTGCAAGAAAACAAGGCTGACAGTGACGAGAAGGCACTGCTGATGGCGAGCCTCCTGGCCGAGTTGGCACCGCAATACAACCTCAGCATCATCTATCCGGACATCAGCATCGGCAGCGTCTCGCCAGCCTGGCTCGCCATCACGGCCGACAGCGGGCTGGAAGGGGATACCCTGGTGATCGGCAACCAGCGCCACGTGCTGCTGACTGGCTCCCCCCTGCTGGCTCAGCAGATGACCATGGCCCAGATCCCCCTGATCAGCGAACCGCTCTATTGAGTCCACTGCCTCAGCACATGGGCAATCAGTTGATTTTTATCGGCCTCATGCCATCCTTGCCGCCGTCATTCGCAGGTTCAAGACAGATTGATTCTGCGACCGGATAAATCCTCGCGTTTATTTAACACTTTTTAAACAGATCCGATCAGTTTAGGATGTTCAGGGTCCCATTCCCTCGATCCCAAAATCGTTATAACATCACAAAGGAGTGTCATACGGATGAAACATCTCGTACTTACCCTGGCGCTGCTGCCAACCCTGGTTCTGGCCCACAACATCAAGGAGTCGGCCCAGGTGCCGCTGGTCAACATCGGCGACAAGGGTGAGCTGGTGCTGAAGGATAAAGAGGTCAGCTATCAGCCCTGGCAAAGCAAGGTACTGACCGGCAAAGTCTTTCTGATACAGCATATCGCGGGTCGCTCCAGTGCCAAGGAGCTGAACGCCCCCATGATCGAGGCGATCAAGGCGGCCAAGCTGCCCCATGACAAGTACCAGACGGTCACCATCATCAACAGTAATGACGCCATCTGGGGCACCTCCGGCTTTGTGAAGAGCAGCGCCGAAGACAGCAAGAAAGAGTTCCCCTGGTCCGCCATGGTGCTGGATGCCAAGGGCATGGCCCGCAACGCCTGGGATCTGGCGCCGGAAAGTTCGGCCATCATAGTGCTGGATAAAGAGGGCAAGGTGCTGTTTGCCAAAGATGGCCAGCTCGCTGCCACCGAGATAACCAAGGTGATGGGGCTCATTCAGTCCCATCTCTGAATCAGAGAGAAGGGCGCTGATGGCGCCCTTTCCATAAGGGTCTATGGGTCGTACCACGTTGACAATCTGGATGTTGCTGCTGGGCTGGTTGTGGATGCAACCGGCGCTGGCACAGCATCCGCTTGAAGCCGACCTGCCCGAACATAACCATGCCTGCACCCTCTGCGCCCTGCATCTGGATGGCAAGCTGGCACTCACCCCGACCCCCCTTGTCCCGACCCAGTCTTCTGTCATCGACCTGTTTATCGGCACCACCTTGCCAACCGTCACCACCACGACGTCAGGCCATAGCCGCATCAGAGCCCCGCCATACCTTCATTGTTCCTTCCGTTGAATCAGTTTCTTATCAATTTTTCAAAAGGATTAACGATGAAAGCAGTCACCCTGTTGCTGGCCGCAGCCGCTTTCGGCGCCCAGGCAAATCACGACGAACACGAGAGCCACAGCCATGGTGCCCACGAGCACGGCCATGGCCACCTCAATCTGGTGGTGGATGGCAACCAGCTGATGATCGAGCTGCAGGCCCCCGCAGCCGACCTGGTGGGCTTCGAACACGCCGCCAGGAGCGATGAAGATAAAGCGCAACACGCCAGGGCCGTGGCCCGCCTCCAGCAACCCGACACCCTGTTTCGCCTCGACCCGGCCGCCGGCTGCAAGCTGACCCAGCAGGCGTTGCAAGCCGCCAAAGAGGATCACGACCATGACCATGACCATGACCATGACCATGACCATGACCATGACAAGGCTGCCAGCGAGCATGATGAGCACCACGATGAGGCGGGCCATGCGGACCTGGGGGCCATGTATACCTACACCTGCGCCACCCCGGCCAAACTCAATGGTCTTGAAGCCACCCTGTTTGCCGTCTATCCGAGCCTGGAGAAGCTGAGCGTGCAGGGGATCCTGCCCACCGGCCAGACTGCGGCCGAGCTGACCCCGTCCGCCAACAAGCTGAGCTGGTAACGCCATGAAAAACGCCGTGGTTGAGATCTGCGATCTGGCCTTTGCCTGGCCAGGTGGCGACGCTGTACTCGATCTGCCCGCCCTGCGCATCCGCGAGGGGGAACGGGTGTTTATCAAGGGCCCGTCGGGCTGTGGCAAATCCACCCTGCTCGGCTTGCTTGCCGGGATCCAGACCGCCAACCACGGCACCCTGGAGGTGCTGGGCCAACCATTGGCCCGGCTTTCCGGCCGCGCCCGTGACCAGTTCCGGGCGGCCAATCTGGGGTACATCTTCCAGCAGTTCAATCTGCTGCCGTTTCTATCGGTGCAGGACAACGTCACCGCTGCCCTCATCTTCTCGCCCGCCAAGCGGGCCCGCCTGAAAGGAAGCCCGGAACAGGAGGCGCGCCGCCTGTTGGCTGAGCTGCAACTGCCGGACGAGGCACTGCATCGCCCCGTTCACGCCCTCAGCATCGGCCAGCAACAGCGGGTCGCCGCCGCCCGGGCGCTGATCGGCTCGCCGCCGCTGGTGATCGCCGACGAACCCACCTCGGCCCTGGATACCGACAACAGAGCCGCCTTCATCAAGCTGCTGTTCGAGGAGTGCGACAAGCAGGGCTCGACCCTCGTCTTCGTGAGCCACGACCCCTATCTGGAGCCCCTCTTCCCACGGGTAGAGAACCTGCAACTGCTCAACCGGAGGGCCGCATGATGAACACCGCAGATAAGGGCCTCTGTCCGGCCATGCCGGGAAGCCATGACCTCCTCTTCCCCCTGGGCTGGAGGAGCATATGCTGAAACTCGCCCTGCAAAGCCTCTGGGCCCGTCGCCTCACCGCCGGACTTACCCTGCTGGCCGTCGCCATCAGCGTCACCCTGCTGCTCGGGGTGGAGCGGGTGCGCAGCCAGGCGCGCGAGAGCTTCTCCAATACCGTTTCGGGTACCGATCTCATCGTCGGCGCCCGCTCCGGTCAGGTGAACCTGCTGCTCTACTCGGTGTTTCGCATCGGCAATCCCACCAACAACGTGGGTTGGGACTCCTACCAGGCCATCAAGACAAAGCCTGGCGTTGCCTGGACCATCCCCTTGTCACTCGGTGACTCCCACAAGGGGTTCAGGGTGCTCGGCACCAACGGCGACTACTTCACCCATCTGAAGTACGGCCAGCAGCAGTCCCTGCAACTGCGCGAGGGACGCCCGTTCGAGACGCCGTTCGAGGCGGTGCTCGGCGCCCAGGTGGCACAGAAGCTGGGCTACAAACTGGACCAGCCCATCGTCATCGCCCACGGCGCCGGCAACACCTCGTTCAGCCAGCACGACAACCTGCCGTTCAAGGTGGTGGGGATACTGGCACCGACCGGCACGCCCATCGACCGCACCATCCATGTGCCGCTGGCGGGGATAGAGGCTATCCACCTTGGCTGGGACACCGGCCGCCACAGCAAGAACGTCACCCCGGAACAGGCGTTGGCACTGGATCTCACCCCGAAAACCATCACCGCCTTTATGGTGGGCCTGAGCAACCGCATTCTGGCGTTCCAGCTGCAGCGGAGCATCAACACCTACCCCAGGGAGCCGCTGATGGCCATCCTCCCCGGGGCCGCCTTGCAGGAGCTGTGGAGCCTGATGAGCGTGGCGGAGACGGCGCTGTCGGTCATCGCGGGCTTCGTGGTGGTGGCGGGCCTCATCGGCATGCTGACGACCTTGCTGGCGGGGCTCAACGAGCGGCGCCGCGAGCTCGCCATATTGAGATCCCTGGGTGCAGGCCCGGCCCACCTGTTCCTGCTGCTGGCGCTGGAGGCGATGGCGCTGACCACCCTCGGCATCGCCCTCGGGGTAGCCGTGCTCTATCTCGGCCAGGGGCTTGCCACCCCCTGGCTGCTCAGCCACTATGGCCTGCAATTAAGCTTGGGGCTGCCGAACGCCTATGAGTGGCAGTTGCTGGGGCTGGTGTGGCTGGCAGGCATGGTGATCGGCCTGCTCCCCGCCGCCCGCGCTTATCGTTACAGCCTGAGTGATGGCATGAGCATTCGCATCTAGCGACATGCCCGCATAAAAAATTGAGAGAAGGACAGATGATGAAGTGGAAGATAGTGGCGCTGCTGGCCAGCCTGCTGGTGCTGCCTGCCATGGCCGCCGATTACAAGACCATCGACTGGGATGTGCTCATTCCCGAAGGTGAGAAGCTGCTGCCCCCGCCCCAGGTGAGCCACGACGGCGACCTTTCCTCAGTGCCACAGCCGGTGGGGGGCGTCAACAAGAAGCTGGACAATCAGGAGGTGCGGATCCCCGGCTTCGTGGTGCCGCTGGAGGGGGATGCCAAGACCATCACAGCCTTCCTGCTGGTGCCCTACTTCGGCGCCTGCATCCACGTGCCGCCGCCCCCCACCAACCAGGTTATCTACGTGAGTTACCCCAAGGGAGCACCGGTGGACGATCTCTGGGACGCCATCTGGGTCAAGGGAAAGATGCACACCGTCAGCTCCAGTCACGAGATGGCTACCGCCTCCTACTCCATGGAGGCGGTCGAGGTCAGCGTCTACGAAGAGTAAGCCATGCCGATGGCCTCCTGCGGGAGGCCATTTTTTTATCCTGAACCCATCTCCTGAACCCCATGACGCCGTGCCCGCCTGAGGGATTGTTCATGGGCCCGGTTGGAGTAACATTCAACACCAGACCCTGCGATCACGGAGCCAGCATGGCTGACCTGCCCCCCAAGAAAGAGAGTGCCATCCTGAGCAGCCAGGAGCAGACCCTGCGCCTGGCCCGCAGTCGCGGCATAGACGGCATGCTGACCCGCAACAGCGACAGCACCTTCGAGCAGCGCGCCACCTTCCGCCATCTGGCGGATCAGGCCGCCCGCCAGCGCAACCTGGAAGCCATCATGGTGATGGCCGCCCGCCACTGCGAAGAGACGGCGGCCGGCGGCGAGATGGACAGCGACTGGCTGACCCGCTTCCTGCAACTGGCCGAAGACATCAGCATGGTGCCCATGCAGCAACTGTGGGGGCGGATCTTCGCCCTGGAGGTGGCGACCCCCGGTCGCTTCTCCATCCGTGCCCTCAACACCCTCAAGGAGATGACCCAGCGTGAAGCCCAGCTGTTCCAGCGGATCTGTGCCCTCTCCTGTCACTACGAGGGCAGCGACGAGCAACGCCTGCTGCTGGGCATGCACAAGGGGGCCGGCCTGCTCAGCCGCGCCAGGGTCACCCGCATGGGGCTTGGCAAATACCGGGTCCCCTACAGCGCCCTGCTGCTGCTGTGTGATCTCGGCCTGCTGCACAAGGGGGAGCTCGAATCCGGCCCCCTGCCTGCGGACGGGGTCGAGCTGGCCTTCGGCAATCAGCGCTGGCGCCTGCGCCAGCGCCAGAGCAACCTCACCCTGCTCTATTACCGTCTCACCCCCATCGGCAACGAACTTGCCCTGCTGCTGGAAGAGCCGCCCCTGGAGGAGTACCTGCAGGACTTGAAGACCCTGCTCTCCACTCACCTGCAGATAGAGACTCTGATGCTGGCCCCGGCCGGCGAGCCCGATCTCCCCAGCTGATCCCGGCGGGGCACCGGCCCCGCCTTGCTAAATTGCGAAACCCGTCAGGCCGTTGCCAAAACGGCTCCCAAAAAGCGAATCGATTCAGCAGGTGGAGACGCTGGCCCGGATCGTTCTCGTCCATCCCCGGGTTTTGGGCAAATAAGATGCATTTTGCACGCAATTTAAGCGTGTTCTGGCACTCTGGTGCACGGCTTGCAATGGGACTACTAGTCCCAAGTTGTCGGGACTCATCATCCCGCCACAGTCGGAAGCCGCCATGAGAGTCAACCAGCCCGTTACCCAGCGTGAACGCCTCTACCCGGCGCACCAGAACCTGATCTCCACCACGGATCTGGAGAGCCGCATCACCTATGCCAACGACGAGTTCTGCCAGATAGCGGGCTTCATCCTGGAGGAGCTGCAGGGATCACCGCACAACCTGGTCCGCCACCCCGACATGCCGCCCCAGGCCTTCGCCGATATGTGGCGTCATCTCCGTGAAGGCAAGAGCTGGATGGGCCCGGTCAAGAACCGCTGCAAGAACGGGGATCACTACTGGGTCAATGCCTTCGTGACCCCCATCCAGGATGCGAGCGGCAAGGTGGTGGAGTACCAGTCGGTGCGCACGGCGCCGGATGACGCAGTGAAGCAGCGCTCGGAGCGGGTCTATGAGGAGATGCGCAGCGGCAAGACCCCGCGGGCCCTGCGCCTGCCCCCCTTCTCCCACACGCTCGCGCTCACTCTCTGCCTGCTGCCTTGTCTGGCGGCTCTGGTGGCCTTCGGCTATCAGCACGGCCCTGGCTGGCCCCTTCTGCTCGGCGCCTTGTCCCTGATGCTGGCGCTCGTCATCAACCAGGCCCTCTCCCGCCGTCTCGCGAGACTGGAGGCCCTGGCCCGCAGCCGCTTCGACAACCCGCTGATGCAACTGCTCTACACCGGCCGGGTCGATCGCCTCGCCGCCATCGAGCTCGCCATGAAGATGAACCAGGCGGAGTTCAACGCGGTGCTGGCCCGCACCCAGCAGACCTGCCAGCAGATCCTGACATCCGCCCAGACGGATCTGCGCAACGCCGAATCCATCACCGACAACCTGCAGCAGCAACAGGCCCAGACCAACCAGGTGGCGACAGCCATCACCCAGATGGCCGAGTCCATCCGCGAGGTCTCCCACAGCTCGACCGCCGCCTCAGACCGGCTCGATGAGACCGCCGATCTGTTCAGGGAGGGCAACCTCCGCGTGCAGGAGACACTGGTCGAGGTGGAGGGGATGCACGGCGAGCTGATCGCCTCCAAGGGGGTGATTAACACCCTCGCCACCCAGTGCCGGGCCATCGACGGCATCCTGGACGTCATCAACAACATCGCCAACCAGACCAACCTGCTGGCCCTCAACGCCGCCATCGAGGCCGCCCGGGCCGGCGAGGCGGGTCGCGGCTTCTCGGTGGTGGCGGACGAGATCCGCACCCTGGCCATCAAGACCCAGTCCTCCACCGGCGAGATCCAGAAGATGATCAGCCTCTTGCAGGGCAGCGCCGGGGATGCGGAGCAGGCGATGGAGAAGGGAGAGCAGCGCTCCGCCAGTTGCCGCCTCAAGGCCGCCGCCACCGGCGACGTGCTGCAACAGATCAGCGACCGCCTGCTGCAGGTGGCCGCCGGCAGCAACCAGATAGCCCAGGCGGTGCAGGAGCAATCCCAGGTCACCGCCGACATAGACCGCAGCGTGCTCAGCATCAAGAGCCTGGCCGACGACTCCACTCAGGGCAGTCAGCATGCGGTGCAGGGCGTCATCGCCCTGGTGCGGCAACTCGGCGAGCTGGAGCGGCTGGTGCGCCAATTCCAGCAGCATCCGGCAGTCCAGACAACCAGTGCGACCCTGACCAGCGGCCAGCCCCTGCTGGCCCGCTAAGCCTTCACGGAGCAAACCAGACCCAAAGACCGTGCGCTAATACAAAAAAACATGGGCCCCATCTCGCAGGAGACGGGGCCCATCGACATTATGGGGCTGGGGCAGAACTCTAGATCCAACCCCGCTGTTACAGGGCGGCCAGTCACTTATCCACACTCGCCACCACTACCGGCTTACCCTTGCCGCATTTTGAATGGCAGCTGCGCGACAGGGCACTCCACAGGGTTAAACCTCGATTTGACCACCCTGCTCTGATGCGCTGCCGGTGCTGAGAAACCCATCACCTCCGACTTATTAATAAATTTGTTGATCTTGCCCAGAAAACGCCCCTCTCCTGCTTCTCTCCCCAGCGCCGTTCGGTAACATAGCTGCTTGGCAACCCTCTCGTCGGAGTCAGCCATGAGCCAAGCCTGCACAAAAGTACAGGTAAAATGCCGCGAATCCACGGGCAAGAACTTTGCCATCCGAGTTAGATGTGCAATCGGCAACCTGCTACGAATCACTCAACATGGTGATGATCCCCATTCTCTTCGTTCTAAGACATAGGATGCCCAATGAAGCTGCAAACCCTCCGCCTATCGAGCTTCCAATCTTTCGGGGCAGCCCCCACCGAAATTCCATTGGAGGAGATGACTTACCTCATTGGGCCTAATGGCTCCGGCAAAACAGCTGCACTGCAGGCCTTGTGTCGGTTGTTTGCCTTTGATCCATCACTGCGTCGAATACTGCGCTCAGACTTTCATGTCCCATTGAACGAAGAAGTGCCTCCGGAGGAGCGCCAGTTATGGATCGAGGCCGACTTTGTATTCCCTGAATTAAAAGATGGCGAAGACAACAGCACGGTTGCACCTCATTTCGGTCATATGCGCCTCGACGAGATCGATGGCACACCACGCATTCGTTTTCGCCTTAACGCAACCATGGGGTTGGATGGGGATATAGAGGAAAACATGGTCTATGTGTTGGACATCAATCCAGATGGCTCACCACTTACCACCACCCAAGTACCCCGAGCGGAACGTAACCATATACATATCCACTACCTCCCCGCACGCCGTGATCCCGCCGATCACATTGCCTACGGAGCCAATGCATTACTGGGGCGCATGCTCCGTGCGGTGAACTGGGATACAGAGCGCACAGTCATTAAGGGATTGACCGACCAAATCAGTGACAGCTTGGCGGTGTAGTGGTCTAATCATCCCGGACACCATTTTAGGTGGTACAGTCGCCACCATGACTTGAGGTGTTCAATGACAAGATTACGTCGCTCATTTACTGCTGAATTCAAACT